>CAZTGH010000450.1:0-4426 GCA_964612985.1 uncultured Pirellulales bacterium
CGTTCCACATCATCCGGTCGGTCTTCGGCATGGCGAGGTCGTGGACGGCGTCGTGGCTTTCGTCGACGTAGAGTTCGAGGGCGTAGCCTGGGGTTCCCGTCCTGGCGATGCGGATACCGGCGGCGAGGCGGCCTCGATGATCGCCTCCGGCGCGGTCGCCTGCGACGAGGGCGGCGATGAGGCGGTCGGCCAGGGTGCCCGGCGTTTCTTCGTAGGCCTGGGCCATGGCGAAGATGACGTGGCGACCGGTGAGGGTGTTGCCCTGGCAGGCGTAGAATCGTCCGGCGGCGCTGCCCCACCAGAGGCCGGAGGCGTCGGCCTGGGCGGGGTTGCGATTGGCGGCCCGGCCGGACAGGTCGATGATGGCCAGTTGGCGCTTGTCACGGCGCTCATCGTTACGGAGCAATTCGGCCAAGACCTGCTCGGGGAGCATGCCTTCGGCGAGCAGGTCGAGGGCCCGCTCGCCCCATTCGGGATGGTGCCAGTGCTGGGTGCAGAAGGCGCCGACGCCGGCGCGGACGTAGGGGACGACGCGACCGACCGCGGGGTACTTGCTGGCTACGGCGGCGCCGCAGAGGCCTGTGTTCGGGTCGACGGCGACGATCGAAAAGGTCCCGGATATGCCAGATCGGCATTGCGGCTCACTGCCATTCGAGGGGGCATCGACAGGAGGGGTCCGTTGGAACGCGTGAGAGGCGAGCAGGAATCCTGCGCAGCAGGCGAGGGTCAGCAAGCCGGACATCGTCGATCGTATGATGCTCTTGCTCATGTTGTCATCTCCTCGAAGCTCCGGTCGGGCTCGACGCTGCGGCCGAAGCCACGCGGGCGGAAGGGCCACGTCGGCAGGGCGACCTGGATATCCATGCTACCGAGAACATTCCAGGAAGTTAAGGCGAAATCCTATTGGCGCTCTTGAACGATTCGTGGTTGAGGATTTCAGCAGGTCTTATCCCTACAAAACCGCTCGGGGCCCACAGGCCCGAATTACCCCCAGTTGCCCCTAATTTGGCCCTCTGCCTAACTTGGGAATGACGGCGAGTCACGGTCGAGGCGGAGGCGCTTCGTTGCACTCAGCATGACAAGGCTCAAGGCGGTTGAGGAGGAGATGGCGTGGGGCGTGAGCGAAAGGCTCAAGGGGGGTAGGGGAAAATGGAGGGGAGACAGGGCGGATTCTCCTGACGCACGGCGGGTGCGGGAAACGGTATACCTTGAAAGGCGAGCCAGGGGGGGGTCGGCGATGAGGCGCAGGACAGGTGCGCGGCGGAGAGGGCGGCGGCGGGCTGAGCCGGAATGAACCACGGTATGCATTGTAAGGAGAACGATCATGAGAGCCCAGGTAATGGACAGGAAGGTGCTTTGTCTGGCGGTGGCATGTGTTGTCGCGTGGACACTGAGCGTCGGCGTGGCCCAGGATCAGCAGAGCCAACAGAAGGATCAGCAGAGTACACAGCAGGATCAACAGGGCCAGCAGAAGGACCAGCGGGACAAGAAGTTGGAGGCGAAGGTCTTCAGGGCCCTGAGCGAGCAGGGGCTGCGCCAGGAGGGTCAGATTCTGGCCCTGGCGTTGGGCCATGAGGTGATTCTGCTGGGTCGGGTGCCGGAGGAGCAGATTGCCAAGGCGGAGGAAGCAGCCAAGAAGGTGGATTCGGTGGAGAAGGTCGACAATCGGCTCAAGGCGTCAGGCGAGCAGCAGAGGCCGGAGGAGATGCGCTTGGCGCAGAGCGTTCGGCAGAAGATTCAGGAGAAGCTGCCGGAGACGGCGCCGAATCTGAACGTGCGCTTCACGCAGGGCGCGGTGGTGTTGCGCGGCAATGTGGATACGTGGCGTGAGATGGCGGACGTGATCGAGACGGCGTTTAAGGCCGGAGCGCCGCGTGTCGCGACGCGGCTGCGTGTGGCGGAGGAAGATGCGGGTCGGCAGCCGACCTTCCGGCAGGGCGCGCGGGTGAGTCAGCAGAAGAGCGAGCAGCAGAAAGCTGCGGATGGGCAGTTGACGAGCAAGATCCAGAAGCAGTTGGAACAGAAGATCTCCGGCAAGCAGGCGGTACGCGTCATCGATCCGGAGTCCGTGTACGTGGTCATCAATCGTGGCGACGTGGCACTCTTCGGTCCGGTGGAGAACCAGCATCAGAGGCAACAGATCGAACAGGCGGTTCGGTCGGTCGAGGGCGTGCAGAACGTCGAGAACGCGCTGATGGTGGGCGGAGAGGCCCCGCAGAAGCAGCCGCAGAGTCAGAAGCAGACCGGTGACGCCCAGAAGGCTCGGGAGTCGACGAAGGAGTCGGAGCGGCAGTTGAGTCGGCAGATTCAGTGGCAGATCGATGAGAAGGTGGGCGAGCAGTTGACGGTTCGCGTGATCGAGCCCAACGGCGTGTACGTGGCGGCCAGCCAGGGGCGTGCGGTGCTGTTCGGCTCGGTCGACAGCAAAGAACAGGAGCAGGAACTGACCGAGACGGTCAAGTCGATCGAAGGCGTCGAAGATGTTGAGAGCCTGGTGTCGGTGAATCTGGAACGGCAGCGTCAGCAGGCGCAGGGTCAGATGACGGCCTCGGAACGGTCGGTGGCCGAGCGGGCGGAGCAGCGGCTGTTGGATGAGTTCCAGGGAGAGGGCGGTGTGCTGGTGGTGGTGAGCGACGGGACGGCCACGCTTCGCGGCAGCGTCGCGGACGAAGAGCAGCGCGAGCAGGTGGCGCAGATCGTGCGGGACGTGCAAGGCGTCGAGGACGTTGAAAACGAGTTGGAGGTCGATTCGGATCAGGGGTTCTACGCGATCTACGGTTATATCTATCCGACGTATGAAGAGGATCGCGCGACGGAACAGCAGAGGCAGCAGGAGCAGGCCATCCGTGAAGGTCAGCAGCAACAGCAGCAGCCGATGCAGGAAGGTCAGCGGCAACAGCAGATGCGAGAAGGGCAGGGCGAGCAGGATGAGGGCCTGCCGAGTCGGGAAGAGCGTCTGGAGCTGCTGGGCGGTCGGCAGGACTGTGTGCGCCGGTTCGAGGAGCGGTTGACGACGGAGCGGCGGCAGAACATGGTCGAGAACGTCTTCGCGACGTGCCGGGCGGGCAAGATGGTTCTGTTCGGCTTCGTGCGGACGGAAGGCGAAAGCGCCATCCTGGAGACGGTGGCCTCGAAGGTCCACGGGATCACGGAGGTTGAGAACAACCTCGACATCCGGCCCGAGGGCTGGGAGGCGGTATCGGACGCTGAGGTGAAAGAAGAGGTCGAGAGCGAGATGTTCTGGAGTCCGTTCGTGGACCTGGGGCGTATCGAGGTGAGCGTGCAGAACGGCATCGTGACGTTGACGGGCGTGGTCGACGACTGGGACGCGGCGCTGCATGTTTTCGAAAACGCCTTCGAGGGCGGCGCCAGAGGGATCGTCAACCGGCTCCGTTATGAGGCGCTGGAGAACTAGCCGGGGGCAACACAGCCCAGTCTATTTCGGAGTCATTCGGGTCCCGGGTTATTTCCGGGTCCCGTTTTCTTTGTATGGACCCGCTCCAGGGGGATGGTGCGGCGCTGGACGCCGATGTGGGCGAACCACTGTTTCATGCCCTGGTGCCAGGTGACGCCGCGGTAGGCGGAGTGGCCGTTGGGGCGGCCGGCACGCTGGCGGTTGCAGGCGTTCTGGGCGCGGGTGGCGCTGCGGAGGTTGGCCTTGCGATTGTCGAGGCCGTGGCGGTTGATGTGGTCGACGAGGAGGCCATCGCCGACGGGGAGGATCTGGCGGTGCATCTTGATGGCGACCTCGCGGCGGGTGACGGGGTCCCAGGCCTTGCGCTGGGCGTAGAAGGTGGTGCGGCCTCGGGTGGCGTGCCACTTGTAGCGGGCGAGGGCGTCGTAGTCTTCGGGGTCGACGAGGGCGTAGAGGCCCTGGGTCAGGGGGATGCGGCGGAAGGGGTATCCGTAGCGGAGGCGGCGGTAGAACAGGACGAGCGGCACGGCGATGCGCTCGAGCCAGGCGGGCACTTGGATGGGTCTCAGGATCGTCACGATTCCGGTCAGACCACCATCGGGTTCGTGCTGCGGCGGCGTTGGTCGGCGTCACAGCGGTGTCGGCCGGATCAATGCCGGCCTCTACCCTTGGACGGTGTTGCACGTTCTGCGCTATGAGGTTTTTCGGATCCGCGCGGAAAGGGAAGGGGTGGGGCGATTTGCGTAGGCGGAAGGCCGGGGCTTGAGATTGATAATTGATGATTGATTATTGATGATTCGGGGAGGAGGGAGGGATTTTCAATTTATGATTTACGATTTATCATTTGGGATTTGGGATTTTCGATCGATGGTTGGGGGGCGAGAGGGATAACCTCTTTCGTGCGGAAGTCGCCTGGGTGGGGTCAAGGTGTTGGGGGACGGCCGTAGAGGTGTTTGCCCTGGCGGGCGGCTTCGAGGGCGTGGGGGGTGTCCTGGGGGACGCCGGGATCGC
>CAZTGH010000451.1:0-4404 GCA_964612985.1 uncultured Pirellulales bacterium
GCTCATCCCGCCCAGCGTGGTCTTCATCGTCTATGCCATCATGACCGAACAATCCGTGGGCAAGCTGTTCATCGCCGGGATCGTCCCGGGTCTGCTGATCGCCCTGCTGTTCTGCCTGACGATCTATCTGAACTGCAAACGCCGACCCCACCTGGGCCCCGCGGCCCCGCCGACCGGCTGGCTGGCGAAATTCGCCTCGCTGACCGGCGTCATCGAGACGCTGGTACTGTTCGTGGTGGTCATTGGCGGTATGTTCGCGGGGTTCTTCACCCCCACCGAGGCCGCGGCCATCGGTGCGGCCGGCACGCTGGTGATCGCTCTGGTCAAGAGACAGTTGACGATCCGCAAGGTCGTCCGCTCGCTCCAGGAGACGGTCCGCACCTCGTGCATGGTCATGATCATCGTCACCGGCGCCGTCATCTTCGGCAAGTTCCTGGCGGTCACGCGAATCCCCTTCGCCCTGGCGTCGACGCTGGCCAATCTGCCCCTGCCCGGCTGGACCATCATGGGGCTCATCATCCTGTTCTATCTCCTGGCGGGCTGCTTCGTCGACGCGCTGGGCCTGATCCTGTTGACCATTCCGATCTTCTACCCCGTTGTCGTCCAGCTCGGATACGACCCCATCTGGTTTGGGGTCATCATCGTGGTCGTCACGCAAATGGGCGTGATCAGCCCGCCCGTGGGGGTTTGCGTGTACGTCGTCAGCGGGATCGAGCGGGATGTATCGTTGCAGACGGTGTTTCGAGGGGCCCTGCCGTTCCTGGGGGCCCTGATCGTCGCGGCGATCCTCCTGATCGTCTTCCCGCAATTGTGTCTGTTCCTGCCGGAGATGGTTAAGTAAAGGAGACGTCCCGAAAACCGTCGGGACTCAGGAGGCAATCGAACGATGGAACCGCTCAGCTTGGGTGAAACGACGTTCTCGCAGATCCTCTTCTGCACGGACTTCTCGGAGAACGCCGACTTCGCCTTTTCCTTCGCGGTCGACGCCGCCAGCCGAAGGCCGGGCTGCCGGCTCCACCTGCTCCACGTGATCCCGGAATCCGAGGCCCAGTTCTGGAAGACCTACATCTACGAGGTGGAGGACGTCGACGCCAAGGCCCGGCACGATGTAGACGAGCGAATCGAGACGTACCGATCCCAAGTGCCCGAGCACCTCGAACTGAACGTCGAGATCCGCATCGGAAAGGACAATCAGCAGATCCTGGCCTTTGCCCGCGAGCGGCAGATCGACCTGATCGTGATGGGCCGTCAGGGTCGCAGCGCCCTCCAGAAGGCCCTGTTCGGCAACGTCACCGAGAAAGTCGTCCGCAAGGCCGATTGTGCCGTCCTGGTGGTTCCTCTGAGCTTCCGCAATCGACGGCAAACCGTTTGAGCCGTCCTTCGCCCCCCGGGTCCTCAAAAAAAAGGCTCATCCGGTTCTTGCGTACTTCGGTAGCTGCTGGGTTCTCCGTCCCCAGACCCCTGAGATTTTCCTCTTCACGCCCGTTTCGGGCGTGCCTGACTCAGGAAGTACCCAAGAACCGAATGAGCCAAAGAAAAAAGATCCCCGTCTTGCGACGGGGATCTCGTCAAATTCAACTGGGTACCAGTGCCTTCTGCCCGGAGATTCGCGGTGGCACTATGAATAAGTCAGTAGCCCAGGCGACCCCAGGTGGCTTCCTGCAGCCAGTGCAGATCCTCATAGTCATCTTCGCCTTCCGGGGCGCGGTTGTTGCTGGAGTGGGCCCTCTGCTGGAGTTTGCCCCACTTGACGGTACCGGAGCCTCTCCACTTGTGATATTCGACGTGACCGTCGGCAAACGAGGCGTTCGTGCCGTCGCCATGCCGGACGGGGGCGTCGTCCCACCAGGTTTCCTGCTGATAGTGCACCGCGTAACTGTCGGGCGTGACCCAGCCTTCGTCGATGAAGACCATGCGATAGGCGGGACCGGGGCTGACGATCTCATCGATCCGTCGTAACCAGACGACCGTTTTGCCGACACGGGTCCCGACCTTCTTGCCGGCGACGGTAGTCGTGGTCCCGGTTCGCGACAGCCCGTTCACCGAATCCATCGCGGCATACGTCAGCATCTCACCGCGCGTACCCGTCGGGCAACGGTACGGCCCGGTATCACGGACGTACGGATACAACGCACCTTCTTTGATCTCATCCTTCTGCAACTCCTCCGGCGCCTGCGCACCGGTCGAATAGCCATCGTCCCAGCACTTGCCGACCCACCAGGGTCCTTGCGAGCCGATCGTGCCGTCGATGCCGGCGGCGCCATTGACGATCTTGCCGGCATTCTCGTCGGCATACATCAGCCAGGCCAGCGTCAACTGCTTGAGGTTGGCCAGACACGCCGCACGGCGACCCTGCTCTCGGGCACGGTTCAATGTCGGCATCAGAATCGCCATCAGGATCGCGATAATGGCGATCACCACCAGAAGCTCGATCAACGTGAAACCCTTTGTTCTCTTATCCATGACACTACTCCTACACGTATCGCTGATCTTCATACGGCCCGACAATCACCGCCACACCTCGGTGCGCCGCCGCCCGCCACTCGTTGAAAACGGATTCGGTTTAGTAATCCTTATATCTGTGCATCCATTGCGGCCACGAACTCGGATCGACGCCTCCGGCGCGAGTCCAGGGGCCGCTGACATTGTATGTCTTGTGCCACTTCAGCGTCCATAGCTCTTTGAGGCCGACCGACCGAACGGTCCAATCGGCGAACAACACGTTGACGAAACCATCATGCCGATCGACACAGACGCGGTTCATCTCGTTGGTGCCGGGCGTATCGCCGGGCCCGGCATCCGTCTCCGGAGGCTGGTCCGTCTCCAGGGGCCAGAAATCCACCCACCAGCTTCCCGCAAAGACCGGCACGTCGTTGGCATTCTTGCTCGGCGGCCTGCCCCAGTGCCGCGACCTGCCCTGTGCATCGAGATCTGGACGACCCCAGGCTGCGGTCTTGGAACCTCTCGCCTCACGGATGTTCAGGATCCAGCCGTTGAGACCGTAGCTGCCAACATCGTCCATAACTTCCCAGGCGGTATAGGACCAGCCGCCCGCCGGGATACCGCCCGTGGGACGAGGCTTCACGGCCTGCGGACAGAGCCACATCTTGATGTCCTTGGAATAAGGCCGCATCGTCTCCCGCCAGAACTCGCCGGAGCCGACACCCGCGGTGCTGCCGTTAACCTCTCCCGTGAAGAACTTGCCGTCATTGTCTTCACAATACAGAGCGAACGCCAAGCCCCACTGCTTCAGATTGGCCAGACAGGTGACCTTTCTGGCCTGTTTCCTGACACGACTCAGCGCCGGCATCAGAATCCCCATCAGCACCGCGATGATCGCAATGACCACCAGAAGTTCGATCAGCGTAAAACCTCTCCGCTTATTGTTCATGGCCCTTTCCTTCTTGTCCTTGCCTCTCTCGGCGCCAAAAATGCTCACGACCCGCTTGGGAGGCCATGCCATCGTGCCAAAACGCACCCGCGGGCAACAAAAGCCATCCCGAAGCGCATGGATCGGCGCGAACTCATCTTTACAGATGCGCACCGGCCCAGACCTGTTCCCTAGCCTCCGTCCGCATGCAACCGAAATCCCCACCTCTATCGGCGAGAAAAAACCCGGTTCACACGCAAGACCGTCCTTTTGCCAGACGACGCGCCGGTACCGGAGTTGGAAACACCCATGCCACCAGATTGCGTCAATTCTACCGCCACATTGCGACCGTGTCAAGGATCGACCGCGATTTATGGGACAATGGCGGCTCTTTCCAACACCGGGGAATCCCCGGTCTGCCCTCAAGAAAATCGCAAACCAACCGCAAACTACCCAGTTGTCATATACCATCGGTATGCAGGCCGATCAAAACCACCTGGATTTCGCTATAAGACGCCTTTCTTGAGGATCACATTGGCGTACAGGGCCTTTTCACTGGTGGCGACGACGGCGTAGGCCTTCCTGGCCCTTTCGTAGAAGGCGAAACGCTCGACGTGCTCGAAATCGGAGAATTTTTCGCCGCTGGCGGTTACGATTTCGCGATACCGCTCCCAGATCGTCGGCTGGGTGGTGTCGCCCGGGACGACCGCCATCAGCGCCACGGGCTGCTCGACGTAGATATCCAGCGGGAAGAACTTCAGCACCGCCTCCAGCAGCGGGGGCACGCCATGGCCGTCGCAGCGGAGCAGCCTTTGGGCGACGCTGGCAGCGGGAAAGTTGCCATCGGCCAGCACGATCTCGTCGCCATGGCCCATCTCCATCAGGACTTTGATCAGTTCGGGCGAGATGATCGGCGGGATGTTCTTGAGCATGTCGTTCCTTTCTCCAATGCGGTTTGTCTGGAGCGGTCTGCCCCCGGGACCCGTCGGTGCAGTATAGGTCTGCGATCCTGGATTTCAAGTCATCGATGTGAA
>CAZTGH010000452.1:0-4398 GCA_964612985.1 uncultured Pirellulales bacterium
TCGTCTTCGTGACCGAGTTTCTTCGCCCAGTTCGCCAGCGTGCCCAGAACGGCGATCTCGTAGTGCTCCATGCGCTGGAGCGAGGCGATCAACCCGGCATCCCTCAGACTGCCGTCCTCGATCATGCCGGCCCATTTCTCGGCCTCGTCGAGAATCGCGTGCATCGACGCGTCCTGATGCGCCTCCGGCCGCCCGCCACGGGCCTCGAGCAGGTGATCGATGCGGTCTGGTCGCGGTGGGCGTCGATGGCCTCCGAGAGCGTCGTGTTCGTCGCCTGGTCGGCGAGCTGGCCCAGGTGATCGATCATCTGCGACTCGACGGAGCGCAGCTCTTCCAGCTCGGCCATGTAGAGTCGCTCGAAATCGTCCACCTTCATGTCGGGCCCGTCTCTACCGTTCCGGTCTGCAACGCCGCCCGCGAGGGTCGCGCGGAATCGCGTCACTTCGGCATGCGCCGGATCTGCGGTCGGCGCACGACGAGCCAGCCGGCAATGAGCCCCGGCAGCAGGGAGAGCAGCGCGACCACCAGGGCCGGGCCCGCGCCTTCGAGGGCGCCCGGCGGCAGGGTCGCCGCCGCGGCCTGAAGAAGCACGAAGAAGACGATGGCCGACACCAGAACCAGCATGGACGTGAACAGCAGGTAGGCGGCAAGCGGGTGGAGCTGTTCGTGGCGCAGCGCCCGGGAGATCGGCCAGCACGCGATCAGGAGAAGCAGCGCCATGATCCAGGCGGCAGGCTGGGCGGCCAGCTGGTTCGTCATGTCGGGACCTCCTGGCGTCGGCGCGGGCGGCCCGCGCGAGGGCGCCGCGTTCCGCGCCGGCTGTGACATCTGCCGCGAAGCATGCCTTGCCCCAGCGGCGCGCGCCTTGACCGTTGTTAGCCGGCGCGTAGCAGGCGGCGCGAAGCGCAACGAGTCGCGGCGGGTGGCCCGGCGGGGGGCGGACCCGTGGGTTGCAGGTGGCGCGGGCTTGGCGAGCGCGGGTTGTGATGCCCGACGGGCTAAGGAAGAAAAATGCATCTCCCATCATGTCGATGTCCGGCATGCCCGCAGCGCGCCGGCGCAGGCGCGACCCAAGAGCTCCGGTTTAAATAATGATTGCAATGCTTTGCCGTTCATTTCTGCAAGCTTTCCGTTGGCGGTCGGATCTGCGTCGGACATCTTGATTTCGATGCACAATAGTGCATTGTTGATTTGGTGCCGGGTCGCGGCCAATGCTTGCGTGTCGGGAATCGAACATCGAACAATCAGACCGACAATAATCAGGGAGGTCCTTCATGAAACGCACACTGGCGACGCTTCTCGCGGCGTCCATGCTCTCGTCGGCGGCCTGGGCCGAAGACGTGAAGATCGGGTTCGTCACCACGCTGTCCACAGGCGGCGCGGTGATCGGCAACCAGATGAAGAACGCGGTCGAGCTCGCGATGGAGCATCTCGGCGGCGAGGCCGGCGGCCACTCGCTCGAGGTGATCTTCGGGGACGACCAGTTCGCCCCGGAGGCCGGCAAGCAGGCCACCGACAAGCTCGTGAAGCAGGACGACGTGGATTTCGTCACGGGCTACATCTGGTCCAACGTGCTGCTCGCCTCGCGGAATTCCGTGGTGAACGCCGACAAGTTCCTGATCTCGGCGAATGCGGGCCCGAGCCAGATGGCGGGCGTCCTCTGCCACCCGAACGTCTTCTCCACGTCCTGGCAGAACGACCAGACGCCCATGGCCATGGGGGAGGTGCTGAACCAGCTCGGCGTCGAGTCGCTCTACGTGATGGCGCCGAACTACGCCGCCGGCAACGACATGGTCGCGGGTGTGGAGCGCACCTTCGCCGGCGAGATCGTCGGCAAGGATCTGACCAAGTGGGGCGCGGACGCGCAGCTCGACTTCTCGGCCGAGCTCGCCAAGGCGCGGACCTCGGGCGCGGAAGCGATCTTCGTCTTCTATCCTGGCCCCGCGGCGGGCGCCTTCGCCCGGCAATACGACCAGCTGGGCCTGGCGGAGGATCTGCCGCTCTACTCCGTCTTCACGGTCGACGCGATCTCGCTGCCGCGTCTGCAGGAGGCGGGTTTCGAGGCCGTGATCGGCTCGCGCACCACGCAGCAGTGGGATCCGACGCTCGACAACGAGGCGAACGCGCGCTTCGTCGCGGACTACAAGGCGAAGTTCGGCGAGTATCCCTCCTACTACGCCGCGCAGTCCTACGACGCGATCATGCTGATCGCCTCGGCGGTCGAGGCCGCGGACGGCAACATGGAGGACAAGGACGCGGTGCGCGAGGCCCTGCGCGCGGCCGACTTCGACAGCGTTCGCGGCGAGTTCCGCTTCGGCCCGAACCACCTGCCGATCCAGGACTTCTACCTGCGCGAGGTGATCGTGGACGAGGACGGCCTGTGGACCACCAAGGTCGTCCGGACCGTCTTCGAGGATCACCAGGACAGCTACGCCGAACAGTGCAACATGTAAGAGCGGCGCGGCGACGCTGCATGCCGGCCGGGCGGCGCAACCGCCCGGCCGGAGTCTGAAGCGGGAACGGAGGGGCTCTTGGATTTCGCGCTCTTGGTGTTGCAGACCCTGAACGGGCTGCAACTCGGTCTCCTTCTCTTTCTCGTCGCCTCGGGGCTGACGCTCGTCTTCGGCATCCTCGACTTCGTCAACCTTGCCCACGGCGCGCTCTACATGCTGGGCGCCTTCATCTGCGCCTCGCTCACCCTGGCCACGGGCAACTTCCTGCTCGCGATCCTGATCGCCGTTCCGCTCACCGGTGCGGCGGGCTACGTGATCGAGCGCGTGGTGGCGCGCAACCTCTACCAGCGCGACCACCTCGACCAGGTGCTCGCCACCTTCGGGCTCATCCTGGTGATCGATACGACGGTGCATATCCTCTGGGGGCCGGAGGGCATGGCCGTGCCGCTGCCGGACTGGCTGGAGGGGCAGGTCAGGGTCGGTGAGAACTTCGTGCTGCCGGCCTACCGCCTGCTCATCATCGGAACCGGCCTTGCGGTGGCCGCCGCGCTCTACTGGCTCGTCAACTTCACGCGGCTCGGCATGCTGATCCGCGCGGGCGCGTCGAACCGCCGGATGGTCTCGGCGCTCGGCATCGACATCAACACGCTCTTCACCTTCGTCTTCGCGCTGGGCGCGATGCTCGCGGGGCTCGCGGGCATGCTGGTCGCCCCGATCACGGAGGCGTCCATCGGCATGGGAAACAACATCATCATCACCGCCTTCGTCGTCATCATCGTGGGCGGCATCGGGTCGATGAAGGGCGCCTTCATCGGGGCGCTCATCATCGGGCTGATCGACACGCTGGGCCGGTCCTTCCTCGACTCCATCTTCGCGCTCTTCATGAGCACCGCGGCGGCGGAGACGTCTGCGCCGGCGGTCTCGGCCATGCTCATCTACATCATCATGGCGGGGGTGCTCGCGGTGCGCCCGCAGGGCCTCTTTCCGCCGAAGGTGCGCTGAGATGGCGGGGCTTTCGAGAACCGGTCTCGCCACCGTCCTCCTGCTCGTGCTGCTGGCCGTGCTGCCGCCCGTCTTCATCTGGACGGGCAACGCCTTCTACGTGGACCTGGCCACGCGGCTCGTGATCCTCGGCATCGCGGCGACCAGCCTCAACCTCATCCTCGGCTACGGCGGGCTCATCAGCTTCGGGCACGCCGCCTTCGTCGGGATCGGCGCCTACGGGGTCGGCATTCCCGCCTACCACGCGATCTTCGGCGGCTTCGCGGCGGTGGCGAGCTTCAACGGCTTCTTCCAGATCATGCTCTCGATGGGGATCTCGGCGCTCTTCGCGCTGATCACGGGCGCGATCTGCCTGCGCACGAAGGGCGTCTACTTCATCATGATCACCATGGCCTTCGCGCAGATGGTCTACTACTTCTTCGTGTCCATCGACACCTACGGGGCCGATGACGGGCTGGTGATCAACATGCGCTCGCAGTTCCCGCTCATCGACCTCGGCGATCCGCTGCAGCTCTACTACCTCTGCTTCGCCAGCCTCGTCGCCGCGATGCTGATCGTGCGCATGATCGTGAACTCCCGCTTCGGGATGGTGCTGCAGGGCGCCAAGGGCAACCCCGAGCGCATGGTCTCTCTGGGCTACAACATCTACCGCTACCGGCTGACGGCCTACGTGATCTCGGGCGCGATGGCGGGCTACGCCGGGGCGCTTCTGGGCAATTTCACCACCTTCATCTCGCCCGACATGATGGACTGGACCCGCTCGGGCGAGCTCATGTTCATGGTCATCCTCGGGGGAACGGCGACCACCCTCGGCCCGATCATGGGCGCGACCCTCTTCATCGTGCTCGAGGAGGTGCTGCAGATCGTGCTCGACTGGCTCGAACCCGTGGTCGAGCCGGCCTACCTGGCGCTCACCGGCCGCGAGCTCCAGCTCGAGGTCTAC
>CAZTGH010000453.1:0-4384 GCA_964612985.1 uncultured Pirellulales bacterium
CCTGGCGGCCAAGGGCGCGGTCATTTTTCCGATCTTCCATGAGCCAATGGCGTCAGGTGATCTGGCAGACCGGCAGCGATTCACGCTGGCAAGAATGACGCCCGAACATCTGGAACTCTACCGAACCTGTTACGAGCAGAATTTCAAGATGGTGCCCAAGCTGTTCTGGGACAATCAACGTGCCGGCGGGGTCTCCTGGGCCCGCCGGGCATTCATGCAGACCCTCGGACGTGGAGAGGTCATGACCTGGCGACGGACCTTCAGGACATTGCGCAGGCGGATGGATCGTTCGATCCCGGCAGTGGTGGAGAAGGAGCAGGTGTATGCCTCATGACCGTGTGACCACGGCCAGGCCGGTCGGGCCGCCTCAGGACAACGTTCCGCAAACCAAGCAGGAGCGCGACGCGCTGTTGGCGGCCATCCGCAGCTATGTCGAGGCCGAGGGGCCGGTTCCGCCGCTGTCCATCGAAGAGTTGCGAGCTCACACGAGGGCGGTACTCCACAACGCCAGCATGCACTCCAGGTACACCGATTATGCTGGGGTGCTCGTCAACAATGAGGTCTGGCGCGAGACCGTCGCAGCCATTCCCTATGAAAAACGTCTCTTGCTACTGCCCAAGTGTCTTCGCCACTCGAGCGAGTGTCCCGCGAGTTTCGACGATCTGGGGCTGCTCTGTGAGCATTGCGGGCGTTGCCCTATCGACGAACTGAAGAGGCAGGCGGAACAACTGGGCTACGCCGTGCTGGTGGCGGAAGGCTCGCCCATCGTGATGGGCCTGATCGAGACAGGTCGGATCGAAGCGGTGGTCGGCGCGAGCTGTCTGTCGGTGCTGGAGCGGGTGTTCCCGTACATGGAGGCGGGGGCGGTCCCCGGCGTCGCGATTCCCCTGTTGCGAGACGGCTGCACCGATACCAGCGTCGATCTCGACTGGCTCTGGGAGGCCATCTACCAGACGACGGCCGACCAGACCCGACGTCTTGACCTCGATACGTTGCACGAGCAGGTCAATAGCTGGTTCTCGCAAGAGGCCCTTGCTCAGATGATCGCCCCGCAATCCGACGAGACGGAACGGATTGCCCTCGACTGGATGGCCAAAGCAGGGAAACGATGGCGGCCCTTCCTGGCGGTCTGCACGTACAAAGCGCTTTCCACCGGCGGCTCGCCTGCAAGCGATGCCGACCTGCAACGGATCGCGGTGGCGGTCGAGTGTTTCCACAAGGCCTCGCTCGTCCACGACGACATCGAAGATGGCGATTCCGAACGATACGGTGAACAGACGCTCCATTCGCAGCATGGGGTTCCCGTTGCGCTGAACATCGGCGACCTTCTCCTGGGCGAAGGCTATCGGCTCCTCGTTGAAACCGATGGATTGGACGCCCGCAAGACCAGACTTTTGCATGCGGCGGTTCAGGGTCATCGCACGCTCTGCCTCGGACAGGGTCGTGAGCTGGCCTGGGCGCGATCGCCGAAGCCGCTGACCGTGGGCGAGGTGCTGGAGATCTTCCGCATGAAGACGGCGCCCGCTTTCGAGGTGGCGCTGCACCTCGGAGCCATCCTCGCCGACAGCGATGAACAGGTCGGTGGCGTGCTGAAGCAGTACAGCGAATCCCTGGGCATCGCCTATCAGATTCGCGACGACCTGGAGGACCTGCGCAGTGCTGAGGGAATCGAATTGTGTGCGAGCCGCCGGCCTTCGATTCTGCCGGCTTTGGCCTATGAGATGGGCGACGCGGACCAGCGATCTCAGATTGACCGGCAGTGGGGCGTCTCGGCAACGGATGCGGACCGGCAGCGCGTTCGAGAAATGGTCCGGAGGCCCGAGATTGAGCTGGTGGCGTTGCGATTGATGGAAACCTATAAGGCGCAGGCCATCGGTTCGTTGATTGCACTGAAGAACGCCAGTCTCAAAGGCCTGCTGCGCCGCGTGATGGGCAAGATTTTCAACGATTTTGAGATTATGGGTTGCTGCAATGACCATCCGCCTCGACATGCGCCGAGCCGTGACTAAGGCTGCCGAGCCGATCGGCGAGTCCATCGAGGCGGTCCGCGAGTTCTTCCGCCAGCGCCTTTGCGAAGACGGGGGCTTTCAGGGCCGTGACGGTCAGAGCGACCTCTACTACACGGTCTTCGGGCTCGAAGCCTCGATGGCCCTGAACGCGAAGATCCCATACGAGCGGGTCGCCGATTATCTTCGCGGTTTCGAGTTCGGGTCGTCGCTGGATCTGGTGCATCTCGCTTCCCTGGTTCGATGCCGAGCCAATCTGGCTGAGCACAGTCCCGATACGATTGCCCCTGTCGCTCGGCAGGCCATGACGGAACGCCTGATGCAGTTCCGGGCGGCGGATGGCGGCTTTGGCACCTCCGTGGGGGCCGAGCGAGGTCACGTCTACGGCAGTTTCCTGGCGCTGGGCATCTGCCAGGACCTTCAGATCGACGACCTGGAGCCGGCGGGTCTGCTCGAATCGGTCTATTCGCTCCAGATGCCCGACGGAGGCTTCTCGAATGAGCCGACGATGACCGTCAGCGCCACGGCGGCTACCGCGGCGGCCATCACGATCTTCCACTACCTGCATGCGCCTGTCCCCGAATCGGCGTTGCAGTGGCTGGCCGCGCGGGCCGAGCCTTATGGAGGATTCTCCGCGATTCCGACGGGCCCCGACATGGCGATTCCCGATCTGCTCTCGACCGCTACCGCGGTGCATGCGTTGACGCTGGTAGGCGTGGACATGGAGGAGATCCGTGAACGCAATCTCGACTATCTCGACGCGCTGTGGAGCGTCCAGGGAGGATTTCGGGGCCATCCGGCCGACGATGTGCTGGACTGTGAGTACACCTACTACGGACTGATGTCCCTCGGCGACCTGGTCGAATCATGACGCGCGTCGACGGAGAAACTCTGGATCGCACAGTCGCCACGCTCCGCGAGCGCCTGCTTGCATCGAGAAACCCGCAGGGCCACTGGGTCGGCCATCTTTCCAGCAGCGCCTTGTCGACCGCGACGGCGGTCTTTGCACTGGCGCAGGCTGACGCGACGAAATACCGCCCGCTCACCGATCGCGGGATACTCTGGTTGTGCGAGAACCAGAATGCCGACGGTGGCTGGGGCGATACCGTGCAGAGTCCGAGCAATCTCAGCACCACGCTGCTGTGCTATTCGGCGCTGGCGATCCCCACGGCGCCGTCGGCCTGTCAGATTACGGTTGAGAAGGCGGAAGGATGGCTTCGATGCGAAGTCGGATGCCTCGAACCGGAAACCTTGGCGGGCGCGGTGCTCGACCGGTACGGCAAGGACCGCACATTTTCGGTTCCGATCCTGACGATGTGCGCGCTGGCGGGTCGGCTGGGCAGCGGGTCACAGGCGTGGCGATTCGTCAAACCGCTGCCTTTCGAACTGGCGGTTCTGCCGCATCGCGTCTACCGATGGTTGCGGCTGCCTGTGGTCAGCTACGCACTGCCGGCCTTGATTGCCATCGGACAGGCCCGTTACGAGCATCTCAAACCCCGCTGTCCCGTGGCCCGACTGGTCCGGCGCCTGGCGAAGGCGCGAAGTCTCGATGTATTGACAACGCTTCAGCCGGACAACGGAGGATTCCTCGAAGCGGCGCCTCTGACATCGTTCGTGGTGATGAGCCTGGCGTCGTCGGGCCACAGAGGTCACCCGGTCGTTGCCAAGGGCGTGCAATTCCTGGCGACCTCGATCCGCAAGGACGGCAGTTGGCCGATCGACACGAACCTGGCGATCTGGGGCACCACGCTTTCCGTCGCGGCGCTGACGGAGACTCAGGCGGGGCTCGAAGAGGAATTGCGGCGGCAACTGCTCGACTGGCTGCTCACCCGCCAACATCATGAGGTACACCCCTACACGCAGGCAGCACCGGGAGGCTGGGCCTGGTCGGACCTGCCGGGAGCCGTTCCCGACGCGGACGATACCGCCGGCGCCTTGCTGGCGCTGCACCGCTTCGGCAGCGATGATGCGGATACTCTGGAGGCGGCAAAGGCTGGGATCGAATGGCTCCTGGGTCTTCAGAATCGGGATGGGGGGATTCCGACGTTCTGCCGAGGGTGGACGAACCTGCCGTTTGACCGCAGTGCCGCCGATCTTACGGCGCACGCCCTCGGAGCGATGGGCGTCTGGCTGGAGAGGTTGCCTGCCGATTTGAAGGGGCGCACGGCCAAGGCGATGAGCAGAGCGATGGAGTTTCTCCAGGTCGCCCAGCGAGAGGACGGATCCTGGAGCCCCTTGTGGTTCGGCAACCAGTCGGCTCCAAGCAAGGAGAATCCCGTCTACGGGACCAGTCGAGTGCTGACGCATTTGTCGCGAGTGCCGGCAGCCCAGCGCAACCGCATGACGCCCGCCTGTCAGCAGGGCGTTTACTGGCTGCT
>CAZTGH010000454.1:0-4379 GCA_964612985.1 uncultured Pirellulales bacterium
ACCGCGCCTTCTGCGATGGCGCCAACCACTTCACGTTCCATACGTCCGCGCACAACCCCTCGGCCACGGATCGGCCGGGCTGGGTCTACCACGCGGGAACGCACATGAACCCCAGCCTGGTGTGGTGGCCCAAGGCCAAGCCCTGGGTCGATTATCTATCGCGCTGCTCGTACCTGCTCCAGCAGGGTCTCTTCGTCGCGGACGTGTGCTACTACTATGGCGATCAGGGCTACAACTTCGTGCCACCCAAGCACATCGATCCGTCCCTCGGGTTCGGGTACGACTACGACGTGACCAACCCTGAAGTGATCCTCACGCGGATGAGCGTCAAGGACGGTCGCCTGACGTTGCCCGACGGAATGAGTTACGAGCTGCTGGTCCTGCCCGACCGCGACGACATCGACCTGGCCGTCTTGAAGAAGCTCGAGCAGTTGGTCGCCGACGGCGCAACCGTCGTCGGCCCCAAACCCACCCGGTCCAATGGCCTGGCCGATTTCGCCCACCGGGACACGGAAGTCCGCACGATCGCGGATCGCCTCTGGGGCCCCTGCGACGGTGCGACCGTCAAAGAACACACCTACGGCGAAGGCAGGATCATCGGGGGCAGGACCCTGCGCGATATCCTGAAGCAACGCGGGATCGGTCCCGATTTCACGGCGTACTCGCCGCGCAGCGACGTTCAGTATCCATTGGATTATATCCACCGCCGCACGCCGGAGGCCGACATCTACTTCGTCAGCAACAAGCAGAATCGCTGGGAAGAAGTGGCGTGCGTGTTCCGCGTCGCCGACCGCGTGCCGCAGTTGTGGATGCCCGATACCGGTCAGATTCGCGCCTGCCGGTTTGAGCGCGACGGTGAGGACAACACGCGCGTGGCGCTGCGCCTGGCCCCTTATGGTAGCGTGTTCGTGGTCTTCCACGAAACGGTGGAGAAGCTGCCGATGGTGCAGGAAGTGCCCGCCTCGCAAAACGGTCAAGCCATTGACGGACCGTGGGAAGTCCGCTTTGCGCCGGGCTGGGGCGCCCCCGCCTCGAAGGTCTTTGCCGAACTGATCTCCTGGACCGAGAGCGAAGACGAAGGCGTGAGGTATTTCTCCGGAATCGCCTCCTACCACAACGAGTTCGACGTCGCTGCCGACCGACTCACATCGGATAAGCGGATCGTTCTCGATCTGGGCGAGGTGCGTTTCGTCGCCGAAGTCTATGTCAATGGGCAGAGCCAGGGCATCCTCTGGAAGCCCCCCTACCAGGTCGAGGTCACCGATGCCGTCAGAATCGGCACGAACGAACTCGTCGTCGAAGTCGCCAACACCTGGTCCAATCGCCTCGTCGGCGACGCCCGGTCGCCCGAGGGCCCGAAATTCTGTCGGACGAACATCGACAAGTCGCTCACGTGGGAGGTCCCCTGGAAAGACACCCCCCTGCTCGACTCGGGCCTCCTCGGCCCCGTCCGCCTGATCGAGATCCGCCACTGAAGCATTGGCACGCAGATAACGCTGTGAAACCACACGCACATAGACCCACGATTGCACGCTGTTGCGACAGAATGCCGGCGTATCCCATCAGGGGCCTGGTCACTTGGCGCGCACAAGCACCATGAAGGCGGACACGAGCACACCATTGTCATGCTGAACGAAGTGAAGGATCTCTCCTCCGACCACGAAGGGCCTTGTCACGCTGAACCCAGCGGATCGGCGGTGTCGTTGTACTGGCTGCGAAGGTCGTGGAGACGGCGTTTCAGGGTGGCGATGGTCTCCTCGTACTGGGGATTGCCGTACTGGTTGACCAGCTCGCGCGGATCGGTCTGGAGGTCGTAGAGTTCCCAGCAGCGATCGGACGGGTGACCCATGCGGACGAGCCCATAGTAGTAGATCAGCTTGTACCGGTCCGTGCGGATGCCATAGTGGCTGGGCCGCTCCTTCTGGTGCGTCCAGTAGTGATAATACATCGCGCTGCGCCAGTCGTCGGGCGTGCGTCCTCGCAGGTTCCGGCGAAAGCTCCGTCCCTGCATCGTCGGCGGAATTCCCGCACCGGCATAGTCCAGGAGCAACTCCGCAAAATCGATGTTCAGAATCATGTCGCGGACGTCCGTTCCAGGTTCGATCTCGCGCGGGTAGCGAACCACGAAAGGCATCCGCAAGGATTCTTCGAGCATGAACCGCTTGTCGAACAGGTTGTGCTCGCCCAGGAAATAGCCCTGATCGGCGGTGTAGATCACCACGGTATCCTTCGCCTGTCCCGACTCGTCCAGCCAGGCGAGCAGCCGTCCGACGTTGTCGTCGATCCCCGCCACGCCCCTGAGATAGTCCTTGATGAACTTCTGATACGTCGCCCTGCGCGCCGCCTCCGCGTCCAGGCCATCGACGTCCAGCCTGGGCGGCGCGTACTGGTCCGGATTCCTGCGATAGCGCTGGGCGAGAATCTCCAGGGGCCAGCCCTCGAACCGCTTTCCGCGCGGGCTCTCGGGCCAGAGCAGGTCCTCGGGCTCGGGCAGATCGCGATCGGCATAGAGGTCGCGAAACCGATCGTGACTGTAGAAAGGCTCATGCACCGCCTTGAAGTGGCACATCATCATAAAGGGCAGATCGGTATCCCGCCGCTGGCCCAGCCAGTCCAAAGCCTGATCGGTAATCACATCGGTCGAATGCCCCTCGTATACGTGCCCGCCCTCCTTCCAGTCGACGCCGCTCTCGAAGAGGATCGGGTCATGGTACCGCCCCTGCCCACGCAGGACATTATAGTGGTCGAAGCCGGTCGGCGGGTCTTTCAGGTGCCACTTGCCCACAAGAGCCGTCTGGTAGCCGGCGGCTTGAAGTCGCTTGGCCACGTTATCCGCGCTCGGATCGAGCCGACCGGCCAGGGTCTTGGCGCCGTGGACATGGCTGTACTGGCCCGTCAGGATGCTGGCCCGACTCGGCACGCAGATCGAGTTCGTACAGAAGCAGTTGTGCAGAATCGCGCCTTCAGCGGCGATGCGGTCGATGTTCTTCGTCGGCGCATAGGCGCTGAGCCTCAGGCCGTAGCATCCCATCGCCTGACTGGTGTGATCGTCCGCCATGATGAACAGAATATTCGGCCGGCGAACCGTCCGATCTGCCGTCAAGGTCCTGCCTCGCCAACCCAGGATCGCTGAACCCGCCGCCCATCCCGCCATCTGGAGAAACCGTCGTCGTTGCATCGTCTCCTCGCATCACTTGACAACCATATCATGAGCCCCCCGAGTATACACCTGTCGTTTGCGCGCTTCAATGCCACAGCCACGGATGCGGTCGGCACATGGTGACGGATCCGACCGTGGATGAACGCTGACAGTGAATATCATCAGCTCTGCCCCTGAAAGCCTGGCATTGGACGCTTTGGCCGGCCAGTACTTCCAGCAAGCGAACCAGGTTGACGTGTGCGGTGCATCGACACAACTTCTTCGATCATACGACCGACGGAGTCGTCTACGGTCTGCTGACCGGCTATCCCCGTTGCACGTGCAACCTGCACCAGGGCTGGCCCAAGTTCGTGGGGCACCTGTGGATGGCGTCGGCCGACGGCGGGCTGGCGGCGCTGGTCTATGGCCTCCCGAAGGTGACCGCCCAGGTGGCAAATGGGCAAACGGTGACGATCGCGGAGGAGACGACGTATCCGTTTGGCGACTCGGTGCGATAGAAACAGCAGAGCCAGAATCAACCATCAGGAATCGCCTGCGTGCTTCTGGGCAAAAGCGAGGTCGGACAACTGATACAGCAGGCCAATGAAACCCATGAGCAAAGCGTTGGAGAAGACCAGCAAGGAAAAGACCACCGCCGTCGCGGCATCCACGCCATACAGCGACAGAAACCCGATGACCGTGAATTCCCTCACGCCAAAGTTGGCTACGGATATTGGGATGCGGCCCAGAACATAAACGACCGAGGCCTGCCATATAAATGCCGTCGCCGGCACCGAAATGCCGATCGCCTGGGCACAGCACCAGTAGATCACCGCGCTGAACAGCATTGAGATCACGTGTATGCCAGCCACATTCAGATGAAAACGCGGTCCGGCGGACGCAAAGACCTGGCTGCTCCGGATGGCCTTGCTCGCCCCGGCGCGAAGGACGACGGGCAACGGCCTCAGCAGCACATTCGAGGCCCTCGCCAGGCCGGCAGATGTGCGCGGATGAAACAAGGGCAGCAGAGCGGCCACTATGATCGCCGCCGCCGCCAGACACAAAACCCGCATCCACCAGAGATCCATGGGATTCGTGACCGCGACCAGCACCAGGCTCACCAGAAGCCTTATCAAGACCTCCCCAAACTGGTTGTAGACCATCGCACTGAGCACTTGCGCGGCCTTACCGCTGAACGAGCGGAGGATATTATTGAAAATGCCAATAAAAAAAGAAAACA
>CAZTGH010000455.1:0-4360 GCA_964612985.1 uncultured Pirellulales bacterium
ACAGAGGAAAACAGCCAGAAACAGGAAATATCAGCTGGATGAGGCCGTTTCTCGATGAATATTCCATTGGTAGCGCTCGTCGTTTAAGCCTTCAGTTGGGCGACGAGCTGGCGGGTTGGGGGGGACTGGTGGGCGTGGGCGGCTTTGAAGGAAGCGGTTTGGGGCTTGTTCTGCTTCTTGAAGGTTTCGTTGCCCTGGACGACTTCCTTGAGTGCGGCGGACTTGGTGCGGGCATCCTTGAGGAAGCGGACGGCGCGGGTGCCGTAGACGCCGCCCAGCAGGGCGCTGATGCCGATGCCGACCTCGAGCAGCGAATCGGCGAGCTGCCAGGGGTCGGGTCGCTCAGCGGATTCGGCCAGGGCGGTCTCGGCCAGTTGCCAGTTCGACTGCGCCAGGATCTGCTCGCTCGTCTCGGCCTGCGGATACTCGCGAGGCAGTCCATAGTACGACGTGAATGCACGGCTCTGCAATTCCGAGAGCTTTGTCAGCGCCTGGAGTTCGGGCGACGATTCCTCGACCTGCGCCGCCTGGGCGGCGACGGCGGTCGTGCGGTTGTGCAGCCAGGCGTTCTGCTTGAGCTGCTCGCTCGGCGCCAGGCGGAGGCTGTCGCAACCGACCAGACCGCCCATGCAGATGATGCTGACAAAGAGAGGCATCCAGAGGCTGCATCGGCTGCGGCGGGGAATGGGTCTGCGGATCTGTTTCATTGTGATTCTCCTTCAACTGGATCGGATGGTGAAGATCGGTCCCGGTAGTTCGACAGGCTGATGCGAACGGCGGCGTCGCTGTCGACCGCAAAAGCGGTCTGGGCGAGCGATTTCTCGATGGCCTGGAGGCGGTATTCGTGGGAGAGGGTTCGGTCGGAGAGGAGACTGAGTTTCTCGGTGAAGCCCTCCTGGGTCTTGAGCAGCATGGTGACGTCGCGCTGGAGTCCGTCGAGCTGGCGCTGGAGGTTGAGCCAACTGCCGAGGATCAGCGAGGCGAGCACCATCAACTGCACGAGGACGGACAGGTTGATCCGGCGGTCGAGTCGCCACGATGACAGACTGGTTCGAGGCATGGTGAATATCTCCTTCAGGCAGGTTGGGCGTGGAAGATGTACTGGGGGCCGGTGCGGAAGGCGATGACGTAGGTGCCGGCGGGCAGGGCGCCCTGGCCGACGAACGATTCCGCCAGGTTGGTCGCTTCGATCTCTTCGCCAATCTCGGGCGGAATGCCGCCTCCTTCGCCCAGCACCACGGCGCGAACGCGGTAGACGTTTCGGTCGACATGGCTCTTGACCTTCATGGGCCAGACGACCGAGCCGGCATTGCCGCTGACCACGGCGGCGGTCTCGTGGCGACGGGCCTGCGCCTCTCGCGCCAGAGACGCGAGCACCTGCTGTTCGTCGGTGATATGTCGCTTGTCCATGGGGTACTCCAGGTTGTCCTTTTGATGGGTGGTGGCCTCAAGCGGGGCTCGGGGATGACCATCCCCAAGTCCTGCGGACTTGAGGCCGCCATGCTGTGTAATCAGGTTCGTTTGCGGACGATGTTCAGTTGCGTGGATTGCTCTCGGAAGTCGACGTGGACTCGTTCGATCCAGGCGAGGCTGCGATGGTTCGGTCCGCAGGCGAGCAGGTCCCGGCTGTCGGGGCTCGAGGTAACGCGGTCGCCCGGGCCGGCGTGCAGCGCCAGCGTGGGCGTCCGGATCTGAGCGGTCTCTACAATTTCAGATGAGGCTTCCATGCGACTGCGCAGGAAATCGTACAGTGCATCGGTGTCGTCGGCGACGTCGGGTGCGTTGGGCATCTGTGTGAAAATACTCTGCGAAGAGACCTTTCGATAGCGGAACTGGCGAGGCGATGTGACGAGATGATCGACGATGGGAGCGGTCGATCCGACGGGGCCATCGGTCACGATGCAGGTGAGCCTCTCGTCGCTGACGATTGACGCCGTGATGCGAAAGCGCAGGGCGCCTTTCAACGCCGCCACCCAGGTGTAGACGTCGAGCTGGTCGCTGCTGAGCCAGAGGCCGCACTCGTCGAGCAGATTGTTGAAGCCATGCACGTAAGCGCACCAGTGTAATCCGGCATCGAAGGAGACCTCGAGGACGTAGCCCAGCGAGCGGCCTTGCGTGTCGGTGCTCAAGGCGGGCCAGAAACGGCGGCGCCTGCGAACGAACGCAGCGCCCTCGAAGAGCGTGGAGAAGTCGTAAGGCTCTCCCCGGTTGAACGGCTCGGGTGTATAATCGCCCGCTTCGTTGAGACACCATTTTCGATAGACGTCTTTGACCTCGTAGAACTGGGGATTCGTGCTGGGCGAGAACAGCGTGTAGTCGGTGTCCTGGAGGGCCGGGTCCCAGGCGGCGACCAGCTCGAACGTCGCCTCGTAGGTCTTGAAGTCGCCCTGACCGATATAGCGATGTGTGACGGGATGGAATTGTCGCGTACTGTGCAAAGTGGCCAAGCTCGTCCGGGACAGGCTCAGCGATTGTCCCGTCGGCTGGCAGTTCAGCTCGATGCTTCGACCGGCGCCGTGTCGATAGAACACGATCGCCTGCCGGGGTCCGGTTTCGTTGTGACGCGGCACGAACTGAAGCCGCAACCCTGCCACCTGGCAGCAACGATCGAGGGCGTCGAGCAGGCTCAGACCGGTGACGTTGAGATCGCGGAGGAGCCGGCCGTCGGTCAGGGCGCGAAGCTGGTGCAGACCTGGGTGCTGCAAGTCGCCTGGCAGGACGTATTCACTCAGCAGATAGTGGATCGCCTCGGCACAACCCCAGGGGATCGCCTGGCCGGCATCAGGTTGGAAGAGAGGTCCCGGCGCCGCGTTGGCCTGGCCCTCGGGATTGAAGATCGTATCAAGGCCTGCCAGGAAGACGGTCGCGCCGTTGGAGGATACGCGCTGACCATAGACGGTGATGCGATCGAGCGCAGCGCTGAAGTCTCTGGCAGTTACCTCGATGACCGTTCCCTGTGCGCCGATCGTTGTCTCGACGCCTTCGATGTGGCCGACGAAAATCGGTGCAGCGTCGACCTTCGACTTGGGCGCATTGCGGTTGAAAGACTGGCACAGAGAAAGGGTCCGGCCCATCGCGTAGCGCTGCAGCGCGTGCTCGAGATCGGAGGTTGTACCGACCAGACGAGCCCAACTGAACTCGGGCGCGCCGGCGCGAACCAGCTCGACCGGTTCGAGGTCGTCGCATGGGACGCCGTCGAGGAACGCCATGACGGTGCCGGCGGGAAGGGCCAGGGACGTGAATTCGGGCTGGAAGGTTTCGGTCACGTTGCTCATCAGAGTGTGGCCTCCGCATGGAGAAGGGAGATGCCCTGAGGTGGGTCGGTTCGGATCAGGCAGCTCGACGTCCGCGTCGATTCGCTTTCGGTTCCTTCTATGGATTCGGCTCGAACCGCGAAATGGTGCATTCCACCGCCCAGTCCTTCGGTGAGATATTGATAGAACCGTCGTCCCCGGTAGGGGAGGCTCGCCAGCGGGGTTTGAAAGTCGATCTGACCTGAAGCGTCGCTCGCGTAGACGTTGAAGTGCGCGGGCTGAATCTGCTGGTTGAGCGGACAGTAGAACCATTGGAGACGGACCCTGCCGTTGGCGACTTGTACCGCCTGCAAGACAAAGGCGTCATTGGGCAATGGGTCGGCGAGCTTGCCATCGGCGCCCATGCGGACCAGGACCGCGGCGCCGGTCGTCTGCTCCTGGTCTCCATGACCGTTGAACCGTCTCGTTACGAAGCAGCTTTCGGAATCGGCTTCGGGAGCGGCCCAGGCGGGCAGGGTGACCTTCGCGGCGTCGGCATTGGCGACGTGTACGGGATGATCCAAATCGATCTGTCCGATATCCGGTCCCCGGTAGACGGCGGTGCAGCTATTCTGTCGCACCCAGAACCAGCCGCGCGTGAGCACGGTGCCCAGGTTGAAACCGTCGGCACCGGCGCCGTTGCAGAGAATCGCTCGACGCCAGGGCCGCCACGGTTCGGGAGCCGAATCGCCTTCGGGCTCCGGCGGCGAGACGCTCAGCGATCCCGAGACGGAAGAACCGGTCGTGCAGTTGACGCTGGACAGGCGCCGCGTAATTCTGGCGGTGCCGGAGAGTGACGCATCGGCGGAGATCGATCCGGACAGGGTGTGGATCGTCCCGGTCGGCGCGACGACAGGTGGCCAATGTCTGGTGCGAACGAACACGGCCGAGGGGTCCCGACAGAGTCGCTGGATCTCAGCAACGGACAGCGGCCGATCGTATGCCAGAAATTGGCGCATCGTGGCTGAGCCACTCATGGTCAATGCGCTTGTTGAACTGGTTGTGTTCGGCGCCTGGTAACATGCTGCGGTCTCGATCAGACGACCGTCGACGTACACCGACAGTTG
>CAZTGH010000456.1:0-4355 GCA_964612985.1 uncultured Pirellulales bacterium
CGAGGATGGGTGCCATAGTGGTCGCGGACATGGTACCAGCCGATGTAGCCGCTGTACCAGCCGTCCCCCAGCATGGCGCCCATGGCGTTGAAGCCCTTCTTGAGCTGCTCGGTCACGTCGAAGGTGTTGTAGTAGACGCGAATCCGGTAGTCGGTCCAGCCCGGCGTGAAATAGGTTTCGCTGACCGACTGACCGTTCAGATAGAGCTGGTAGTCGCCCAGCGCCGAAGCGTACACCGTCGCCCGCTCGATGGACTTATCCAGCACGAATCGTTTGCGGAGAAGCCGGACCGGCGGCAGGAACAACTCCCCTGATCCGAGGCTGATCTCACCCCAGGGTCCGGCGCCGTAAGCAGCGGCAACCCGCGCGTGTTCCCAACTGGCCGCGTCGAAGTCGGTCGTCATCCAGTCGGTGGGGGCCGATTGAGCGGTCCGCCAGGAGCCGTCGGAGACGACCACCGTCGAGGTCCCGTCGGAATAGCGCACGTTCAGCACAGCCAGGACACCTGCCGGGTTGGCGGCGTCGCCCTGATTGGCGGCATCGATCGCCAGAACGTTCGTACCGGCGGTCAGGCTCTCCCTGACATCGACGATCAAGGCCTCCTTGAAGTTGCTTCCGTCGCGGACGGGCCGACCGTTGATATACAGCTTGAACCAGTTGTCGGCGCTGACGGCACACGAAGCCGATTCGATCTGCCGGTCCTGCGGGACGTTGAACTCCCTGCGGAACAACCGATGGCCGACCGGCACCGCTGCCGTCGCATCGCCCTCGGGATACCAGATCCAGGACGCCCTGGACAGATCGATCTGGCTGGCAGCGGATTCCCGTTGCCGCGAGGCGTCGAAACCGATCCACTGGGCCTGCCAGTCCACGGATCGAAGCAGACCCATCGACCAGAACGCCACCTTGCTCCAGGAGGAGGGTGTATCATCCTTGTCCCAGACCCGTACCGTCCAGAAGCACTGCATCTGGGACTTGAGAGGCTTGCCCGCGTAGACGACGTGCGCGGTCTGATCCGAGACGACCATGCCGCTGTCCCATAGGTCGCCCACCTTCTTGTCGATCTGCTCGCGGCTGCTGGCCACCAGAATCCGATACGCCCTCTGATGCTGACCGCGCTGGTTCGACCGGACAATCC
Source organism: uncultured Pirellulales bacterium (assembly GCA_964612985.1). Lineage (GTDB taxonomy): Bacteria > Planctomycetota > Phycisphaerae > Sedimentisphaerales > Anaerobacaceae > Anaerobaca. Next base: position 1,139 of record CAZTGH010000456.1, read on the forward strand.
AGCTTAACCGCGGCTCGACCACATCGATGCCGAGCGGGTCCACGAGATACTCACACCGCAGTTCGTCGGGCGTCAGGCCGCCTCCGCCGAGGGAAAACAACCGCCCCACGAAACCGGCTCTGACCGGACTGCCCATCCCCGGAAGTATCGCCAGCACGAAAAGAATGACTGTCCGTGTCCTCATTCCCGTTTGCCTCCCAATTATGCATTCGGTAGGGTCAGGCCTGACTCCATGTTGCGCTGTCAGATCAGGCCTGTAATCGGTCAATTCGTACCTTGTTCTGTCGTGCGCGCCTGCGCGCCATCATCGGGGCCGTCGGTCCCGCCATAGATGAAACGCATGTCGCCGACGTTCGGAATCCATCGCAGCGACACCAGCGTGTGAAGCAGGCGCAAGGGCAGATTTCGCTGGGCGTGGTCCAGCAGAAATGCTTTCAACGGCACCGGCCAGGGAAATTCGAAACCGCTTGGCCAGTAGACGAACAGAGCCTTACCCACCAGGTAGTATCTCGGCACAACCCCCGCCCGCGGCGGCTCCATGCCCCGGCTGGCCAGATTCGGAGGTCCCCACCAGCGCCCGTCTTCACTGTTGGGACTGTTGTCGCCGAGGACGAAGAACTCATCCTCGTGCAGCGTGAACGGCGCCTCCTCCGTGGCGCGAGGGATGCGTCCCCCTTCCGACCGGCTCAGATAATGGATGTCCCGATAGATCGCCAGATGGCTCAACGTCAGCTTTCCGGCGCCAAAGATCTGGACTCCCGGAGAGGCCGCCGCGTCGAGGTCGAGGGCATCGGCCGACCGTCCCAGGTCGGCCGTCAGGCGGTTGCCGTTGAATTCGAACAGAAGTTGGTGATCCACGTTGGCGAACTTGACCAGGGTGAAGTCGCCGGGCGCCGGCATCTTCGCCGGCTGACGGGCCAGAATCGTCTCTTCGGTCCCATCGAAACGCGACAGGAACATCTCCCCGTTGGCATCCAGCCAGGCCCGGTAATCCACACCATACTTGCTCAGCATCGCGCCGATGGTCCCCCGGTCGCTGTCCGGCTCGACATAAAAGCGGATCATCAGGTCGCTGACCACGGGCATGCGAGGCTGCATGCGAATGTCGTTGTAGGCATACGTCACGTGAAAATCATTGGCGGATCGACCGCCGTAGGTCAGCGTCTCGATCTGATCGGGCGGACTGTCCAGCACCAGGCTGGTCGGGTCGGTGTCGCTGATTTCCCAGGCGGAGACCTCCAGATCGAACGGCGGCCGCCAGCGATAGCCGTTGAACGCCCCCCGCTGGTTCGGATTGACGGGCTGATAGTCATGATTGTAGACGGGCATCCAGAGTTCCCGCTGAACGGCAGGCGGCTTTCGGGCGATCTGCCCATCAATGTAGATGTCCCCGTCGATGATCTCGATCGTCTCGTTGGGCAGGCCGATCAGGCGTTTGATGTAGTTCTCCGAGGGATTCGTCGGATTCTTGAAGACCACCACGTCCCACCGCTCGGGGTCGGCGAACTGATAGATGCACTTGAGGACGAGAATGCGGTCGCCGTTGGAGACCGGATTGCCGCTGCTGGTCGGCACCAGGTAGCCGCAACTGGGACAGCGGGTCTGCTGGATTTCCATGGGTCCCGGCGGAATCGTGTCCTCCCGCATCCGGTAGACGCTCGGGACGAATCCGTACTCGTACTCAAATCCGCACTCGGGACACCGCAACCCGAAATGGGCCCCCATCAGCGTGTCGGCCATACTGCCCGTAGGAATGCGGAAAGCCTCCATCACGAACGCGCGAAAAACGAACGCCAGGATGAAGGCTGTGATAAGCCATTCAAATGTATTGGCGATTTCCCCGGCGCGATCCTTTCGCTTCGGAGCGGGTTGCTTGTTGGGCCCTGTCCGAGAATTGCTTGCAGCCATTGACTATCGTCCTGTGCGTTCGTCCTTGCGAATTCGCCCCGCCGCGCGGGCGCGAACGAGACCCGCCTGGCCGCCCTGCGGACGCCAAAGGTCTCCCATGCGGCGCGGACCGGAGCGTTCCTGCGGGCCGTACCGAAGCAAAAACCGTATTATGCCCGCAAAGCCCCCCCCGGTCAACCGCCGTATCCGCCTTCCAGCAAAGGAGGCCGAACCGACCAGGCCCGCGCCGCCGAGGCAGCGGCACACGAGCCTCGGTCGCAAGAATCCGCCCGGCCCAATCCGATAGCCACAGGCCCGCCAAGCCGCCGACCGAATTTTTTGGCCAAAAGTATTGCTGAATAGAAGTCTTTACGTTATAGTAGGTTGCAGACGCTTACGCTTTCCGCTTCGGTGGTGTTATGTCTGCGATGAGGTGGAGCTGCTCTGCGGGCGCCAATGCCGGACGGGGCCTCGACTGCCCACAAGGATTTCAGATGTCCTCAAGAGTGGTTGGACAATTCGCAGGCCATGGTGGCCGCACCGCACCTGGCGGAACCCAATGCGGTTTCTGTTTTCGAAGCGCTCTTTCCTTCAAACGAGGTAACGTATGGCGACAGTGACCAAGAAAGAACTCATTGACCGCATTGCGGAACAAACGCAGGCAAAGAGGGTGCTGGTGAAACGAATCGTGCAGACCTTCCTCAACGAAATCGTCGAGGAGTTGCGTCAGGATAATCGCTTGGAGTTCAGAGATTTCGGTGTCTTCGAGACGCGGACCCGAGCTTCGCGGGTGGCCCAGAACCCCAAGACCCTGGAGCGTGTGGAGGTGCCGGCCAAGCGCACGGTGAAGTTCAAGATGGGCCGGCTGATGCGGGAGAACCTCAGCCATTCCTCGTCCGAGTCGGCAGATGCCAAGCCGAGGCTATGAGCCGTACTCCCATCCGGTCGGCGGGGCCGGCCGAAATCATCGCATGGCATACCAAGAGCACAAACGAATCGACCTGGCGTCGTCCAAAAGGAGCATTCTTCATGCTGGAAGGGAAGGTCAAGTGGTTCAATCCGAGGAAGGGTTACGGGTTCATCGCGGCACCGGACGGCCGTGAGGTTTTCGTTCATTACTCCAACATCGGCGGGGAGGGCTTCAAGACACTGGACGAAGGAGACACGGTCACCTTTGACGTCGTGGAGGGAGAGAAAGGCCCCCGCGCCACCAACGTCCTGCCGAAATCGCCTGACGAATAGCCGGATTCTGTATTCTATAGGGAAACCGTCCGGACCCAACTCCCCCTCAATGTCGATCGGTCGCCGGTCCCCGGGATCGTCGGCGGCC
>CAZTGH010000457.1:0-4348 GCA_964612985.1 uncultured Pirellulales bacterium
TCGATGCCGGTGCGTTGGAGCATCACGTCGACTTCTTCAACGGCATGGAGCCTGAGAACATCGTCAACCACGTTTCGAACCGCCAGGCGTGGGAGTGGATGGTGCGGAACGTTCCATTTTTCGAGTGTCCCGACAAGAGCTTCGAGCAGATCTACTATTATCGCTGGTGGACGTTTCGCAAGCACCTCAAGCAGACGCCGGATGGATTCGTTTTCACGGAGTTCCTCGACGCGGTCAGCCACAGCGGCAAGTACAATACGATCAGTTGTGCGCTGGGCCATCATATCCGCGAAGGGCGCTGGCTGCGGGATGGGCGCACGATCGACGAGTATATCCGCTTCTGGTATGTAGGCAATGAGGGTGGTTTGCAGCCGCACTTTCACCAGTACAGCAACTGGGGCACATCGGCGCTGTGGGACCGCTACCTCGTTAATCTGGACGAGGCCTTTGTGGTCGGTCTGCTGGACGCGTTCGTTCGGGACTGCCAGGCGTGGGAGCGAGAGAAGGGCCTGGAGAATGGGCTCTTCTGGCAGTACGATGTGCGGGATGGGATGGAGGAGTCGATCAGCGGGTCGCGTCGGGACAAGAACGCCAGGCCTCCTTTGAACAGCTACATGTACGCGAACATGCTGGCGATTTCGAAGATTGCGGCGTTGGCGGGAAGGGAAGGGGTTGCCCGAGAGTATGCCCAAAAAGCAGCGAAGCTCAGATCGCGGGTTCACGAGTTGATGTGGGACGAGCAGGCGGAATTCTTCAAGGTCCGCTATCCCGATGGCGAACTGGCCGATGTGCGGGAGGAGATTGGGTTCATCCCGTGGTATTTTCACCTGCCCGAGCCAGGATATGAACGTGCGTGGCAGCAGCTTACCGACCCACAAGGCTTCCAGGCGCCGATGGGGATCACGACCGCCGAGCGGAGGCATCCGGATTTCCGCAGTCATGGCGTCGGGACCTGTGAGTGGGACGGCGCGGTCTGGCCTTTCGCGACGAGCCAGACGCTGGTGGCTTTGGCGAATCTGCTGCGCGACTACGAGCAGAGCTTCGTCACGAAGGCGGATTACTTCGATGCGCTGCTGACGTATGCCCGGTCGCACCGGTATCGCGGCAAGCCTTACATCGGGGAGTATCTCGACGAGATCGACGGCACCTGGCTCAAGCCCGATTCGGACCGCAGTCGGTATTACAACCACTCGACGTTCTGCGATCTCGTCATCAATGGACTGGTCGGACTCGTCCCGCGAGCCGACGATATCGTCGAGGTTCATCCGCTGATCGGGCCCGATGCCTGGGACTGGTTCTGCCTCGATGGCGTTCTCTATCACGGGCACATGCTGACGATCCTCTGGGATCGCACAGGCTGGAAATACGGCAAGGGCCCCGGGCTCCGCGTCTTTGCCGACGGGCGCGAGATCGCCTCTTCGGACGAGCTGTCGCACGTAACAGGCCAACTGCCCTGATGACCCCTCGTGTAACGTACTTGCGATCGGGCTCTGTGAGATGCTGTTTGCAGGGCATCATGGATGACCGGCAAGGGCAAATTCGAAATCCGAAGCACGAAACGCGAAAGAAATTCAAAGCACGAAATCCCAATGTTCAAACCACCCCGATGCGCCGCGCTTGTAGTGTGCTCGTAAGAGCATACCGATCTGGGAAAGAATAACGCCTCACGGCGTCACTACAAACCCGCTGCAACATCGGCGTTGTTTCGAGATTCTACGTATTATCCCTGCTTGGGTGGATAGAACTCTGCCCGATGGCGCTCGGCGTAACCTTTCATGCGGGCGGCGATTTCGGGATATTTCTCCAGCACGTTCGTCGTCTCGTACGGGTCGTTCTCCATGTCGAACAGGGACAGACCGATCTCTTCCTGTCGATACTTGCCGGCGGCGCCGTCGTGGGCGGCGCTTACCAGCGTGCGGTAGCGGTGCGGGACGTGCAGCTTCCAACGTCCGTCTCCGCTGATGACGCCTTCAAAATTGGCGCCCGTCGAGAAGGGATAATATTCCTGCGGGTTCTTCGCGCCGGGTTTGCCTGCGATCAGGTCCCAGACATTCTTTCCGTCGATGGGGTTGTCCGGTAATTCCGCTCCAGCCAGATGCGCCAGCGTCGGCAGGATGTCGATCGAGCAGAAGGTCTTCTTGGAGGTGGTGCCCGCCTCGATTTGCCCGGGGAATTTGACGATGCACGCGCTGCGGGTGCCGCCATCGAAGCTGGTGCCCTTGGCCTCGCGGAAGGGGGTCTTGCCGGCATGGTTGCCATAGGAGATCCAGGGGCCATTGTCGGAGGTGAAAATGACGACTGTGTTGTCTTCGAGACCGTGGTCCTTGAGGGCCTGGTTGATCTGCCCGACGGACCAGTCGATCTCCATCATCACGTCGCCATAGAGGCCCGCGCCGGATTTGCCCTTGAATTTCTCGCTGCAGAACAGCGGCACGTGCGGCATCGAGTGCGGGACATAGAGCAGGAAGGGTTCGTCCTTGTGGCGGCCGATGAAATCCACCGCGTGCTCGGTGTACCACGTGGTGAGCATCGGCTGGTGCTCCTTGGTGACGCGCTCGATCGTGACCTGGTTGTTCTCCCAGAACTGAAGCGGGAATCGGCCCCAGTGGTCGGGGTTCTCCGGATGGAATTCCCACATGTCGTTGGAGTACATCAGCCCGCACGATTCGTCGAAGCCCCGCGCCGCCGGACGCGTCTCGGGCTGATCGCCGATATGCCACTTGCCGAACACGGCGGTCTTGTAGCCCCGTTTCTTGAGCACTTCGCCCAGGGTGGCGAATTTCGGGTCGAGCCCTCGGGCGTTGGGCCCGTGAGCGCCAAAGACCTTGGTCCGTCCGGGATAGCAGCCGCTCAGCAGCGCCGACCGCGACGCCGAGCACACCGCCTGGGGCACGTAGAAATTCTGGTAGCAGCAGCCCTCCTGGGCCAGTTGCTCGACATTGGGCGTGGGATAGTCCTGTTTCCCAAAGGGCCTGAAATCCGCCCATCCCGAGTCGTCGAGGAATACGATCACGAAATTGGGTGATTTTCGTCGCTCCTGCCCCTTGCCGAGTTCTGGCACCCCCATCGTTACGGCGGACAATGCGGCAACTTTCAAAAACGTTCGACGTGTGTGGATCGTTTCCATGCGACCATATCTCCTCTTGCAGATCGGCTTGGTTTCAGCAGGTTCATTATGCGTGTGATGCTGGGTGATTTCAAGTCTCAAGATCGGTGCTACGTGACTTTCGGGAGGGGCGGAGCCTTATAGATCGGGAGGTTTTCGGTATTTCGCACCGCCGGTCGATGGTTGCCTCGGCGGGCTGACGCGGTAGAATTGGGGCGTGATCGGGTTATGAGATCGGATGCGGCTGGTATGAAAGGTGGGGCGAAATGGTGCGGATGAATCGATTTGGGGCAGGTGGGCGATGGCTGCTGGTGGTTGCGGCGGTGCTGGTGGTGGGCTGTGCGCATGAGAAGGCGTACAAGCGGGGGACGAGGCTGTCGCAGGAGGGGCAGTACGAGAAGGCCATTGAGGAACTGGAGACGGCGGTCCGGCTGGCGGAAGAGGGGAACAACGACAAGGCGGCGGATCGCTATCGGGAGGAACTCGAACAGACGAAGGTCCGGGCGTGCCGGTTTTATTATCGCGAGGCGGAACTTTGCTTCGGTCAGGCGGATTTGACGGGCGCGCAGAAATTCATCGGACGTTGCCTGAGGTACTGTCCGACCGAACCGGCGTATCAAGCGATGAGCCAGCGGATCGCGGCGGCAGCGGCCGATGCCGAGCGGATGCGGTCCGAGGCGCTGTCGCTGGCCGAGCAGAGGCAGTGGAGCGCGGCGGTGGGGCGGATGAACGAGGCGCTGCGTTTGAACCGCACCATGCCGGGCGGGCAGGGCGATCGCAAGCAGATCCAGGATCGGGCCTATCAGTACTATCTCTCGCGGGCCCAGGATCGGCTGAGTCGGGATGATCTCGATGCGGCGGTCACCGAGGCACAGACGGCGCTGAACTACCGCGACGACGGACGCGAGGCTCGGGACATCCTGCAGGCGGTGCAGAACCGGCGCGAAGCGGCCGGTCTGGTGGCGCGCGGGCAGACCCTGCTGGCCCAGGGGGATTGCGAAGAGGCGCTGCGCGTTCTGGAGCGGGCCCAGAAGTTGTATTCGCTGCATCCGGATCTGCCGGGCCTTCTCCAGCAAGCCAGGCGCGGTGTATGTGACCGCTGGATTGCCCAGGGCCGTCAGGCGATGGCGGCGGGGGACTACCCAGGCGCGCTGCGGCTGTTTATCAAGAGCGACGGCCTGCTGGCAGGTTACGGCGGGGTGACCTCCCTGGCGGCCGAGGCGCGATCGGCGTTGGCGAAAC
>CAZTGH010000458.1:0-4347 GCA_964612985.1 uncultured Pirellulales bacterium
GCCGTAAGCGGGATTGTCGCGCTTGACATCGGACGCAGTCGCCATAGCACCGGCAGCCAGGTTCTCGTCGAAGATCGCATCCAGGACCTTGCGAAACTCCCGGAGCCTCTGCACGTCGTTCTCGTGGATCAGGCCCCTGCGATCGGGCGGCAGGTTCAGCAGCAGCACGCTGTTGTAGCCCACGGAGCTGAAGTAGATGTCCACCAACTGCTCGACCGATTTGACCTTGTCGTCTTCGTGGGCATGGTAGAACCAGCCTGGACGGATCGACACGTCGGTCTCCGCGGGGTACCAGATCAGACGCTTCCCATCGCCCAGGGCCTCCAGGCTGCCGAGGTCCTTGGCGGTGCAGTTGACCGGTCCAAAGAGATTCCCGTTGCTGTTCACCACGCTCCACTCGCTTTCGCGAGCGTACCCGCGCTCGTTGCCCACCCAGCGAAGGTCGGGCCCGTTGAAGATGACCGCGCCGGGTTGAAGCTCGCGGACGAGACTGAAATAGCCATGCCAATCGTACACCATGTCCTTGGCGTCGGGCCCCTTGGCGCCGTCGCACCAGATCTCGGTGATCTCGCCATAGCTGGTCAGCAGCTCGCGGAGCTGATTCTTGTAGAACTCGTTATAGCCTGCGCTGTCGCCATACGTCGGCTCGTGCCGATCCCAGGGCGAAAGATACAGTCCCAGTTTCAGACCCGCCTCGCGGCACGCCTGGGCCAGTTCGCCGACGATGTCGCCCTTGCCGTTTTTGTAAGGGCTGTTCTTGACGGAATGCTCGGTGTACTTGCTGGGCCACAGGCAGAACCCGTCGTGGTGCTTGGCGGTCAGGATGATCATCTTCATCCCCGCGTCCTTGCACGTCTTGACCCACTGCCGCACGTCCAGTTCGCTCGGGTTGAAGACGGAGGGGTCCTCGGTCCCGTCGCCCCACTCCCTGTCGGTGAAGGCGTTGACGGTGTAATGGATGAAGCCGATGAACTCCAGTTGCTGCCAGGCGAGTTGCTGGGGGGAAGGCCTGACGTTGGCGGCCTGAGCGATCAGCGCTTGGCGTTTGTAGTGCGCGAGATTGGGCTCACCCACCACGTCGTAAACGCGAACGTAGTCGACGACGAAATGATCGGGCAGTTTCGCCTTCGCGATGTCGCCTCCCCACTGGCCGATCTCCTCGGTCAGCTTAGCATATTGGGGGACCTGTGAGACGCCCCCGCCACGGGTGCGCCAGGTTTCCCTGCCATCGACATAGAAGACGTATTCCTCGGGCGTCCAGTACAGGCCGAAGGTGTGATAGCCTTCGCTCATCCCGGGGACCATGAACTGGGTGCCGACGTGCTGATGTTCTTTTCCGTACCCGTCCCAGTGCAGGTTCTGCGTCGTACGGTCCTCGCGCCAGGGCTTCTCCATGATGTCGATCTCGGTCCCGTCGCGCCCACCGTTGCCGATCTTGCCCACCGTGTCGCAGTGGAGCCAGAAAGCGGGCCAGTGCCCCGGCTGCGTCGGGAACTTGCACCGGCAGACCCAGTAGCCGTAACGATGCTCGAATTTGCCCCGCGTCCGCACCGCCCCGCACGTATAGCGGTCCCCATCCTTCTTCGTGCGCAGGATCAGATGCCCCTCACCATCCAGGTAGGAATCCTCTTTCACCCAGAACCCGTCGCGCCGCTTCCAGTCGCCCATCACGTCCCATTTGGACTCGTCGATTTCGGCGCCGTCGAATTCATCGCTCCAGGCGAGCTCCCACTGCTGCCCCTGGGCCAGTGGCGGTAGAAACTCCGCGGCCGCTTGAACCGAATCGATGAGAAGGACGACTGTCAAGAGAATCGAGAAGGAAAGGATACGATCAGGACGATGGGAGTGACGTAGCATGCGGTGGTCCTTCCTGTCTGAGCTGCTTGAGGCTGGGGCGTCGGGTGGCGAGAAAGCCGGAGACGATCGTCGCTACAATCATGGCCGCAAACGTCACAGAAGTGAACCAGTAGCCCCAGGTCTGGTCCGGTACGTGGGCCATTTTGACCAGTACGGTGCCGATGGCGAAAGACTGCAACAGCATCTTGAGCTTGCCCGAGGCGGTAGCAGCAAAATTGATCCCGCGCGATTCCGCCATCTGGCGCAGCACAGTAACGTAGGCCTCGCGAGCCACGAGTACCGCCACGACCGACCAATGGATCACAGCCAGCGCAGGACGCGACAGACCGAAGAGTGTGGGCTCGCCGATCAGCGCGAAACAAACGAACGTCCCGACCACGAGCACCTTGTCGACCAGCGGATCGACCATGCGTCCGAACTTGCTGGTGGCGTTGAACCGGCGCGCGACGTGGCCGTCGACGACGTCGGTCAGGCCGGCGATCAGGAACAAGACGAAGGCGACGTCGAGAAAGACGGTGCGGCGTTCGACCTGCGGGCTGTAGAGAATCATCAGAAGAAAGACCACGGTCAGCCCGAGGCGCATGAACGTCAAGATGTTCGGGACATGCTTCAGCATGGCGACAAGTTTACCGAACGCCGCTGCCTGCTTCAACCTCAAATTTGCCTGACGATCAGATCGTAGTCCTGGACGTCGATGACCTCGGCCTCGACGAATTCTCCGGGACCGGCCATGCAGTTGGTTACGACGCAGATGCTGTCGATATCTGGCGCTTGCCCGTAGAAGCGTCCGTACCCGGTGCCCCGGGGCTCGACCGAATCGATCAGGCATCTCAGCCGCTCGCCCACGCGCGACCGGTTCTTCGCGAAAGCGATCTCCTGCTGGGCGAGCATCAGCGCGTCGAGTCGCTCCTGCTTGATCTCGTCCGGGATCTGGTCGGGGAATTCGGCGGCCGGTGTGCCGACCTCGGGGTAGAACGTGAACGCGCCGAGGGCGTCGAACTGGGCCCAGCGAATGAAGTCGAGCAGGTCGGCAAAATCGTCGTCGGTCTCGCCTGGGAAACCCACGATCATCGTTGTCCGCAGGACGACATCGGGCATCGCTGCGCGGAGGCGTTCGATCCATTTCTTCAACCCCGCTTGCGTGTCCGGACGGCGCATTGCCCGAAGAACTCGGTCGCTGGCGTGTTGCATGGGCAGGTCCAGGTAGTGTACGATCTTGTCACTGCGCGCGACCGTCTCGACAAGCTTGTCCGTAATCCCCGTCGGATAGGCGTACATCAGGCGAATCCAGGCCAGGTCGGGAATCGTCTCGAGTTCCGACAAGAGATGAGCCAGGCCGTCAGATTCCTTCCGGTCCCGACCATAGATGGTGGTATCCTGTCCGATAAGATTCAGCTCTACAGCCCCGGAAGCGACCAGCTCACGGGCCTCCTCCAGCACCATCTCAAACGGTTTGCTGCCGAACGGCCCGCGAATAGCGGGAATCGTACAAAAGGAACAACGATGATCGCAGCCTTCGCTGATGCGAAGATAGGCAGAATGGGCAGGCCCGATCCGCAATCGCACGCGGTCGTCCGTGATGCACTGCGATGTCTGCTCCCGATAGATGCCGGGTTCGTCGGCAGACATCGTCCGACGGATGATCTCGACGATATCGTCCCGCTGCCCGAGACCGACCACCGCGTCGATGCCCTCGGCCTCGCCAAAGAGTTCCTCGCCCATCCGCTGCGCCAGGCAGCCGGCGACGATGACCTTCCGCACGCGCCCGCTCTGCTTGTCCGCCACCGCCTGGGCCACCGCCTCGAGCGATTCGACCTTCGCCGGCTCGATGAAACCGCAGGTATTGACGATCACCACGTCCGCCTGCGCCGGGTCGGCCGCAAGCAGCAGCCCCCCTTCCACGATCCGCGCCAGCATCTTCTCGCTGTCCACTACGTTCTTCGGACAGCCCAATGCGATGAATCCAACCGTGACTTTCTTCTTTCTCGGTGCCATATATACTTAGGCCTAACGTCCATTTTTGCCAAAGCCCGTTGGGTAGGGATACGCTTGATCTTGATAATTGTCCACCATTTAATAAGTTAGGCAAGATGAAAACCGACATTTCTGTTAATCCAATCAAAATGGCCTTGACGATAATCTCTAATGCAATACAATGATCGTGGCTGGCGTCTACCTGCACCGAAGGGTCATCAAGGTAGGTCCACACGGATGGAACGTCGTAGGTAGAAACGACAGGTTAAATGCAAATGATGAACGCGAAAGACAGAATAAGCCCCAGCAGGGACGGTCTGTTGGCGGCTTTTATTGTTCTTGGAGCGGTGTTCCTGGCAGGCTGCCACGACTGGCCCGATGAGCGAGGCACGGCCATCGAAGCCCAGAACATCCTGCGGGAGATCGCCCGCATCGAGACGGTCGCGGATCCGAACATCCGCCAGCCGGCCGTCTATCAGTCCCCACCCAAGAAGATCAAGCAGACCGTCGGCGGCG
>CAZTGH010000459.1:0-4338 GCA_964612985.1 uncultured Pirellulales bacterium
CTGGTACAACGGTCCCGGACAGGCGCCGGGCCCCCGCGCCATGATCGAAGAGAAAATGGAGCGCCGCCTGGACTGGGGCGATGCGGGCGACAAACAATGGAAAGACCACGCAGGATGCCTCGTGATCGGTTCTCGGGGCATGCTCCACGCCAACGGTCACAACACGGAAGTAACCCTGCTGCCGACCGAAGACTTCCAGGGTTTCGAAGGCCCCGCCGAGTCGTTGCCCCGCTCCCGCGGACACGAGAACGAATGGCTGGACGCCTGCCGAGGCGGTCCCTCCGCCATGTCCCATTTCGACTACAGCGTCCCCCTGACGGAGTTCGTTCTGCTGGGCAATGTCGCCACGCTCCATGGCCAGTCCCTGTCGTACGACCCGTTGGCCATGAAGATCACCGATCCACCCCAGGCCGGCGCCGCCTTGCGGCGCGCATACCGCGAGGGATGGACCCTCTAAACGTGTAAGATTATGCCACCCTTGAGAGGAAGGATACCGTGTCACGACATCATTACCGCGTGTCTTTTGTTATGCTGGCAATCTGTCTGCTGGCGACCGTTTCATCCGCCCAATTGACTGACGATCAGGCCCGGCGCATCGAGGCGGCGCTACCCCACGAGGCCCGCGTGGCCCCGAAGCAACCGCGCCGAGTCCTGATCTGGAACACGCCCTTCATGGAGCAGTGCCCGCACAAGGGGTATTCCGTTCCGCAGGCCGAGTATGCGATGCGCCTGCTCGGGAAAAAGACCGGAGCCTTCGAAGCCGTCGTGAGCGACGACGTCGCCATGTACCTGCCCGAAAATCTCCGGCAGTTCGACGCGATCGTCATGAACAACAGCAACGGCCCCTGGATTCGCCCGACTGAAGCGGATATGGAGAAGTTCGCCCGGTACGGCACAGACACTGACGAGATCGAAAAACGGCTCCGGCAGAGCCTTCTCGACTATGTCGCGCAAGGCGGCGGCGTCGTCGCCTATCACCATGCCATCGGAGGCAACACCCACTGGCCCGAGTTTCAGCAGTTGATCGGCGCCGCCTACTGGGGCCATCCCTGGAACGAAGAGGTGGGCATCCAGCTGGACGATCCCGCCCATCCGCTTCTCCAGGCGCTCGGCGGGTGCGATTTCCGCCTGAGCGAGGAGGTCTTCCAGTTCCGCGATCCCTACTCCCGCGACAACCTCCGCGTGTTGCTGTCGCTCGATACCGACCGGACGAATATGACCGTCCCGTGGATTCATCGCACCGATGGCGACTTTGCCCTCGCCTGGATCAAGTCCCACGGCCAGGGACGCGTGTTCTACTCGGCCCTCGGACACAAGACCGAGATCTGGTGGAATCCGCAGATTCTCAGGTTCTACCTCGACGGCATTCAGTACGCCGCCGGGGACCTGGCCGCCGACGCCACACCCAGTGCGATAGTGCAGGAAGACCGCGAGGGTTTCGTCCGCCTGTTCAACGGCCGTGATCTCTCCGGCTGGCGGGGCAACCCCCGACTGTGGTCCGTTCAGGACGGCGCCGTCACCGGCCAGACCACGCCCCAGAACCGAATCTGCGAAAACGACTTCCTGATCTGGACGGGCGGAGACGTCGAGGATTTCGAGCTGCGACTCAAGTTTCGAATCGAGAGCGGCAATTCGGGGATCTACTTCCGCAGTCTCGAACGCTCGGGCATGGAGCAGGAAGCGTTGATCGGCTGTCAGGCGGATTTCTCCGCCGACCAGCGCTGGACGGGCGTGGTGATCGAATACACCCGACGGGAGATTCTGGCCGAACGTGGACAGAAGGTACACGTCACCCCGGATGGGCAGATCGAGGTCCTCGGCCAGGTGGGCGACCCGAACGAACTGCTCGAACACGTCCGCCAGGGGCAGTGGAACGACTACGCCATCCTGGCCAGGGGAGGGCACATCGTGCTGAAGATCAACGGCGTGGTCATGTGCGAGATTCAGGACGACGATCCCCGCCGGATTCGTCGCGGCAAACTGGCCTTGCAGGTCCACCAGGGTCCCGACATGAAGGTGCAGTTCAAGGACATCCGCCTGCGCCAGTTCTGATGGCCTCGCGCAAGGTGATCCGAAGCGGGCGGCGAATTGCCCGCCTATGCCTTGAAATGGCAGAAATCCAGGATACACTGGTTCGCAGCAGAGCCCTGAGGCGTTGCCCCTGGGGTCCAGCCATGAGCGCAGATTGAGGAGAACGGTCACCATGAAAGAGCGAACGAGACGGCAATTTTTGCGAAATTCGATGTTCACCACCGCTGCGGCGATGCTGGCGGCCCCCATGATCAGCCCGACGGCCCGCGCGCAGAACCGCAGCGCCAATGATACGCTGCTCTGTGCCGTGGTCGGTTGCAAGGGGCGGGGCGGCAGTCACATCAGCGCGTTCTCCGGCCGTAATGGCTGCGAGGTCGCCTACATCGTCGACGTCGACGAGAAGGTAGGCCAGGCCCGCTGCAAATCGATCGAGGACAAGACGGGCAAGCGCCCCAGGTTCGTCAAGGACCTGCGTGAGGCGTTGGACGACCAGTCGCTCGACATCGTCTCGACCGCCACGCCGAATCACTGGCACGCGCTGTGCGGCGTCTGGGCCATGCAGGCCGGCAAAGATGTCTTCATCGAAAAGCCCATCAGCCACGACATCCCGGAAGGCTCGGCTCTGGTGGCCGCTGCCAAGAAGTATAAGCGCATGTGCCAGGTCGGCACCCAGTGTCGCTCGAACCCCGCCATTCAGAACGCGATGAAGTTCCTCGCCGATGGGGGCATCGGCGAGGTCAAGCTCGCCCGCGGATTGTGCTACAAGCGTCGGGGCTCCATCGGAGCGCTGGGCGATTACGAGATTCCCGCCGAGGTCGACTTCAACCTCTGGAGCGGTCCGGCCCCCTATACCTCGCCCAAGCTCACCCGCCCGCGCTTCCATTACGACTGGCATTGGCAGCGCCTCTACGGCAACGGCGACTCGGGCAACCAGGGCCCTCACCAGACCGACATCGCCCGCTGGGGCCTGGGCATCAACCGCCACCCGAATCGCGTGATCGCTTACGGCGGCCGCCTGGGCTACCAGGCCGAACGCAACGATCCCAACTACGTCGACGCCGGCGATACCGCCAACACGGAAATCGCCATCTACGATTACGGCGACAAGTGCATGGTCTTCGAGACGCGTGGCCTCTCCGTCAATGATTCGGCCGATATGGAAATCAACACCCTCTTCGACAGCGCCAAGGGCAACAAGATCGGCGTCATCTTCTACGGGACCGATGGCTACCTCGTGCAGGACTCCTACACCCATTGCGTCGTCTTCGATCTCCGGGGTCGGCTCGTCAAGGAGTTCAAAGGCGGCGGCGATCACTTCGACAACTTCGTCCAGGCCGTCCGGAGCCGGCGCTCGCAGGACCTGAATTCCGACGCCTTCCAAGGCCATCTCTCGGCCGCACTGGCGCATCTGGCCAACATCAGCTATTACCTGGGCGAGAACAACAGGGTCTCCGCAGGCGAAGCCAAGGCGATTCTGGAGAAGGTCAAGAGCAGCGACAACAACGTCCTGACGCTCAACCGCACCCTGCGCCACCTGACCGACAACGGCGTCGATCTCGACAAGTACCCGATCTCGATGGGCCCGATGCTCGAGTTCGATCCCAAGAAGGAAGTGTTCACGAACAGCGCCGAAGCCAACGCGATCCTGCATCGTCAGTACCGCGCCCCGTTCGTGTGCCCGACCGCCGACAAAGTGTAACCCCGATTCGAATGTGTACCTGTAGTGTCATCCTGAGCATCGCGAAGGATCTGGCCATGGCAGGAGCTTGCCGTCCGCTTACAGCCTGGGTCCTTCGCTCCGTTCAGGATGACCATACAACGTAAGACTGGAGGCCCGATGATGGCTCGTAGGCTGACCGCAATTCTGATGATCCTGGCATGTTTCGCTCTAGCCGCCTCCGCACAGCAGGCGGGCGACACCTTTCGCGTGGGAATGATCGGGCTCGATACGTCGCACGTCATCGCCTTCACCAAGCTGATGAACGATCCGGCCAACGATTGGAACTGCAAGGTCGTCGCCGGCTATCCCGGCGGCTCGCCCGACGTCGAGTCCTCCGCCAGCCGCGTCGACAACTACACCAGGCAGCTTCGCGATGAGTTCGGCCTCGAGATCGTCGACAGCATCGAGGAATTGTGCACCAAGGTCGACGGCATCCTGCTCGAAAGCGTCGATGGTCGACCGCACCTGGCCCAGGCCAAACCGGTCATCGCTGCGAAGAAACCGCTGTTCATCGACAAGCCCATGGCCGGCAGTCTCGCCGATGTGATCGAAATCTTCCGCCTCGCCAAAGAGAACAACGTCCCGTG
>CAZTGH010000460.1:0-4324 GCA_964612985.1 uncultured Pirellulales bacterium
CATGGGAATTTCTATGAATGAGGACGGATTCGGTTCGTCACCCGAAAGCACGTTCTGCCAGTGTATTCCGTCGGGGGAACGCTCTGCGAAAAAGCAGTTGCCACGGCGCGTCAGTCGGACCCAGTGAGGAAGCTGTACGGTCCCGACTGGTGTGTAGGTGCCGTACGTCGTGCCGGCTTTGTCGGGCCGATGTTGAAACGACACCCGGCCGCTGGGGGTCACGAGCACCATGACGTTCGGGCTGTCTGGCTCCAAGGTGCTGCGGATCATCAGGCCCGCCTTGGACCATTCATGGACATGTTCGATGGCATCGATTTTGGCGGTGATCGAGCCGTCGCCAATCAAGGCCTTATGGGCAAAATGGAAATCGTCGATCGTGTCCCAGATGTCTACGCCGAGGCCGGTCACCGTGTACGTGCCGGTAGCTTGATCATAATGACTGCTGCCGGAATCGGTAGGGCGATATGTTCCAAGAATCTCAGAGGCTTCGTCGTGGTAGCCGGCCTGGTAGAATGCCTCAGCCACAAAGGGTGCCTGCCCCGGTTCCTTCGCGACGGCCTTGCGGGCCATGAGCCGGACCATCGGCATCAAACGCTGTTGAATCTCAGGAACGCTCCTCAATACAAGAGCGCAGAAGGCCCGGCAACTACCCGCGGAGAACTCCTCCGGCTTTAAGGCCGCCTCGAATTCTGCCAAAAACTCCTGCGTGCGCTCATGGCGGATCCACAGGGCGTTGTCCACACGGAGATAGTGCATATCGACGTGATGCGGGTCCACTGACAGGATCTGGTTGCAGCGCTCGATCTCCGTGCGGCAGTGCTCTTCCACGTCCTGGCTGGACGCGAAGGAGGCCGCGGTGCCCACGTGGGGCTTAAGATCCCTGATCCAGATTTCGTTGACCGGCATACTGAAGGCTACGGCGAGCTTGGCATCTGCTCCGCCGGACCAACGCCCCATGGCGGCCGGCAGTCCTGCGACCTTGGCGGCGCTTTCCGTATCGATGTCATAGATCCAGAGCCCCGTCTCCGAGCCGTCCCAGCCAGAGACACTCAACTCGCGGCTGTCCGGGGACCAGTGGATGAATAGCCCGGCACGGTTCCTCGGAGGGATCAGCCAACGGCGTACGACCTCTCCGCTGGCCAAGTCGGTGATACGGAGTTCGCGAAACTCGTGGTCGGCGACATAGCGTTCGTTCGGTGATACGACTGGAAACGCGCTGCAGCCACGCAGGACGATCTGTGGCTGGGCCCCCTCGTCATCGATGGCAACGGAATACAGCGTCCCATCCTGGCGAGACGTATAGTAGAGCCGATGCGACTCGCTGCCCCAGTGCGGCCAGCCACCGCTGGCGATGCGATGCAGCTTCCCGGTCTCGGTGTTCATCACCCACACTTCATCTTCGCTCGTATTTACTGGGCCGTATCCCGAGCGAAACGTCTCGACCCCCAACCCGGCAAGACGCTGCGGAGGCAGCAGAGTCCGTGCCCGGACGAACGCAACGTACCGACCATCGGGCGACCATTCGGGATCTTTGCCCGGGATGGTCAGCAACTCCGTGCGACCGGTTTCAAGATCCAGCAGAGCCACGGCGTTGATGGCGGCAAAGCCCATGGCGTACAGCAGCTTGGTGCCGTCCGGAGACCAACAGGGATGGAACCCCTGCGTAACCACGCGCCGGCCGTGCTGACTGTATTCGTGGAAGAGCTGCTGGGCCAGGTACACATCTTTGTAGGCAGGGCCGACCGGCGGATTCGCAGATGGGTACGGCGTGATTCCCGATGCCAGCATGTCGTACGTCAGTTTGGCGAACTGCATATCGAACAGGGTCTTGTTCTGGGAGCCGATGAGACTGGTGCCGAATCCTGTGCCGAGGTCCGGCCGACTAAGGTATCGTTCGTAGACCGTGTCCGTCTCGTGATACCGCCCCAACGCCGTCAGTGTCGCTGCGAGTCTGACGGGGTGTAACGTATCCTGGGGCTCCAGCTCCACACACCGGCGGATGTCGGTCAGCGCTGCTTCGTGTCGCGCCATACGCGTGTACGTCTGCCAGCGGGCGAGATAGAGCTGGCAGTCGTTCGGTTCGAGGCCAATAGCGGTATCCAGGTCCGCCAGCGCTTCGTCGAACCGGCGCAGCGCCCGCAGGGCGGTGGCACTCAGGAAGTATCCTTGGGGATCCTCCGGGCGAATGCCCTTCATGCGGTCGGCGTCCCGCAGTGTTCTCTCGTACTCATGTTGAGCCAGGCGGATGTAGGCCCTTTCGCGCAACGAATCGTAGTGCGGCCTGTCCTGTTGCAGTGCTCTGTCGAGCAGATCGAGCTTCTCGCTGACAACGGGCGTCGCACAGGCTTTGAGGAAGTAATCGTGCGCCGTGCCCCCGATTTGCTTCTCGGCCTCGTCGCGATGGTACTGCCAACGTTGAACCGCCTCCCTCTTATTCCCGGGTGACGAACCGGCCTGATGGTAGTAGATCATGGCCAGAACCGAGTGCGCCTGTCCGGAGATGGCCGGCGGGGCGTCGAGCAGGCTCTCAAGAGCGGCAATGGCCCCCGCAGAATCCTGGCCCTCCAGGAGCAACTGGACGTGCAGGAGCGTCGCCTCGCTGCCTGCGTGCGGACTTCGCAGGAGAGGTGCGATCGCGCTATTTGCTGTGGAGAAATCGCGCAGATTGAATGCGTCCTGAGCCTCAGCCAGGGCGCGTTCGTGCTCGATAGCTTCGGCATGAAGACGTTGTTTGCCGGCCTGTATGGAGACGCGCAGGGCCCAGAGGGCCGTTGCCATCAGGATGGCAGCTGTGGCGGCAACTGCAATCGCCTTGCGATGGCGCAGCATGAACTTCCTGGCACGGTAAGCGAAGCCTGGCGGCGCGGCGGTGACCGGCTGGTGGTACAAATGGTTCCGAATGTCCGCGGCCATTGCCTCGACCGTGGCGTAGCGCCGCGTCCGGTCCTTCTCCATGGCCTTGAGCACGATCCAGTCCAAGTCGCCCTGGAGTCTGCGTCGCAGCGCTCTCACGTCAGTCCGGCGACGCCGAGCCGACTCGGTGGACTCGGCCGCCGACGTCCTGCTCAACTTCGTGCTGGGCGTAGCTGGGTCCTGCACGCGGATCACCTGCCGGACGTGGTCGATGCCACCTTGGCGAAGGGCCTTTCGATCAAAGGGCAAGACGCCGGAAAGCAGCTCGTAGAGGAGCACACCCAGGGAGTATACGTCGGTGCGGGTGTCGATATCCGGGTTCCCCGGATCCGCCTGTTCCGGGCTCATGTATTCGGGCGTGCCCACGAACTGGCCCTGCTCCGTGCAGAGGGTTCGCTCCGTCAGCGGTGTTCCGATGGCTCGGGCGACTCCGAAGTCGATGACGCGGGGTGAAGCCTCGTCGTCCTGGATGGTGACCAGGATGTTGGACGGCTTCAAGTCCCGGTGGATGATTCCCTTCTGGTGGGCATGCTGGATCGCTTCGCAGACATGCAGAAAGAGCGCAAGTCGCTTTTCGATCGTCAACCGATGGTTGTCGCAGTGCTCGGTGATCGGGATCCCCCTGATGTACTCCATGACAAAGTAGGGCCGTCCACTGGGGGCGAGCCCGGCGTCGAAGATGCTCGCCACGTGAGGATGATCCATCAGGGCCAAAGCCTGCTGCTCGGTCTCGAAGCGAGCGATCACACGCCGTGAATCCATGCCAGGCTTGATCACCTTAAGCGCAACTTCCCGCCGGATCGGCTCGTACTGCTCCGCGAGATAGACCACACCCATGCCGCCCTCGCCCAGGATGCGAAGCAGCTTGTAGCGTCCCACGTGTCCGCCCGGAGCCTCCGCAAATTGCTCCACCGAAGCCGCGGCAACGCTGTCCGGATCGTCTTCCATAGGCCAGGCGAGTAATTTGTTGATCTGCTGAGGGTCTGCCCCGAATGCCGATGGATCGTTCTTCATAGCGGCACACCGCCTCGTTGTTGCTTCAGGACCTGGCACAACCAGGCCTCCGTATCCTATTCTCCGGAAAATCACAGCCGTTTTTGCTCGTTTTCTCCGACCGGTTTCAGGATTTCCTGCCATTCATCATCGATGTCTTCTTCCGTCAGTACCGTGCTGCGGAGGTTCATCCGCAACGTAGCCTTGAATCGGCGCTTGACGGTGAGCAACATGTTGAAGGCCGTGGATTCACTCTCGATCCCGTAGCGTACGGCGATGACCTTCATGGTTTCCGACTCACTGTCCCCCAGCGTCGGGCGAAGCACTTTGTCGCGAAAAAGGCACCAGTGGGTTTGCAGCCCCTCGCGCTCACAGTCCGCCTGTACCTGGGCCAGCGTCCGGTCCAGGAGCTCTGATT
>CAZTGH010000461.1:0-4290 GCA_964612985.1 uncultured Pirellulales bacterium
GCGAGGTGCAGCGGCCTTCGATCATCAAACTCCGCACGCATATTGCCTTCGGCGCGCCGAACATGCAGGACACCGCTGAGGCGCACGGGGCACCGCTGGGTGACGAAGAGATCCAACTGGCGAAAGAGAAGCTCGGCTGGAAGAGCCGGGAAAGCTTCTATGTGCCCGATGAGGTTCGCGAGCATATGGGCCAGGCGGTCGAGCGCGGCAAGCAGGCGGAAGAGGAATGGAATGCGCTCTTCGAGTCTTACACGGAGAACTATCCCGACTTGGCCAAGGCGTTCGGCAATGCCGCCGAGGGCAAATTGCCGGTCAAGATCGATTCGATTCTTCCGAAATTCGAAGCGGGAGCGTCGGTCGCGACGCGTAAGGCCTCGGGGCAGGTGCTCGATGCCCTGATGCCGGAGGTGCCGCTGGTAGTGGGCGGATCGGCAGACCTGACGCCTTCGAACAATACCCGCTTCAAGGGGGCCAAAGATTTCCAGAAGGACGCACCGGGCGGCCGCTACATCCGCTACGGCGTTCGCGAGCACGCGATGGGAGCGATCCTGAACGGCATCAACATCTCCGGTCTGCTCCGCGCCTATGGCGGTACGTTCATGGTCTTCTCCGACTACATGCGGGGCGCCGTTCGTGTGGCGGCACTATCGAAGTACCCGGCGATCTACGTCTGGACGCACGACAGCATCGGCATCGGCGAGGACGGCCCGACGCATCAGCCGGTCGAGCATTTCGCGGCGCTGCGAGCGATTCCCAACCTGCTGGTCTTCCGTCCGGCCGACGCCAACGAGACCGCTCACGCCTGGAAATATGCCTTGGAACACCGCGACGGCCCGGTGGCACTGCTGCTGACGCGCCAGGGGGTTCCGGTAATCGATCAGCGCAAGTTCGCTTCGGCTGGCAATATCGCACGGGGCGCGTATATCCTGACCAGCCGGGGCAAGCCCGACGTGGTGTTGCTGGCGACCGGTTCGGAAGTCGCGGCGGCGCTCGAAGCAGCCAGGATGCTCGATGCCGACGGCTTCTCGACGCAGGTGGTGAGCATGCCATGCTGGAAGCTCTTCGACAAGCAGGACGACAAGTATAAGAATTCGGTGATCCCGCGCGATGTCAAGGCCCGTGTGGCGGTTGAGGCCGGCGTTGAAATGGGCTGGCGCAAGTGGCTGGGCGACGACGGCGTTTTCGTCGGCATGTCGAGCTTCGGGGCCTCGGCGCCGGGCAAGGTCTGCTTCAAAGAGTTCGGTATCACCGCCGAGAATGTGGCGACGGCTGCCAGGGACCTGGTCAAGAAACTCAAAGAGCAGGAAGAGTAATCCTGCGCTTCTGATTCCGGCGAACGCATCGGCTGAACAAGAGCTTTTCGCGGGCGTGTTACTCCAACGAGTGGCACGCCCGTTTTGCGTATGATTGATGTACGAGTGAACGGCCATGATTCGGATCCGGTGCATCACGAGTTTCGCCTTACCGATCGCGCGAGATCGCATCGCGCAGGTCGAGCAGATCTTCGCGCAGAATTTTCCCAAGCTGGCGGGTTACGCGGACAAGATCCCGGATCTGTTGACCGATCCGATCCGGCACGAATACCAGACGGCGCTGATCGTCTCGGAGACCAGCCTGGGCAAGGTCACGGGTTTCGTCCTGCTGCTGCACTTTCCGTCGATTCGCAGCTCGTTCCTGGATTTCATCGCGGTCCGAAAGGAGCAGTGGGGCGGGGGGCTTGGCAGTGCGTTGTATGAGGCGGCGCGTGAGTATTGTAATGGGCTGTCGTCGCAGGGGCTGTATCTGGAGGTGCAGCCCGACGACCCCGAGTTGACACCCGGTGCGGCGGAGCTGGCGCAGAGCCGCAAGCGGATGCGGTTTTACGAGCACTATGGAGTTCGCCCGATCGTCGGGACCGCGTACCACGCTCCGGCGGGCACGCCGCCCACCACGGCGTATCTGCTCTTCGATCCGCTTGACCGAACGTCGCCTTTGTCCCGAGACGAAGCCAGGGCGGCGGTGCGGGCGATCCTGGAGAACCGCTTCGGACACATCGTCGATACGGGCTACATCCAGCAGGTGGTCGATTCGTTTCGCGACGACCCCGTCCAGCTTCGACCGCCCCGGTATGGCAAGAAGGCCGGAGGGCCCGCTGTCGTGACGACGGGGCATCTGGAGCGGTCGTTTGCGCTGGTCATCAGCGAAAAGCACGTGATTCATCACGTGCGCAGTCGGGGGTATTTCGAGCGACCCGCTCGCGTGGGAGCGCTGCGCGACGCCATCCTGCCTTTGAATCTCTTCGGGACGGTTGCACCGAGGCACTTCAGCGAGGACGTGATTCTGGCGGTTCACGATCGGCACTTCGTGAACTACCTGAAGCTGGTGTGCACGAAGTTGGAGACGGGGCGCCCCGTGTATCCGGATACGTTTCCGATCCGCAGGCCCGACCGGCGGCCTCGCGACCTGCCGGTCCAGGCGGGGTATTACTGCATCGACTCGTGCACGCCGTTATATCGCAATGCGTATGTAGCGGCGAAGGCGTCGGTGGACGTGGCGATGACGGCTGCCGAGGAGGTGCTGGCGGGGACGCCTGTCGCTTATGCCTTGTGTCGGCCTCCCGGGCACCACGCGGAACAAAAGGTGTACGGCGGATTTTGCTACTTCAATAATGCCGCGATTGCGGCACATCAGTTCTCGCGACACGGGCGTACCGCGGTGCTCGATATCGATTTTCATCATGGCAACGGGACCCAGGACATTTTCTATGCCCGCAGCGATGTCCTGACCGTGTCGATTCATGGGCATCCCGATTACTCGTTTCCCTATTTCAGCGGATTCTCGACCGAGACGGGGGAGGGGGCGGGCCTGGGATTCAATCAGAATTTCCCGCTGCCGCCCGAGACGGACGACGCGGCCTACCTCAAGACGCTCGAAAAGGCGCTGGTGCGGATCGATCGCTTCGGCCCGGAGTTCCTCGTGGTCAGTCTCGGGCTCGACGTTCTCAAGGGCGATCCCACGGGCACCTTCGTGTTGTCGCTTGAGGGGATGCGCGGCATCGCGCAGCGTTTGACTCGGCGCAACATCCCGATGCTGATCGTGCAGGAGGGCGGGTACAACCTTCGCAACCTCAAGCGTGGCGCCGTCGCGTTCTTCCGTTCGTTAGCCGAGTCCCGCCGGTAGATCCCAGCCTTCTCACAGGGGCTGACAAATGCGGTAGGAATACGGTGGCACTTGCATCTGCCGCGTCCGTTTTGTCATTCCGACTGGACAGGCTGTGTCACAATTAGGATTTGGGCCTGTTTTGGCCTCGTTGACCCTCAATTTCAGATTGGAAACGGGGGTCAGTTGGTCGGTTTTTGAATTGTGACACAGCCTGTCCGGTCGAGATGGCAAACCGAGGGTAGGCCAATCCCCAAAGCAGCGATCAGAAGGCGCCGCTCGGATCCGCCACCGTTTGCCGACCGCACGCCGAGTCGGCAACCGCGTTGAAAGGGGCTCGCCTGCGCCGGCGGGGTCGGGTATACTGCGTGGGAAGAATTCTATGGATCTCTCGCGGGACAAGGTGGTTTCGCAGGTGATCTCCCGGCTGGCAGCGGAAGGGGGGGCCGTCAAGGTCGAGGGGACGTGGGGATCCTTTGCGCGCGTTTTGGCGGCCCAGGTGGCGCGAACGGCGAAGCGTCCCATCCTGTACGTCTGTCCTCACATTGATGATGCCGACCGGGCGGTGGACGATCTGCGGACGTTCGAGGCGGGGCGCGTCGAACTGCTGCCCGCCTGGGAGGGCGAGGAGGAACTGGCGGATGCGACGGACGAGACGCGGGCGGAGCGGCTGCGGATCGTATCCTTGATGACGCAACCCGACAGCGGGCTGCGCAAGGGCGGGATTGTTGCGGCGCCGGTGCAGGCGTTGTGCCAGCCGGTGGCCAAGCCGTCGGCGCTCCAGGCGGGCTCGCTGCACCTGGAGGCCAATGCCGCCGTCGATCCGGAGAAGGTGATCGAATGGCTGGTGGGCAACAGCTTCGAACGGGTCGATGCGATCGACCTGCCGGGCCAGTTTGCCCGTCGTGGCGGCATCATCGATATCTATGCGCCTCTGACGAGCGATGCGGCAGCATCCCAATCGCAGGCGATTCGCATCGAATTTTTCGGCGACACCATCGAGTCTATCCGGCCGTTCAATCCCATCAGTCAACGTTCCCTGGGGACCCTTGACGAAGCGGTCATCCTGCCGGTCAGCGATATCCTGCTCGAAGCTCAGGCTCCGGACCGGTTACCCTCCCTGCTGACGGCCGTCCGCCAACGCGGCGAAGA
>CAZTGH010000462.1:0-4272 GCA_964612985.1 uncultured Pirellulales bacterium
GATTCGGGCAGATCGAGCGCGGCTGCAGATCGGTGGCGTGGAAGTCAGCAAACCCGTCGACGAGCAGGCCTCCGAGGTGATATTCAAGGTCACGTTACAACCCGGCAAAACTACGCTTCAGACGTGGCTCACGGCCGAAGATGGATCTTCACGCGGCGCGTATTACGTATATGCCAGGCGCATGTCCTGAGGAAGGAGAATGGTATGAGTTTCTCACGGAGATCCTTTTTGCTCGGCACGGCGGCTTCCGGGTTGTGCAGTTTCTTTCCAGACTTGAGTCTGGCTCAGTCAAGCGGCAGGCCGCCCAACATTGTCTTCTTGTTCGCGGATGATCTGGGCTGGGGGGATTTGGGTTGCTATGGCAACCCGCGTATCAAGACCCCTGCTCTGGATAAGCTGGCGTCGGAGGGGTCTTTGTTTACCCAGTTCTACGTAGCAGGTTCTGTGTGCTCCCCCAGCCGGGCCGGGATTATGACAGGCCAGTATCCTGCCCGGAATCGTGTGTTTGGACATTTCGCTCAGGAAGCCAACAACAAACGGCGCGGCATGCCCAACTCCTTAGATCCCAAGGTGCCGACCTTGACGGATGCGTTGAAAGAAGTCGGCTACGTGACCGGCCATTTTGGGAAATGGCATCTCGGCATTGTCTCGCCGAGAGAATACGGCGTCGATGTGTATCGCACGGACAAGGCCTCCAACAGGCCCGACAAAGCACCAGTTGACATATGGTCGCCTAATGCCAGACCTACGTGCACGAAGGATATCTTGGATAGCACTTTGGAGTTCATCCAATCGGCTAGGGGCAAACCGTTTTATGCAAATGTCTGGTTCTCCGACGTTCATGCGACGCTCAATCCATCCGCAGAACAACTGGAGAGAACGAAACGGTTTCACGCGAATGGGGTCGATTTTTACGGAGTGGCTCAGGTGTATTATGCGGCCCTGCTCGAAATGGACCGGCAAATCGGCCACTTCCTGGAGAAGCTCGATCGAATGGGTCTGCGAGACGACACGTTGGTTGTCTTCTCGAGCGACAATGGCCCGGAAGACTACCAGATAAGGAACGCGGCGCACAGTGGCGTTGGTCTTACCGGGCCCTTCCGGGGCAGAAAGAGAAGCATCTACGAAGGCGGCATTCGAGTGCCGTTCATCCTACGGTGGCCCGGTCATGTGCCCTCAGGAAGAGTGAACAACGATTCGGTTCTCAACGGCGTCGATTTCGTCCCCACACTCTGTAAGTTGACGGGTGCCCGGCCGGCGCCCTCCGTCCCGCTTGACGGCGAAGACATGAGCGATGTTTGGCTTGGCGCCAACCGAAGACGACGACGAGCGTGCTTCTGGGAATGGCGCTACCAGGTGTTTGGTCATCCTCTGAATAGGCCGCCGAGGTTGGCTGTCCGCGACGGGGATTACAAGCTACTCATGAATCCGGATAGGAGCCGCATAGAACTATACAATATTGTCGAAGATCCGTCGGAATTGCAGAATCTGGCTGCCCTGAAGCCCGACTTAGCGAGAAAGCTTTCAAACGAATTGCTCGAATGGAACGACACGCTTCCCGAGAGTCCAATCGACAGTGGGGCCGGCAAGAATACCTGGGACTGGCCGCAGGGTAATTCCTAGTGTCGCGAGGGGGCATCGCTCTGGGGGGCGACGACTCTCTGAGGAGAACGGTAGGATGAGAGCCTTCTGTTTCTGGTGGACCAGACCGAGGTATTGTGTGCCGCCCAAAGTAGACTCCGCATGCACGCGGCGACCTTGCGTCTGGGAAACTCATTGTACCGGTCTTGGTATTGCCGGCCAAGTCCCATAGGGTGACAAGCCCGCTGTGAACGACAAGAAACAAGCCCGCCTGGGGGCAGAGGAAGCGAGAGTTTGCGCCGGGGCTTGTGGGCCATCGAAGTGCTGCAAGCGGTCGCGCTCGCGGCTCCCGCAGTGTACCATCGCCGACCCAGACAGTTCAGGACGGTGTCGGCACGCCCGTCAGAGGTCGGCCCGATGGCTCGCAGTGCCACGGCAATCGTATTCTCCGACAGCCACCGCAGCGGCGAGCATGAATCGCATCAGTTGCTCTGCGACCCGTGACATCGCGCGGAAGACAGATAAGGCATACTGGACGGTCGGTCCGAGAATTGGTATGGTAGCGGCCTAGCTTACTTGAAGATGTCTATAGTATGAGTATCATGCATGAGAATCAGCTCTCTGGTGGAACGGCACCATGGTGTCAGCTCCCATTCAGCCCCGGTAGAATCCATCAAAGCACAGCTTCGACAAGCGGGATTCGTCGTCGTGGTCAAGGACGAGGGTTTCCTGGGCATTCTTACTCCGGTCGATCTATTGGCCTGTGGAGCAGGATCCGTTGGCGATTGCGTACGCGATTTGCCAGCGGTTACCGAAGACGATGCCGTCGCGCACGTCCTGGAGCAAATGAGCCAGGCCAGGACCGATGTCCTGCCCGTCTTTCGCGACGGTGAATTCATCGGAATCATCCGTGAGCACCGGATGGCCGCCCATTTGGCTGAAAGACTCGGGGACCGGGATGCAAAGGCCGCAGCCACACGGCGATCATCTCACCGGCAAGCTGTGAAGCCGCAGAGAAAACGCGCACGCCGCGATGACAATTGCTCACCACAGCTCGACGGCCACGAGCCGTTGAGGAAGTTCTTTGAACTGGACGTCGTGGGAATGGCAATTATGATGCCGGACGGCGCCTGGATAGACGTCAACGAACGACTCTGCGAGATGCTCGGCTATTCGAGGGAGGAACTCCTACAGAGGCGCTGGCCCGACTTGACCCATCCGGAAGACCTCCCCGACGATCTTGAACGAGTGAAGAGCCTGCTAAACGGAGAGATCGATAGCTACTCAATGGAGAAGCGCTTCATTGGCCCAAAGGGGGAGATTGTCCATGCTGTTATATCTGTTGGCTGCTCCCGTCATATGGACGGAACGGCGGACCGGGTCTTTGCCTGTGCGGTCGACATTACCGACCGCAAGCGAGCTGAGATGACCCTGCGAGACAGGGAGCACAAGTACCGCTCGCTATTCGAGAGCATGAAGCAGGGAGTGGTCTACCAAGACGCGGATGGACATATCACGTCGGCCAATCCCGCAGCAGAGAAGATTCTCGGTCTGACGATGGAACAGATGAGGGAGAGGACCTCCTGCGATCCCGGCTGGCAGGCCATTCGTGCGGATGGATCGGTGTTTCCAGGCGCCGAGCACCCGGCGATGGTTGCATTGCATACGGGACAGGAGGTGAATAACGTCCAAATGGGCGTCTTCAATCCCCGTATTGGAGAACGAGTGTGGATCAACATCCACGCCATGCCTCAATTCAGACCCGGCCAAGACAAGCCGTTTGAGGTATACACGACCTTCGAGGACATTACCGAGATCAAGAAGGCCAGGCTGGCTCTGGAAGAGAGCGAGGCCCGGTTCCGGGAACTGGTGGAACTCCTGCCTCAGACCGTCTTTGAGCTAGATTGTGAGGGGTTTCTCACCTTTGCCAACCGCATCGGCCTGCAACTGTTTGGCTACGAGCCGCAGGATTTGGAGAGTTTGCACGTCTCTCAGTTGTTCCTCCCCGAGGATCGGGAGCGACTGGCGGCAAACGTAGGCCGCAAGCTGGCGGGAGAGTCGTTTCCGGCTGGAGACTATATGGCCCTGACGCGCGAGGGGCGATCGTTTCCGGTAACGATCTACAGCACGCCAATCGTGCGTGATAATGAGCTTGTTGGGTTGCGTGGGATCGTCGTAGACATGTCGCTGCGGAAAGAATGGGAAGAGTCGCTGCGACAAAGCGAGCAGCGTTATCGTACCATCATTGAAACGGCTCTGGACGGTGTGGTGGAAATCGATCCCGACGGGCGGGTCCTGGAAGTGAACGAATCCTACTGTGCCATGACCGGATACTCCCGCCAAGAGCTATCGCAGATGACCATCGGGGATCTGGAGGCGACCGAGAGTCCCGAACAGGTCCGCGCTCATATCATCCGAGTCACTTCGCTCGGGTACGACCGTTTCGAGAGCCAACACCGCCGCAGGGACGGTACCCTGGTGGACGTGGAAATCGCTGCCAAAGTATTCGATGCGAGCAATGGACACCAGATTGTATTCGTGCGCGACATCACGGAAAGAAAGCAAGCCGAGCTGCGGAACCGGGAGCGCGAAGCCCAACTCTTGCATGCCGGGAGGCTCAGCACGTTAGGTGAAATGGCCACGGAGTTTGCGCACGAGCTCAATCAGCCGCTCTCGGCGATTACGGCGTAC
>CAZTGH010000463.1:0-4267 GCA_964612985.1 uncultured Pirellulales bacterium
TGGGCCGAGCAGCGCGACATCATCGTGCAGATCGAAGTCTGGGACCGCTTCGATTACTCGAGAGACAACTGGGAGGTGAGCCCTTACAACCCGAAG
Source organism: uncultured Pirellulales bacterium (assembly GCA_964612985.1). GTDB lineage: Bacteria > Planctomycetota > Phycisphaerae > Sedimentisphaerales > Anaerobacaceae > Anaerobaca. The sequence goes on from CAZTGH010000463.1 coordinate 97, forward strand.
AACAACGTCAACTACACGTATGAGGACTCGGGCTTTGCCGAGCGGTATCCGAATCATCCGGGGCGCAACGAACAGCCGTTTTTCTTCACCACGCCCGACCAGCGGAATAACCCCGTCGTGCTGCCCTACCAGCAGCGGTTCGTGGACAAGATGCTGTCGCACTCGCTCCAGCACGGCAACGTGCTGTACTGCATGGACAATGAAACGTCGGGCGAGCCGGCGTGGGGCGCCTACTGGGCCCGGCATATTCAGGCCGCAGCAGAAGAGGCCGGCGTGAAGGTCCACACCACCGAGATGTGGGACGCCTGGGACCTTTCGCACGCCTCGCACCGCGCGACGTTCAATCATCCCGAACTCTACTCTTTCGTCGATATCTCGCAGAATAACCACCAGAAGGGCCAGGCCCATTGGGATAACGCGCAGAAACAGCGGGCTCGTATTGCGCATCATCCTCGTCCCTTGAATAACACGAAGATCTACGGCGCCGATACTGGTCGCTACGGCACCGACCGGGACGCGATGGAGCGGTTCTGGCGCAACATCTTCGGCGGACTCGCCTCGGCCCGTTTCCACCGCCCCGATTCCGGCCTGGGGCTCGGGGACAAAGCCCAGGCCAACATTCGCAGCATGCGAATGGTGCTCGATCGGATGCAACCCTTCCAGTGTCAGCCGCACAACGACCTGTTGGCCGATCGGGAGTCAAACGAAGCGTATTGCTTCGCCAACCCCGGGAACGAATATGCCGTCTACTTTCCTGACGGGGGCAAGGTAACCCTGAACGTCAGCCCGATCGACAAGCCGGTGACGGTTCGCTGGCTGACCGTCATGGAATCCAAGTGGACGGAGGCGAAAACGTCACAGACCAACGGTTCGGTATTCCTGGAATGTCCGTCGAAGGATTACTGGGTCGCGCTGGTGCAGTAGGGGCGCATGATTTGGTCGCCCCTGGTCAGGGAGGACGGATGCAGACGAAGACGACACCGAACATCTACACGGTCAGCCAGGTCAACACGCTGGTCAAGGAGGTGCTGGAAACGAGCCTGCCGGGCCGGGTGATGGTCCAGGGCGAGATCACCGGCTGGAAACGGCACTCGAGTGGACACGCCTATTTCTCGCTGAAAGACGAGGGCTCGGTGCTGCCCTGTGCGATGTGGAAGCCGAACGTGGCGCGGGTTCGGTTTCGCCCGGAGAACGGGCTGGCTGTGATCGCCACGGGGTTCGTAAACGTCTATGTGCCACAGGGCCGCTATTCGCTGGTCGTCGAGGAGATGACGCCGGAAGGCGTGGGCGCTCTGCAGTTGGCCTTCCAGCAGATGGTGCAGAAGCTGCGGGCCGAAGGGCTCTTTGCCGACGAACACAAGAAGCCGATCCCGACGTATCCGGAGCGGATCGGTATCCTGACCAGTGAGTCCGGAGCCGCAGTCCATGACATCGCCGACAGCGTGCACAACCGCTGGCCCTGCACCAAGCTGTACCTCTATCCCGTTCCGGTCCAGGGCGAAGGGGCCGCTCGACAGATTGCCGCCGCGATTGCCGATGTCAACCGGCGCAACGCAAGGCTCAAGCTCGACCTGCTGATCGTAGGGCGTGGCGGTGGTTCGCTCGAAGACCTCTGGGCCTTCAATGATGAGGTCCTGGCCCGGGCGATCTTCGCCTCGAAGATCCCGGTCATCAGCGCCGTCGGGCACGAGGTGGACACGACGATCGCCGATCTGGTGGCCGACCGGCGGGCCTCGACGCCGACCAAGGCGGGCGTAGTCTCGGTTCCGGATATGCGGGACGTGCTGAGCGATCTGGACCACCAGCAAACTCGGCTGACGCGGACCGTTGAGGCTCGCGTCGAACTGGGCAGCGAATATCTGCGGACGATCCTGGCCAGCTCGGCGTTCCGCAACCCGTTGCTGGCGGTCCGCATGCGCGAGCAGCATGTGGACGAACTGGCGTCAGACCTGAACGAAGTGACGCGAACGTTGATCGCCGAGCGGCGGAGCATGTTGCACGAGTACTATGAGCACGTGGCACGGATCGAGCCTCATCGGCTCCTGGGGGCGATGGCGGTACGGCTCAATGAGTTGACGAGTCGCTCTCTGGCTGCGATCACAGCGGTGATCAACGCGCGCAAGATGGATCTGACGGCCCGTGAAGGCCGTCTGGCGGCGCTGGACCCCCGGAGCGTACTCAAACGAGGCTATACGATCACGACCAACAAGACGACCGGCAAGGTCGTCCGCGCTCTCGACGACGTCCGAACCGGCGATACAATGGTCACGGAGCTGGCGGGCGATGCGGTGATCGAGAGCGAAGTGGTCCGCCAGGGCAAACGGACCGACGACCAGGACACGAACGATACAGACACGCGTTAGGAAACAAGCTCATGGCCGAGAAGAAGGCGAAGGACGATATCAGCAAGCTGGGTTTCGAAGACTCGATCAAGAAACTCAAAACGATCGTGGACAAGATCGAGCAGGGCGAGATTCCGCTCCAGGACAGTCTCGAGCAATACGAGCAGGGGATGGCATTGATCAAACACTGCCGGCAGATTTTGCAGAAGGCCGAGAAACGGATCGAGAAGATCTCCCATGCCGAGGAGGAAACCCCGGAACCTGCCGCGGAGAAGGCTGGCCCCGAGGCGGAGGATGAGGCCCTGTTTTGAAGCCTGCCGGCCCCACCCGGGCGACTGATTCGGTTGTCTTTGGGCGGGAGAGGGGTTATAATAGAACCAGCACCGGATTAACGCATCGGGTGAAAAGACGTGCGTCTCATTTTCGAAGGGAGAGACGATGCTCGAATCGCGTGGACAACGCGGCGGCTTCGTTATTATATGGGCGGTCCTGCTGGTTTCATCTGTCCCAGGCGCCTTCGAGACATTCCCCATCGCCCGCGAGCCGGGCAACCAGCAGTTTCCCGCTATCGACGACTGCACCGTGGTCTGGCAGACCGATCGCAACGGCGACTGGGATGTCGGCTTGGCGGATATTTCGAACCCGGGCAGCATCGAACCGCTGACGCTGGCCGATGAGCTTAGCGATTCGCGCCACCCGGCCGTTTCGGGCGACGTCATCGTCTGGCAGAATCAGTTCTTCCTCTACGAGGACCGGGATATCGTCGGCATGGACCTCGCCACCGAGACGTTCTTCGACGTGGTTGCCGACTATCCGGACGACTGCCTGCCGGCGATCTCGGGCGATCTCGTAGTCGGCCAGAGGCGAACGCCCGAGTCTGCGGGTTGGGACATTGTCGGGATCGATATCTCCGATCGCGACAACCCGCAGGCGTTTGACATCGATCGAAGCAGCGAGGATCAATGGCATCCGGATGTGGACGGCCGCATCGTGGCCTATGAAGATGTCTTCGAAGGGACCTCGTATGTGAGCGGCTGGGACCTGTCCGACGGGAACGATGCGGCGTGGTTCCCGGTTCGACCGGTGACCGGGCCGTGCCGCACGCCGGCGATCGCGGGCAAGTGGGTCGTGTGGCAGGATCAGGACGAGGGGACCGATACCATCGGAGGCGACAACCTCTACGACCCGCGCCTGCCGGTCTTTATCGGCTCGGAGGACGCTGCCGAAGCGTCGAACCCGGATGTGTACAACAACGTGGTGGTCTGGCAGGATCGCCGTAACGGAAACTGGGACATCTACGGGTATAATCTGACCACCAAAGCCGAGTTCCCGATCATCGTTCAGGGCGACGATCAGACCCATCCAGCCATTACCTTCAGTCCCTGGCTGGGTGGCTACGTCGTCGTCTGGCAGGATCACCGCGACGGCAACTGGGACATCTACGGCGCTATCCTCAAGAGTGCCGAAGTCGCCGGATGCGCATCGCCCCTGATCGGAGACGTCAATTCCGACAGCATTACCAACGGCAACGACCTCAACGAGGTCGACGCCCGTCTGGGCCGGCAGAACGGCATCCCACCCGAACCGGATTGAGAGCAGGAAAATCCCCCAGAGACGCCACTGCGACCATCGGCCCTGGGAAGGTGTCCCACCCCCGCGAACGGTCAGTCTCGTTAAGATTCCAGTGCGTCCGGATGCGCGCAAATGCGGATACGCGACAACGACGGAGCAATCGCATGGAACGCAAGTTGGCTGACTTTCTGGGCTGATTTTGGGCGTGGGAATGGAAATTGACTCAACAAAAAACGGCAATCTCTTCGATGGAGGGG
>CAZTGH010000464.1:0-4253 GCA_964612985.1 uncultured Pirellulales bacterium
AATACCAACGCCAAACCGATGGCTACTTCCGCCGCCTGAACCCCGAGTGGGAGAAGGTGCTCGGCTACCCCCTGACCGAGCTCGAGGGACGGCGCTTCCTCGACCTCGTGCATCCGGACGACATCGAGTCCACCATCGCGGCCGTGAGCACCCTCGCCGCGGACGAAGAGATCCACAACTTCGTGAACCGCTACCGCCGCAGCGACGGCTCCTACTGCTGGCTCGAATGGCGGTCCTTGCCCTCCGGGGGCCTCATCTATGCCGTCGCGCGCGACATCACGGAGCGCAAGCGGGCCGAGGAGGCGCTCCGCGAAAACGAGGAGCGATACCGCCTGCTGGCCGAGGAGTCGCCGCTCGGCGTCTCGATCATCGCGCCCGACGGCCGCTTCAGGTACGTCAACTCCACGTTCGTGAACCTGTTCGGCTACACGCTCGAGGACGTCCCGACGGGCCGCGAATGGTTCGCCAAGGCCTATCCCGACGCGGACCACCGGCGCAAGGTGCTGGCGGCCTGGCGCGAGGATCTGGCCCGGGCAGAGGTCGGCGAGATGCGTCCCCGAAGCTTCACCGTGCGCTGCAAGGACGGGACCGACAAGATGGTCCACTTCCGGCCCGTCACGCTCCGCACCGGCGACCAGCTCGTGCTCTACGAAGACATCACCGAGCGGGTGCGCGCGGAGCAGGAAACGCAAGATCAACTCCAGCGGGTACAACGCGAGAATGAGGCCCTCACGGCTGTCGCTACGTCCGCGGCCATCGCCGAGGGCGACATCGAGCGCGCCGCGCGCCTCCTCACCGAGTCCGCCGCGCGCGCCCTCGGAGTCGAGCGCGTCGGCGTGTGGCTCTTCAGCGACGACGGCAACCGCCTGGCGAACGTCGACAACTATGAGCTGACGCCCGGCGCCCACACGGCGGGCGCCGTCCTCGAAGAACACGAGTACGGCGACGAGTTCGCCGCGCTCCGGGAATCGAAGTACATCGACGCTCACGATGCGCTGGCCGATCCACGCGTCGCCGGCTACGTCGAGGGCTACCTCGAGCCGCTCGGGATCACGTCCACGCTCGATGCCGTGATCCGCGCGCACGGGCGGGACCTCGGCGTGCTCTGCTTCGAGCACGTGGCAAGGCCCCATCACTGGGAGCACGACGAGATCGCCTTCGCCTGCCAACTCGCCGACCAGGTGGCCCTGGCGCTGACGAACCGCGAGCGCCGCCGCGCCGAGGAGGAGAAGGCCCAGGTCGAGGAACTCCTGCGCCAGGCCCAGAAGATGGAGGCCGTCGGCCAGCTTACCGGCGGGGTGGCGCACGACTTCAACAACCTGCTCCAGGCCATCAACGGCTACACCGAGATGGCCATGGACGGGCTGGACCCAGGCCACCCGTCGCGGGAGATGCTCGGCGAAGTGGCCAAGGCCGGCGAGCGGGCCGCGAAGCTCGTCGCCCAGCTCCTCGCCTTCAGCCGCCGTCAAGTGATGCGGCCCGAAGACCTGGACCTCAACGAGGTGATCGCGAACCTGCTCAAGATGATCGGCCGCGTCATCGGCGAGCACATCCGCCTCGAATTCGTCCAGGGCCACGAGCTGGCCACCGTCCACGCCGACCGCGGCATGCTCGAGCAGGTGCTCATGAACCTGAGCGTGAACGCCCGCGACGCCATGCCGGCCGGCGGCAGCCTCACCATCGCGACCGAGAACGCCACCGTCGACGAGAGCTACTGCAAGGCCCACCCCTGGGCCAGCCCGGGGCGGTACGTTCTCATGACCGTCACCGATACCGGCTGTGGCATGGACCGCGCCACGCTCGAGCACGCCTTCGAGCCCTTCTTCACCACCAAGGACGTGGGCAAGGGCTCCGGCCTCGGGCTGGCCACCGTCCACGGCATCGTCCGGCAGCACGACGGCATGATCCACGCCTACAGCGAGCCGGGGGAGGGAACGGCCTTCCGCATCTACCTGCCCGCCGTCGAGCGGCCCGCCGCCAATGCCAGTGCGGAGGCCGAGCTCGAGGTCATCGGCGGCTCCGAGACCATTCTGCTGGCCGAGGACGACGCCATGGTCCGCGGTCTCGCCATGCGAGTCCTCGAGGGCGCCGGCTACACCGTCCTGGCCGCGGAGAACGGCCGCGAGGCCCTGGCGCTCTTCGAGGAGGGCGGGCAGGATGTGGACCTGCTGCTCCTGGACGTGGTGATGCCCGAGCTAGGCGGCCGGGAGGTCTACGAGCGGGTCCGCGCCCAGCGGCCCGGCGTCCCCGCCCTCTTCACCAGCGGCTACAGCGAGAGCGCCATCCACACCCACTTCGTCCTCAACCCGGGCATGCACCTGCTCCAGAAGCCCTACGGCCCCCCCAAGCTGCTCCGCCAGGTGCGCCGCGTCCTGGACGCCCAGTGAACCGCTTCGCCTGCCGCGGGAGCACCCCTCTCAGCCAAAGGCTGATCCCGGAACCGAGTCATTGACTCCCTTGCCGTCAGGAATCGGCCAGTCTCGCCCAGTCTTCCCAGTCTTGCCAGTCTTCCCGGGGATAGGCGCTGGGCGAGACTGAGTGCCAAGGGGGGCGATAGCGCCGCGGGCCGGGCCGTTTGACGGCGGGATCGCCGCGCGGTAGGCTTGCGGGCACACGAATCCAGGAGATGCCACCATGCGCCTGCTGCCCGTGCTGATCGCGGCCGCCATGCCCCTGGCCGCCGCCGAACTGCCGAAGGACTGGACCCTGACCGGCGAGTGCGCGACGAGCGCCGAAGCGCTGCGCCCGACGGGCGACGCGACCATCGCGGGGCCGCTGCGGCCTGACCAGCAGGTGGAACTCGGCTTGCGGCTCGGACGGCTGGACGCGCCGCTCGTGCTCCGCGTCCTCGGGCCGGACCGCGAGCGGGCCGAGCTGACCCTCACGGCGAAGAACCTCCCGAAGTCGGCCTGGCACTGGCACAAGGAGATCGTGCCCGACGCGGGCATCGAGGCGGCGCTCCGCAGGATCGGCCAGCCCTGGACCTTCCGCGAGCGGCTCTGGGTCCGCCCGAACCCCCACTTCTACCACAAGGCCGACCTGGAGCGGGCCCTGGCGAACTGGGACAAGCTGCCCGCCGCCACGGAGCACGTCGTGACCGTCCGGATCGAGGCCGGGCCTGCCGCGGCGGCCCTCTGGCTCGACGACCGCTTCATCGGCCGCGTCGGCCTCCCGCCGGCCAGGCTCGAAGTGCTCCTGAAGACGGGCCACGCGCTCCACACCGTCGCCGTCAGCAGCCACGAGCCCACCCCCCGATACGTGCCCCTGCGCCTGGCGGGCTACCGCCGCTCGGGGCAGCCCGGCGCCACCAGCCACGGACTCGGCACGGGGCGCCAGACGGTCGGCGGTGTATCCTTCCACGTGGCCGCGCCCGGCGATTCCATCGACGTCGGCCTGTCCCGCTGGCTCATGGAGAGCGTCGGCCCCGACGACTTCACGGACGACTACTACACCCGCAGCAGCTTCGACGGCACGCCGGAGTCCATCATCCTCGCCGTGCCGGCTGCCGACTACGGCGTCGCCCACCTGCTGTGCGCGGTGGACCCCGACCCCGCGAAGACGCCCGTGCTCACCCTGCGCCTGACCCGCTTCCTGAAGGACATGTACGACTCGGGCGGGCGGGGCGACGCCATTGCCGACACGGCGATCCGCCTCGAGCAGCGGGACGGACGCTGGCCGGAGGGCGTGACGCCCATCGGCACGTGTGAGTTGGACACCGCCGGCGGGAAACGGCAAGTGCCGCTCCTCCACGTGCGGGCGCGGCTCGACCTCGGCCGCATCCAGGACGTGCTCGACGAGACGGGCACCGTCTACGGCCGCTCGACCCAGTCGCTCGACCTCGAGCTGACCAAGGAAATCCACCCCATCGCGAAGCAGAACTACGCGAACTTCTCGACCAAGCCGCTGGGCCGGCCCAGCGGCGTGCGGGTCTTCGCCCTCACCCTCGAACGCGCCCCGCTGCGGGTGCGGCTCCGCCCGCGCCAGGTCGGCAACGTGTTCCTCACCGGCGAGCGGCCGGGCCTGGCACTCGAAGTGGCCAACCGCGGCGGCGAGCCATTCCGGGGCACCGTCGAGTGCCGCATCGGGCGCGTGCCCGAAGCCGACAGCATGGTCCGCGCCGACGCGGCCGTGCCCGCGGGCGAGACGGCCACCGTCCAGGTGGACCTCCCGCTGTCCTCGCCCGGCTGGTTCCCCGCGACGCTGCGCCTGCTGGACGGGGAGGAGACGGTGTGGCGCGCGGCGACGAGCGTGGC
>CAZTGH010000465.1:0-4235 GCA_964612985.1 uncultured Pirellulales bacterium
CTGCACGTGGATCGCCCAGAACAGGGCGCTGGAGAGCACCAGCAGGTCGCCCCGGGCGATGGTGAACGATTCGTTGACGCTGAGCAGATAGAGCCCCCCGACGGTGAGGGCGACGCCAAGCCAGAGTGACAGGCCACTGCGATGGCCCAGGAGCAGACCCAGCAGGGGAACCAGTACGACGTAAAGGCTCGTGATGAATCCCGCCTTGCCGGCGGTGGTGTATTGCAGTCCCATCTGCTGGAGCGCGGCCCCGGCGAACAGGGCGGCGCCGGCGGCCAGGCCTCCCCACAGCAGCAGGCGCAGCGTGCCCGTCCGCGTGCCTGCCAGGCGAAGGCCCGGCCAGAAGATCAGCGGGGTCAGCGTGACCGCCCCGAGCAGGAACCGCAGGGCGTTGTATGTCATCGGTCCGATGTGGTCCATGCCCTTCCGCTGGGCGACAAACGTCGTGCCCCAGAAGAAGGCAGCCACCATCAGCAGGGCGTCGCTCCTGAGCGTCCGTGTCTCCATACCCGCCTCGGCGCTAGTCCCAGATCGGGACGCCGAGTTCCTGGAACTGGGCGCCGGCGTTGAGGAAATGGGCCGTGATCCAGAAGACCGTCCATTGTTCCACGTAGTTGCCGCGTACACCGGCAATGTCATGGGCTTCAAGCTGCCGGCGGAAATCCCCATGCTGGGCGTAGTTCGTATGGTGAGGCTGTTCTCCCTGGCTGCCGAAGGGGTCGATGATCTGACCACAACTGCGGACCATCAGCAGGGCGGTCTTCCTGAGGTCCTCGCGTTCGAGGTACTTTCCGAGGCGGTAGATGTCGGGTGCGATCAGCACGCCAAAGACATCGATGTGCTGGTTCTGGACGGAGACGGCGGTCCATCCGCGCGTCTTGAAGTCGTGATCCCGGAGTCGCCCGGGCGGCAGATCGATGTCCCAGACCACCACATAGGTCAGCGCCACGTCGCCTGCATGTCTGGCCCACGTCAGGTACTTGGATTCGCGCGTCAGTTCGTACAGAGCGACGAATCCCTGCAATGCGGCAAACGCGCCTTCTTTGTCCTCGCAACTGGCGTCCAGGGTGCCGCCCCAGTAGGGCTCGCGCATGTTGAGATGCCGCGAGGCGTACACGCTTCCGGCCTTGATCGCCGCCTCACGATACCTCTCCGTGCCGAACATGCGATAGGCCTGACACAACGGCGCGATGAAGAACGCCTCGTTCGTCGAAACCGGGCGCCAGGCATCGTCGAGGATCCGGCGGGCGTGGAAATCGCAGGCGCGGCGCAAGAACGCCTCCCAGCGGGTGCCATCGAGCCCCGTTTTCTTACTCATCCGCAGGGCATTGGCGACATTGAGCATCGCCTGGCCCTGCGACAGGAGTTCAGGGTTGTCCCGCTCCAGCCATTGCCCCTCATCGCAACTGTACCACGTGCAGAAGCCCTGGTCGTGGAATTCCGTTGTCGAGACGAAATCGAGTGATTTCTGGGCCATCGCCAGGACGTTCGGATCGGCGAGTTCGTCGGCCAAGGCCTGGAGGGCGTAACCGCACGCTGCCGCCTGTCCGCACCAGCCCAGCACGAAAAAGTTACGGTCGGGATATTTCTTGAACCCTGCTTCCGTCTTCGTCTCGCACCAGCGGGTCTTGGCGAAGCGGTACTTCGAGCGGAGGATCTCCGCGAACGTCGGCATCCCGTCGGTGGCAAACGGAGCGAATAGTCGCAGAGACATCTGCGTGGGAGGCTGGAAGCCAGCGCCTTCCGCATCGACGTCGTAGACCTGGAGATAGAAGGTCTTTTCGACGATCGCCCCGGCGGGGACGTCGAGATACGCGTTGTCGTAGGGGATGAAGCCACCCTGCGTCGCCTTGATGACGCTCTTGGCGCCGTTCGAGGCGCAGGGGCCGGACAGCAACGCGAGTTCCGTACCGTTCTCTCGGGCAGCCAGACCGAGCGACCACCACTGATCGGGTCGGTGACCAAAGGGCACGGGAGATGGCAGACTGTGCAGCGCAGCGCCGAGCCGCCCTTCTGGGTGGGCCCATTCGAGGCTGGCGTAGGGCATGGGGAAGCGGTGTTCCTCGAAGAAGGCGAGCTCACCCGCTTGGCCTGTGTAGACGGGTACCCGTCCGCTGTTGCGGCCTGATGGATTGCCATAGTAGAGAATGCCTGGCAGCAGCGCTCCGCTCCCGGTGCCTGGGCACTGGAAGCGGACGGACAAGGTCGTCTGCCTGGCGGTCCCGGCGCCCTGCCAGTGGAAGCGCCGCACGCACTGAACGATGTTGTCCCGCAGTCTGTAGGCGTCCCGAAGCTGCCACGTCCCCTCGTCGGTACGCAACTGGCCGTGCAGGATCGTCCAGTCTCCGACACGCTCGGTTTCGGTCGGGCCCCCGTGGACCCAACTGGCGGGCCACCTATCCTTCCAATCGGTCGCGATCGACCAGAGCCCTTCTGCCGGCGAGCTCAGGATAGCCTGCCCATCCAGCAGGATGCGCACGGCAGGGCCGTCCGCCGTCTCGAAACACAACTGTGGCGTCTTGCCCCAAAGGACACTGGAAATCGAGAAGATCAAACAACTCGCAGCAGCGAGCCGCAGACGATGCGAGCGATGGTGCATGGAACCTCCTGCAAATCGAACCCCTTGCCGCCGGGGATTGCTACCGCCAGACCACAGGCAACAGAACGTGCGACGGATGCTCGGCGTTCATGTAGATCGTATTCGTTGCCACGTTGGTCTTGGCGTCGGCGCCCGAGGGTCGGCCCGTATTCGGGTTGGGCTCGAAGCGCGGGGCGTTGCTGGAAGACAATGCCACGCGGACGCGGTGCCCCGGACTGAAGACCAGACTGGTGGCCCATAGATCGATCTCGATTTCGTAAATCTTGTCCCGTTCGAGCGGTTCGCTTTTCTCCATCGTGTTGCGATGGCCGGCCCGGAGGATTCCGTCGAGCACCAGCATGCTTCGACCGTCCGGATAGACGTCGCAGAGTTTGGCGGTGAAATCGGTGTCCGGCGCCGTCGAGGAGACCCACAGCTTGACGGTGACCGGTCCGGTGATCTCGATGTGCCGGTCCAACGGAGGCGAATCGAACAGCAGCACGTCCGAACGGTCTTCGACGCTGCGCTGGTCCTTGGGACCCTTGGAGATCGTCAGATTCGCTCCGCCCACGGTGGGCACCGGGTTCTTCGGATCGTATTCGTACGAGAGCGAGCCGAACAGATCTTTGGGCGGGCCCAGACGCAACCGATTGCTGGTGGTGAAGTAGACCTTCTTCGTGTCTGCTGCAACGGGCCAGTCGTCGCTCGTCCGCCAGCGGTTACCCGGAGTGTTCGGGTCGTTCGGATCGCCCATCACGTAGTATTGAACAACCGGGATCTCCTCCAGTCCCTGGCCATCGTTCTTCATCCAGACATCGAACCAGTTCCACATGTCGGCTTCTTTGGGGTGTCCGGCGCCGGGGAAGACCAGGTCCTCGTTTCGTCCGTGTCCATAGGGCTCCATTACGAGCCGGCACTTGCCTCGCGCCCCTTCGTCGCCTTGCTTGTGGACCGTGACGAAGCTGTTGAGCGTCCCGGCGGCGAAGATGTCGTACCAGCCGCCCACGTACAGGGTCGGGACATTGACGCGCTCCGCGACGCGCTCGCAATCGAAGGCCTGCCAGAACGCATCGTAGTCGGGATGGGCGCGGAACAGTTCGAGGTTCCTGGGCGTGAACCGGCTGGCGGTCAGCCAGGTCTCCAGCAGGGCCTTGCGGAACGCGCCGCCCTGGTAGGCAGCCTGATGGTACATGCTGGAGAACGCCACGCTCACGTAGCAGCAGGTCAGATGGGGCGGTCGGCTCGGCGCCATCATGTTCAGCGCGATCCCCGGCGCGCTCATGCCGAACCCGCCGACCTTGCCGTTGGACCATTCCTGCTGCGCAATCCATTCGACGGTGTCGTAGCCGTCCTGGTGCTCGCCCCAGCCCCCGTGCAGGAAGACGGGCCAGTCGTCGCCCTCGGAGGCGAACCGTCCGCGAAAGTCCTGCGCGACCAGGGCGTATCCGCGCTGCTGAGCCTGGGCGGCAAATCCCCGCGCGCCGTCCTTGTTGTAGGGCGTGCGGATCAAGGCGGTCGGCCAGGGACCATCGCCTTCAGGCAGATAGACGTCCGTGGCAAGCTCGACCCCGTCCCGCATCGGGACCATCACCGTCTGGGGCGATTGGGCCTCTGCGATCGGCGCGGTGACGACAACGGTCAAGATGAGTGCGATCCC
>CAZTGH010000466.1:0-4218 GCA_964612985.1 uncultured Pirellulales bacterium
GCCGATCGATCTGCCCTCGACTCGTCATAGAACTCTCCTGATCCAAAGGTGAATAACCCATGCCAATACCGCCATTCTACCGAATCCCCTTCCCCCCTGCAACGCTACCACTTGCCTCGATCTTGACGACCTGACACGTCCACCTCTGCCACTGCATCCAACCCGCGAGAATCCCCCCTCTCCCGCTCTCATAACTGGGCCTATCAGCAAGAGTAGGTGGCTCTTGACATGTCGAGCGCTTGGTGTGCCACTTGGTCCCTTGCGACCAGGAAGAAGTTTGGCGGACTAGCTACTCCTCCGACGATCCACATACTGCGCGTCAATGATTCGATCAACAGCCTGCTTAATGCCGCTGAATTCGAAGGGTTCACCGACCTCTTTCAACAATGACTTGAGTGTAATTGAGTGCTGGCTCCGTCGCCTGTTATCGAAGAAACACGTTGGAACAACCCAGAACCGCCACTGGTCGAGATCCAAGGGATGTACCTTTGACCTTTCCTTCTCTGAAAGCAGGCTTAACACATATACATCCGCTTGGCGTCGGGCCACCTTGTCCTGCTGGTTCATGTCCGCAGTCCATCCGATCGTCTTGGGGATCTTGTACGACACCGTTGACTGCTTCGCCTGATACCACCGCTGATGGAAAGCCGCAGACTTGACCTCGATCCCAACGGAACGATACTCAAGGTCGTACCGCGACCATGCGTCTCGAGGGATTTCGCGATCAATCCCCAGAGCCATAGCTACCACAAACTCTGCGATAATCCCGCGAGTCGTGTTGTTGTGCACGTCGGAATATGCCCAAGCCCAGAAATCGAGCAGAGTGAAACCCGCATGTGAGCCTCTGTGAACGAAACAGCACTCGCCTCGGCTGTAACGAATGGGAATAGGATCCATAGTGTGGTTAGCCGCCAATCTGCTGATATGCCATCTCAACGAATGGTTTGACTGCCTCGAACTCCTGTTCAGAGCGCACCGTGACTTCAAGGTCACCTGTGCCGTAGTGGCCGATCTTGGAGACGTCCCTCGACAGGCCCTTTGGTCCCTTGACCTTACCCGGATCAAGCTTCAGGAACAAGATGATCTTGGATTTCTGGATCTCCATACAGACAATATTCTGGGCGATCTTATAGGCCACATAGAATTTCTTAGGAGCTTGCTCCATGGCAGGGTCCAGACCAATTATGAACTCTTGGATATTCAGCGCCAGATCAATGACCTTCTGTGGTTTGCCGGCAAGGTGTTCATCGAATTTGTACGTGGCGGTGGCCCTGGTAGTGGCCGCTTTCTTCCCGGCGGCCACCATCTTCGGGTCTTTGGCACTTGTCCCTACTGAGGGTGAACTGGAAAGCGTCTTCTGGAAAACTTCTTCCAGGTAGATGGTCGAGTTATCAAACAGGCGATAAGACCACAATTCGATGTTTGCCCCCATCACCTGTACAGCATGCAGGTCATACTTCTTGTAGTTCGGCGCTATACAGATCACCCTTATGTCAGACCAGTCTACTGTCACCTCGTGACCCAAGGTTTTTCTGGCAATGACCTCAAAATCGCCTCGATGATCATCTAGCCAGGACAAGTAGAAGAGGCTTTGGTTAATGAGGTCGGATGATTCGATCTTCTTGTACTCGATGATCACTGGGTTGTTATCCTCAGATAGCGCCAGACTATCAATGCGACCTGCATGTTGCGCACTTGTCGAGTATTCGGAGGCGACAAAGCGGCAATTGAAGACAATCCCGAGGTTCTGCTCAATGAGAGAGTGCAGTACCTTCTCTTTCGCAAAATTCGTCTGCCCCACGCGGTTGAGCTTGTTCTTATCGATCTCAAACAGTGGCATATCCGGTCTCCCCTCGAAACTCTCTGTGCGAATGAAACGCTGTCGCGTACGTCTACGAACTTAAATCACGAGGCATTCTTGCCCTCCAGGACGAGTCGCAAAGAACTTCGCGCCCAGGCTCGGTACGCGCCGTTCGTACCAGTCGAAGGCTTCCTGGATTTCCGCTTCCGCTTCGGGCCGGATGATCAGACGATACTTCATTTGCGTGGGCCGATTCTGTCGCGGACGAGGGGCCAGGGGTCGCCGGCGGTGGGGTCCTGGCGGTAGGCGTCGAGGCGCTGGTCGAGTTCGGTCTTCTGATCGTCGGTGAGAACGACCGCCTCGGGCACCTCGGCGATGCTGAGACTCAGGATGTCCTTGCGTGCCAATCCGCTCATGCCTGCATCCTACCGATTTCCGGGCGTCTTTGCAAGTGCCAGCCATTGACATATAATGCCAATAGCATTATATTAGCATTATGAAGAAGGAATACGACTTCGCTGAGATGAAGGGGCGGAAGAACCCCTACGCCAAGGGTCTCAAGAAGCAGGTGACGTTGCGGCTGGGGGTCGACGTGATCGATTACTTCAAGAGGCTGGCGGCCGAGACCGGTATCCCCTATCAGAACCTGATCAACCTCTACCTTCGCGAGTGCGCCCAAACCGGCAAGAAGCCCACCCTCTCCTGGGCCTCGTAGCCGATCCAGATCACGCCGATCGGGTGTCAAAAAGGGTTGCGGGGTGGGGGGTTGGCGGTAGAATGGGGGGCTTGTTGGCAATCCATCCCCAGCGTTCGGCGGCGGACTGCAAGAGCCAGCGGCGTCGGGCTTTCGGTGCATCGGGTTCATGGGAGTTGGTTTCGAAGTGCGAATCGCTCTGGGTCAATTCAATGCGGTGGTCGGCGATCTGCCGGGCAATATCGAGAAGATGAAGGGCATGTGGGCCCGGGCGGTCGAATCGGGCGCCGATCTGGTGATGTTTCCGGAGCTGGCGATCTGCGGGTATCCGCCGGAAGACCTGGTCTACAAGCGGCAGTTCCTCGACGACAACCGCAGCGCGGTCGAGACGCTGGCGGCCGCCTGCCCGGAGAAGACGGTGGTGGCGGGCTTCGTCGAGAGCGTCAACGGGACCGCGTTCAACGCCGCGGCGGTGATCCAGGACGGTCGGATCGCGGAGACGTATCAGAAATGCGAGCTGCCGAACTACGGCGTCTTCGACGAGCGGCGCTATTTCAAGCCGGGACACCGCCCCGTCGTCATCGAGGTTGGCGGGCTGCACATCGCGATCACGATCTGCGAGGACCTCTGGGAAACGGACTGGCTCAGGCGGCTCTTCGCCGATGCGGACCCGTTCGACCTGCTGATCAACCTCTCCGCCTCGCCCTTCCACCTGGGCAAGCTCGACGAGCGGGGGCGGATCATCGGGCGGTCCATCAAGGCCTTCGACTGCGCGGTGGCCTACTGCAATCTCGTCGGCGGTCAGGACGAGCTGGTTTTCGACGGCCAGAGCATCCTCGCCGATTCGACCGGGCAGATCGTCACCAAGGCCAGGGCGTTCGAGGAAGACCTGCTGATCGCGGATATCGAACGCAGCGGAGATCGGGTCACCATCACGCCGGCTGTGCCACCGGTTGCGCAGCCTGAGGGCCCGCTCGACGAGGTCTACCAAGCACTCGTATTGGGCACGCGCGACTATACGCGCAAGAACGGCTTCAAGAAGGTGCTGCTGGGCATCAGCGGCGGGATCGATTCGGCGGTGACCGCGGCGATCGCGGTCGCGGCGCTCGGCGCCGAGAACGTGCAGGGCATCACGATGCCGTCGCGGTTCAACAGTCCCGAGACGATCGCCGATTCGCAGAAGGTGGCCGACAACCTGGGGTTCGAGCTGCTGACGATCCCGATCGAGCCGATCCTGACGCCGTTCAGCAAGTCGCTCGAAGCGGACCCGAGCTGGAACGACAAGGGGCTGGCGTACGAGAACCTCCAGGCGCGGATTCGCGGGACGATCCTGATGTCGCTGAGCAACCAGACGGGGGCGCTGGTGCTGACAACGGGCAACAAGAGCGAGACGTCGGTGGGCTACAGCACGCTGTATGGCGACACGGCGGGCGGGTTCGCGGTGATCAAGGACGTGCCGAAGACGCTGGTGTATCGGCTGGCGGCGTACATGAACGAGCGGGCCCGACGCGAGCTGATCCCCGCCGACGTGATTACGCGACCGCCCAGTGCCGAGCTGCGCCCCGACCAGAAGGACGCCGACTCGCTGCCCGACTACGATCTGCTCGATCGGATCATCAAGGGGTACGTCGAGCAGGACAGGTCGGCGCGCGAGCTGGTCGAGTCGGGACTGCCGGCGGCCGAGGTGCAGGAGGTGGTCATGGGCTGCGTGCTGCCGGCCGGC
>CAZTGH010000467.1:0-4217 GCA_964612985.1 uncultured Pirellulales bacterium
AAAGCCGACACGAAAAGTCGTCAAAGCGTTCTGCTTTGACAGATTCTTTGACAAACCAGCTTCCCTTAATGGCCCTTGTTTCTCTTGTCCGTCAAGGGCAACCGTCGATATTGAGCCGGAAACGCCGTTTTTGGCCTGGAATCAGGGGTTGCCCGGCCGTCGGCATTGTACTGGTGGTACTATTCCCTCGATAGGTACGTCGTCCGAAGATACTGCCATGGAAATAGAACGGGCCCACGTGCCCAATGACATGGGCCCTTCGTGCTACTTCGGAATTCAGTCCCAGACCATGTCCTTGAGGTTCTTGAGCAATCTAATCTTCACGACATTCCGTGCTGGTTTGGCCTTGAACACGGTTTCTTCACCGGCGAAAGGATTGATACCTTTACGAGCCTTGGTGGCTGGCTTGCGCACCACGGCCACCTTCATCAATCCTGGGATGTTGTAGACGCCAGAACTCTGGCGCCCGAGGCTCTTCTTGATCTGTCCGGCCATCGCCTCGAACACAGAGTTGACTTGTTTCTTGGTCAGCCCGGTCTCCTCGGCGATTCCAGATGCAACCTCTGTCTTGCTCATCGATCTTGCTATAGGTTTTGCGGCCGTTGCCGTTGCCATGATAAGTGACCTCCTTGTACTGAAATAGATCAACGCCTGGACACGCCAGTCCGCCTCTCACAGGCAGAGAATCTGAGCATCCTTATCGCTCTGTGGGGGTGCGAATTCTGTTTCGCCTGAAACCATCCCCATGGGCCGGCCCAAGAAATTGATCGCGCTGTGGAGGAACCAAAGGACTGGCAATCCCAAGAAACCACTTATGCTCCGTGGGAGAAAATGAAGCATCAGCACAAAGACCAAATTCAAGAACACGCGCATGCCGATCAGCCAAGCATAATCGCGGAGTTTCTCCCACTTGGTGTCATCCGGAGAGACGCGCCAGATATGACCTCCTCTGTAAATTAAGCGCTGGTGGTGCAACAGCAGAAACGGAATCACATTCCCCAGCAGGTCCAGAATCATTCCCGTCCATGGATTCAAGCGCAGCATGGACTTAAAGCTGGGGTTGATAAGGTATGTCCAGATGCCGCTGAAGAACCCTTCCTCCATGCCAGTCAAACAGACAATCATGCGGTCTGACAAGCCCCATTTGCGGTACTGGTCATACATGGAAGGAAAGATACGGCCTATGCCCTTTGTGACTCTTCCGACCAGGCGGATCACATAACGTGCCACCCCAATGAAAGGGCGCGCTATGATCCCCATAAGTCTCACGACAGGACGGAATGCTCGTTTCACTACACTCCATAGTCCGATGAGGGGGCTAATCAATCGTCCCAGGAGTCCAGCCAGGCCCCAGAATGTCTTGCCCAGAGAGCAAATCCCGCGGACCAAGGCCATCACGGCATCATAGCAAACAGTGGAAGCCGTATCCCGCAAGAATTGTATGTTTTCCTTACGCGTCGCAAGCCAACTTTGATGCGGCAACTCATAGGTCTCATGCGTCTGGTCCGCAGGTTCACTGGTCTGGCGCATGGACACCTTGATGAGTTCCTCCTTCTGGAGTCTCGTCACAACAGGCGTCTCGTCGTACAATGTGTACTCTCTGCAATGACCGAGACGCAGATTACTGACATACACTTTTAACCTATCCCAACGGCCTTCGATTTCAACCGCAGGGATGGCAAAATCCTTGGGAGGCGTAAGCTCCACGCCTTTCGGGTCGGTCACATTTTCAAAGGCAAGACTGCCTCTATTCTTGAAAATGGCATATCCCGTGTAGATCTTAGCGCCGTAAATCATGCAGACGGAATTGCTATGCAACCATGCCCAGTATTCATCCTTTTCCAACAAGCCCGGCATATGACTCAACAGAATCAAGGTAAAGAAGATCCCTTCTGCCTCGAGGAACGAAGACATTTCCGCGTCAAAATGGCGATTGCGGAAACCTTTGCCGAGAAACTCGTTGACGACCGGATCGTTTTTTTCGCACTGTTCGTAATCCGCCAATCGCTCCTTGGGAAATCCACCGTGGAAAGCATACATTCCGTCACACATCAGCCCCAAGGGGCAGTCATCAACGAAGCGGATATAGTGATGCGCCCAACAGGGGCCAAATCGCTCTTTCAATGCAAGCCAGTAGAGCGAATGCTGATAGATGCTCCATTTTCCCGCACCGCGATAGATGCAGTCATCATGATTGCCTAAGATCCAATACACGTGATCCGGATTCTGTATCTTGAGGTCCATCACCAGGTCAAGAATGGTCATGGTGGCTCTCATGTCAGCGAGTTTGCGCATGATCTGCGCTTCTTTCTTCCTCAGAAAGGCTGTGTTCTGGCCTGCCTTGGTCCGGATATAGTCTTGCTGTACAAGCGTATATTCACTGTGAATGTCGTAGTGCACAACATCCCCATTGAAGAGAAGCACAGCTTCACCTCTTTGTACTTTCTCCAGCACAGACAATGGAAATCCCCCGACCGCAAAGGTCGTACCGGAAATGAACTGGGCCCTGTGCCTAAGGATGAATTCCACATTATCCCAACAGGCATGCACATCGCCAATTACATGAATTTCCACATTGTGGGGCAAGTCGCGCAAGTCGACATAATTTCCCTGTTGATATGTGGCGTTGTGGACGGCTCTGTTGAACCGCTCAAATTTGTTATGGAAGAATTCCTGTGCCTTATTGCTCTGTTCAGGCAGATCATAAGCTCGCCCGGTCCGGATATCCTCTTGGGCCGCTTCGATGTCCGCCTTCGCAGATTCAATTGCAGCCTCCCTGGGCGTGTAGATCTCAGCAATGACAGCATCCGCATCATCCCACTCGTCGGGAATGCTCTCTGTATCCGCTGCAACATACTCCTTTTCAGGGAGCAGAGCATCCCAGAGGTAATCCTGCGTCAGCTTCACAGCCTGATAATGAGATACTCCACAAGCTTCAAGCAGCTCGTGAAACAAGATCTCCTCAAGCATATGAAGCCCCAGATACGGCCTTTCCACATACAATGTGCCCTCGACAATATAGGCGCCAAAAGTCGTTTTGGCAGCATGAATGATGCGGTATCTCTTGAGGTTCTGCAGGATCATGTGCGTCGGATCTTCAGGGATATCCTCCAAGTCGCCTTTTACAACAAGCTTCCGTAAAGCCTTCTTTAGGATCGGCAAAACCCCATACAGGGATTTCTGCATACTCGATTGCAGATGTTCTTCCAGTGGATGAATCCGCAATTCCGCATGAGCGTTGTTGACCAGCTGTCGAATCTGATTGTCACTGTAGATCCCGGTACCGCCGCGCGAAAAGGCTTTAACCGAATCTGTCTCGAATGTTTCGAGTCCTTGAGCCCGGAAGCGCGGTACACCCGTCAGGAAGGCGGTCTGATACTGAGAAACTCTCGTGTGTCTGTGTTCCCCGATCCAGACAGATTTCAGGTCCCCAATCGAGGTGGTGACTGATACGAAATTGGATTGTACCACCATTAGCCTGCCACCGACTTCACGTGTCAGCCTCAGAGAGAGGAGGACATCCACTGACCTTCCCACCCGATCCTGGTCCACTCCTTATGTGCGTCTTGAGCTGTCGCTGTGTTGCGGCTGACGAAGCGTAGCGGAGTCAGGCCCAAGACAACTCGTCGCGAAGGCCACCGGGCTCATGTACCTAGCGAACTGTGTGGCCAGTAGTGATTGTAATCCATTCGCCAGTAACCTGCCCCCGAAAACTGGTCCAGTCTGCAGTGAGAATATGATCGAATGATGTGGTGTATCATCACACTCAGGGAAGATTGTACTCATGCAGAATAACGGTGATCTGAACAACCGGCGCACGCACGAGCTCGACGCGGCGTTCTGGGCACTCGATCCCGGTCTGACCGCCCCGATTCGGGCGATGGCGATTGGTGGATGCTTCGCCTGGAACGACCAGGGCGAGACCCCCAACACCTTGTTCGCCGTCGCCGAGTACCCCAACGGCCAGAAGGTGTTCTTCAACGTTCGGAATGTCAACTATGATGGGTGTCCGCGCGAGGAAGAAAGCGACTTCTATTTCGAGGACGGCGGAAAGATCCTGGGCAACACCTACGTCTCACCCAGCGGCGAACGAGAAAACGTCCAGGGCGAGCCGGTGGCGATCACGTCCGGCGGACGGCTCGGAAGCTTCATCAACACCTGCCGCGCCGGCGAGCCGGAGATGTCCAACTGCGACATGGAGGTGGCGCATTACTCCT
>CAZTGH010000468.1:0-1127 GCA_964612985.1 uncultured Pirellulales bacterium
CAAGCCTCTGGAAGGTCTCTGGAGGGCTGGGTGTGACGTGAGAGTGGTCGAGCGGAGGCGGTGGAATCCCACGCGCCCCCGCCCGTCCGGCAGAATCAGGGAAAGCGGCGTCCTATCGCAAGGTGACCGAACCGCTGCTGGTCTCGATGCGGAGGTTGCCGGCGCCGTCGCCGATCGCGCCGTCGATCTTCTTCTTGCTCAGTTCGCCCCGGATGGTAATGGGACGGTCGGTGTGCACCGAACCATAGTTCGTCGCCAGGTGGACCTGCCCGGCAAACTCCGGCGGAGCGGTGAAGGCAACGCTGCCATAGGAGCTCTTGACCTGGGCGGTAAGATCGGGCGGGCACGCATCCGCGCAGTCGATGTCGACACTGCCGCTGCCCGAGCGGGCCCGCAGATCGCGGACGCGGATCTGTCTCGCTTCGACGCGACCGTAGGAGGTCGAAAGGTCCATCGTATCGGCGACGGCCTCGATTAGTTCGATGCTGCCGCTGCTGGAACGCAGCTTGATGGTGTCGCCTTGCAGCGACCGGGCGGTCACCGATCCGTAGGAGGTGCCGGCGTCGCAGCTTTCGAACGCGGCGTTGGAGATCGCGATCCTGCCGCTGCTGGTCTTGAGCGTCAGGTCGCCCTCCGAAAAGCGCTCTAACGTGATGGAGCCATAGGAGCTGCCCAGGTTGGCCGACCCTCGGATCTCTTCGGCTCTGACCGAGCCACTGCTGGCCCGCCCTGAAACGCTCCCCTCCAGGTTGGCCAATTCCACGTTCCCGTACGAGCTGCGGCATTCCACGTTCGTCTGCCTGGGCACGACGATGCGGTAACTGACGCCAACGGACCGGTTGCCCCTCGTCTGGGGCTTATCGGCTCGCACCCTCAGCGTGTCGCCCACCGTTACCATCTCAATGGTGGTCTGCTCGGCCAACTCCTGCGCCTCTTCTTCGGTCGGTGCGCTTGCAGTGATCGTCGCCGTGACGTCGCATTCTGTCACATCGGCGCCGGTGACGGCAACGGATCCGAACGAGGTCTCCACGTCGAGAGTCGACCCGGCGGCCAGCAACCGTTGCTGATTGGTCGTTCTTTCGTACCGGGACTGCGCCCAACTGCCGAGATGCATGTCGCAGCCGGCG
>CAZTGH010000468.1:1227-4213 GCA_964612985.1 uncultured Pirellulales bacterium
TCCGGCGGGGCTGCAAACGTAATACTGCCGTCCGAGGTCGTCACCGACGCCTCCAACGCCCGAGGCGAATCGGCGGCGCATTCGATGTGCACCGAGCCGTCCGAAGTGCGGCAGTTCAGCCGAGCGGCGCGGATATTCTCGCACCGGATCCCTCCGTCGCTGGTGTGTAGGTCCACTCGCTCGCTGCGAACGGTAGTCAGCGTGATGCTCCCGTCGGAAGTCTCGGCAATGCAGGAGTTTGCAGCAGCGTCGGTGATTCTGATCCGACCGTCGCTGGTGTGGAGATCGAGCGTTTCCGCCTCGATGCCGGAGCAATCGATACTGCCGTCAGAGGTCTTGAGCTTCATGCTGCCTCGGATCCCGTCGGCGTGAATGCTGCCGTCGGAGGTCTTGGAGTCGACGGTACCCTCAATATTGGCCAGGTGGACCGATCCGTCACTGGTCACAAGGCTCAAGCTGGTCTGGACCGGCACCGCTGCCTCCAGCGAGACGCCGTAGCGAGCGTTCCGGACGACCCCCGGCTTGTCGATGACGACCGCCAGCCCGCCCGCCGACGGTTCCAGCCGTACGTCGATCTGCTCGGCCAGTTCCTGCGCGCGTTCCTCCGTGGTCGCCCACACTGCGATCGTCGCCGTCAGTCGGCACTCGTCGCTCTCGATCCCTTCGATCCGGATGGACCCGTCTCGCGTCTGTGCTGACAATGACGAGCCCGGCGCCAGATCGGCCGACAATTCAACCTGCCTCTCATACTTCACCAGCCGGCTCCATGAGCCGTCGCAGCCATGCACGTAGACGCAGGAACTGACCAGAAAAAGGATCAGTCCCAGCAGACAGGCCAACGAAACGCGCGTGGTCACTCCCTTCTTCATGGTCTTCCCTTTCATTCCGCACAGAGGATTCGATTGCGATCGACGCATGTTTCTTCCACAAGCCCGCCGACACCGGATGAAGGCGTCGCCGCCGCTCTGCGTCACGCAATCGGCGCCGACATTATACGTTTTCCCTGACGGCTGACCAGGACCGACGGGATTTTCCGATACTCCTTAAGATGTCGTCGCTCGCGCACAGTCCGGATTTCAGCGCAATCCGGTTTTCTTGTCGTTTGACAGCCCGAGGTCGGGCCGGTATAATTCGCCGCCGTACCGCGACAGGAGCGTCGCGGTCCGAATGGAACGCTTTTTTTCAGGAATGTATCGAGCATGATTGCACAACTGACCGTGGCAGATCTGGTTCGGCCGTCTGAACGGAAGTTGGCCTGGCTGTATGACGCGACGCTGGTGTTGGGCGGATCGGCCCTGATCGCCCTGTGTACGCAGATCGCGGTGGGCTATCCGGTGCCCTGGACGGGCCAGACGTTTGCCGTGCTGATGGTCGGCGCTCTGCTGGGTTCGCGGCGGGGAGCCTTGTGCGTCCTGACCTACCTGCTGCAAGGGCTGGCGGGGTTCCCGGTTTTCTCTCACGGCAGGGCAGGGCTGGCGGTTCTTCTCGGGCCTACCGGCGGATACCTCATCGGTTTCGTCCTGGCAGCCTATGTGGTGGGGCGCCTGGCTGAGCGTGGTTGGGATCGGCGACCGGCCACCACCGTGCTGGCCATGGTCTTTGGCAGTATCCTGCTATATAGCTGCGGCCTGCTCTGGCTGACCTCTCTGGTTCATCTCTTCGGTCAGTCACTGGGCAGCGTCCTGGCCATCGGGCTCTATCCCTTCCTGCCGGGCGAGATCGTCAAAATCGCCCTGGCCACCGCGCTTTTGCCGACCGGATGGAAGTTGATTCGCCATTTTGGGCTTGATAAGACGCCCGAGATGTGATAGGGTCGCCCCGATCAGGTATCGCAGGCTCTTTGGGGAATAGTGTAACGGTAGCACGACTGACTCTGGATCAGTTAGTCGAGGTTCAAATCCTCGTTCCCCAGTTCGTGAACCCGGTTTTTGGGACAAGATTTCCGGTTGCTGTCCGTATCCGTCCGTTCGCGGGCTCTATCGATCCGGATAGACAGCAAGCTTCTCGCCCTCCTGCCGTAGCCGTCAAAGGCCTTCTTTCAAACCGTTGCCGTTCTTTTCGCCGTGGGCGGCAGTGGCCCGATTTCCCGCCGGTCTTATCGCTGGACGAGTCGCACAGGCTCATACACCCGGGAGAATCATCCGTAGGCGAGTGAGGAGGCAGACGCAGAGTCGTCTGCGATGAACAGGCTGGCGCCGAACTTTTTCTTGCCTTTCTCCGATAAAGGGTATTGCGGTCCGGACGAGGGAGGGGTATGTTGTAACATCACTATTTCGATTGTTTTAGTGATATACATGGCGATCAAGATCTCAAAGAAGTGCGATTATGCTCTGCGAGCGGTCTTCGAGCTGGCCTTTCGCGGTAGTTGTGGGCCTGTAGCTGTTCAGGAGATTGCGGCGACACAGGGTGTTCCGGGACGGTTTCTGGAGATCATCCTGAACGAATTGAGACAGGGCGGCCTCGTTGTTTCGCACCGTGGCAACACCGGCGGATACACGCTGGCCGATCTACCGCAACGGATTACGGTGACCCAGGTGATCGAAGCCATAGAAGGGCCCATATCGGTAGGCGTCCCGCCGGACCCGCGCAAGTACGTGCGGGGCGATGCGGCCCTGGAGGACCTTTGGGTGCAGGTCAACAAGTCGCTGACATGCATCTGCCAGAGTGCGAACCTTGCCGAGCTTGTGGAGCGGGAGAAACGCAGCCGGCATGCGGCTGTGCCCGACTACTCGATCTAGACGGGGAAGGGCGGCCGGTTTTTTTGCGATGAAATCATAGTATAGCAATGGGCATAGTGGGTAATTAGGCGGAATCATGGCGGAATCGCACTACAGAAGTATAGTAAAGGCGGTCACCTGGCGGGCCGGAGGAACGGTGGTGACCTTCGTCATCGCGTGGCTGCTCACCGGCGAGCCGACGCTGTCGATCGGGATCGGCTTGCTCGACAGCGCCGTCAAGATCGGGGCGTTTTACGCTCACGAACGCA
>CAZTGH010000469.1:0-4204 GCA_964612985.1 uncultured Pirellulales bacterium
AGATGCGATCGCCCGCCACCGCCACCGTCGAGAATCCCGCTCCCAGCCCCGTCGCCCGCCAGACCAGCGACGGACCGCCCTCGGGCCACTCCGTCAGCAACCCCGTCTCCGAGGAGCACCCGTCCCGATTGGGACCGAGCCACTGCGCCCAGTCATCCGCCAGACCCACGGAACAAATCACCATCAGCACCAGTATGTAGGGAATCTTCGTTTTCAATCGCATTCGGTATTCTCCAGTCATTCGGTAAGAGTCGTTTACGTGGGCCCAGTGTACCGCAAACGCCCGGTCTTCGCAACCACGTGGGCCGGGGGAATCGCTCCGACGCCAGGGTGGGCAGATGATGGCGGATTCGGGCCACCGCTCCTGGTCGCCACTCTCAGGTCTAACCTGCCCTCCGTCTGTCATCTCGAACGGAGTCTCTCTTTCTGTCGCCCTGAGTTCGGCAGCGGCGCCGCCATTGTGGGAAAATAACATGATCGCATCCCGCGCAGCACTCACAACCGTCATCTCCACCATTGCCGGACTTCTGGAGCGAAATGCACGCTGTAGCCCATTCGATGTTGGATTCCTCCATCCCGCGTCGGTCCCAGCAAATGGCGCGCCGCGATAGAGGAAGGTTCTTATCGCACCCCAAGCGCCGCGCTTGCGTACAACCCAAGGTGGACAGACACCGAGATGCAGGAAAGGACGTCCATAGGAGTGATTATCGGAGACATACCATGCAGGTTCCACTACAGGTTTCGTTCAAGAACGTCCGGCACACTACGGAGGTGGAGGATTTGATTCGTGAGAAGGCGGACAAGCTCGGCAAAGTCTGCGACTATCTGTCGAGTTGCCGGGTGGCCGTGGAGAAGCCGCAGGCTCACATGAACAGCGGAAATCCCTACCGCGTTCGCATCGATATGACCGTCTCGCCCGGGCATGAACTCGTCGTCAAGAACGAGGCGGGCCGGGGCAACATGCATGACCCGCTCGACACCGTGATCCGCGACGCGTTCGACACCGCCGCACGACGCCTCCGCAAGCTCGTCACCCAGCAGCACGGAAAGATCAAGACCCACGGCGCCCAGCAGATGACCGCCGTGGTGCACAAACTATTCCCGATCGAGGGGTACGGATTTCTGCGCACCATCGACACGCAGGAGGAGATTTACTTCCACAAGAACAGCGTGTTGCATGGGGACTTCGATCGGCTCACCATCGGCACCGGTGTACGCTACACCGCCACGGAGGGCCGCCAGGGACTCCAGGCTACCACCGTCCAGATCGTCGAGGCCCAGCGAACGCCGGTGACGTCGCCCTATCGAGCCTGAGTCTTCGGCACGAAGCATCCGGCTTTCGACCGAGAACAGCCCTGGAGCACCAGTCGTGTCATTCGACGGCGATCTTGAGGACCGCTTTGTGGATGCGTCCCGAACTGACCAGCGGAGCATGGGCGTCGCGCGGAAAGAAGATGGCGAACGAGCCCGCCGGCACCGGCGTCCACGTCTGCGGCGCATCGCCGAAGAACGCGATGTCCTTCTCCGGATCGTAGCGCACCTCGACGATCTCGCACGCTGACGTCGGCTTCCACCCCATCTCGTCCGTCCCCGCCATCACGTACTGGATGTCGATGTACTTGCGATGCGCCTCCAGCGGCGCCTCGTCCCGACTCCGCCCCGGACCGTTGCTGATCAGGCAGAACAACCGATCCCCGTCGATCTCGTGACGCCCCTCCGCCAAGTGCGTCAGGTCGTCCCGCCGCAGAAAGGCAAACGCCTTCTCGAATCTCGGGTGCATCCCCGCATACTGCTCCGCGTTCGCCAGTCGATCGACGATGATCCCATCCCGTTCCATCGATTCTGCCGTCTCCTTATTCGTCGAACACCCCGTCAACATAACCATCGCCGCGCACCCCACCACCGCAGCGCACACCTTGCGACCCATCCACGCTCTGCCCATACTCATTCTCCTTAATGCCTCCGAACCGCTGCATTATGCCCCCCATCCGCACTCTCCGCAAGAAAGATACCCCTTCAGATACGTAGGTGTTGGGGCAACCTGGGGGTAATTCGGATCGCTGGGCCCGAGCGGTTTTGCCGAGAGCGGATGCGCCCAATTCAAGTGCCACCGTATTCCGACCACAGCCGGTCGGGGAAGATGCTGTTCTGCGCACGGCAAAGGCACGATCGGCAAGGCGCTGCCAGACGGTTGAACCCCGGGCCTCGATGCCCAGGACCAGCTTGCAGATATAGAAGAGGTCGGCCTGGCACCAGGGCAGGTCGATGAGCCGGAACAGCTTCTCGGGCGGCTCGCGCAGGATCCAGGCGCGAGCGGTGAAGATCTCGTTCGCCATCGTCGGCAACGCAAAGGCCGATTCGTTGCGCCACATCGACTCGACGCCCCAGGCGAGGAACCACGTCGGGCGGTGATAGTCCACATAGACGTTCATCAGGTGGTCCTGAATCGGTCCGGCGTAGCTTGCCAGGAGCCGCCCCACCTCGGGTGTCAAATGCCGCCAGCGGGCGAAGATCGACCGTGAGACGGGAACCTGCGAGATGAGTCCCCCTTTGGGATGGGCAAATTCATACGCCAGACGTTCACGAAGGGCCGACCGCGTATGATCTAATCCTCTGGCCAAGGCTCTCTGGTCGTCCATATGAGCCGCCATCCTGCAGTACGCGATCAGGCCCGCCACATACCCGTTGCGGCAGTCCTCTTCCATCGGGTTGGGCGACCGATCGGCAAACGTCCGCAGTTGGGTCCAGTTCTTCTCGATATGGCTCCAATCGCCGCTGACCTGCGCCCAGAGCCAGAGCGGATACAGCCGGGCGACGTCGCCGCGGACAATATCATCCACGACACGGAACAGCTTCTTCGATTCCACATTGTAATGCGAGCGGACCGCTCCCTCGTCGGGATCGACAAGGTCCTGGCCGACCGGCCCGGACAAGGGGCCCCCGGACTCGCTCATCCGAGCAACGTAACCTCCAATCCTCTCCTGCAAGTCCTCGTCGACGTGCGGATAGGCCAGAGCCAGCGTCAGCAGGGTCTCGGTGGGATCCGCGAAGATGCGATAGGCTTCCCTGGGGTGCTTGCCGGGCGGAAAGACCAGGGGCCGCCAACGCTGCGAGATCAGTTCTTCGATTGCCTCTGTCAGTTCCTTCTTCAACCCGATCGAACCATCGGCCTTTGCAGTCTTCACTACAGGCACTTCCCAGATGAACGGGTCGAGTTCGCTGTCTCTGATCCGGCTCACGCGCTCGACCGCTTCCTCCGTCAACGGAGCCTGGCGCGTTCCGGGAACCGTCCCCGGCAGGGCCCTTTGCACGTGATCGAGTCGTGGCATCTGAAGCATGTCCCAATCCCAGCGTAACTCCTTGATCTTGCTCCACTCGGCGTCGCTCAGTTGGATCGACGGGATTTTCGTCTTCTCGGAGGCTTTGCCATTCGCGTCCATGCGAAAGGCAACGACCGCGGCGCCGGCATTCATTTCGTGCGTTGGAATGTAGTAGAAGCTGTCGCCCGCGATCGAGACCGCCGTATCGATGACCGAGCCTCCGCCGTAAACCGCCGTGCCGCGAGCAAGCCACTCCTTACCCGTCGGTACTTGCTGGCCTCGAAAAAGCATGGCCCAGATCCCGACCGCCTCGCCGGGCTGCGGCTCGTGCACGCCCCGACAGAACGGTTCGCCATAGCCCTCCAGCGTCTCCAGATCCATCGCATTGACATTGTCCTGATGCGTGTTGATCAGCAGCCGCCCCGCTGCCGAGAGCTGGCATTGCTCGTCGTGAATCAGCAGCAGGCTGTCGTGCCAGCCGTAGCAGCGCGACGGGTCCATGATTGGCTCGATGTGCCCGGTGGTGGTGTCGAGATAGCCCACGTTCAGAAAAGGCGAATAGTGCTCGTAACGACTCCGCAGCAGCGCCCGGAACTTGACGATGACCTTGCCGTCGTCGGTGACCAGTGGCGGCGCGCCGGTGCCGTTCATGCTCTCGCCATAGACGATCGGCGCGACGAATTTCCGCTGACCCGAATTCGGGTCCAGAACGAAGAACGTCTGGTAGAGTGGCTCCGCTCTCAGGCGCTTGCGGATGAAATCGAGTTGCGCTGCATAGCTGCCTCGCTCCGCCATCTTCCTGAAGTTGGCCTCCCGCAGTCGATCGTTTTCCTCCTTGCTGTGTCGCCAGCTCGCAAAGTCGCCGAAGACCTCCTTGACCATAT
>CAZTGH010000470.1:0-4192 GCA_964612985.1 uncultured Pirellulales bacterium
GATGGATGCCATGGAGCGCTATGCAGGTTTCTATGCATGAGAGACAGGTCTTTGTGGAAAAGGGAAAGGACCGAGGTATGGGCACACTGGGCGTGGGAATCATCGGCTGTGGCTGGGTCGCAGGGGAATACGTGAGGGCTTTCCACGGAGACGAGCGAGCGGAGATTCGGGCGATGGCCAGTCGCCATCCGGCTAACGCAGAACGCTATCGGGACGCGTACGACCTTCAGTGCACGATCGATACGGATGCGACCGCCATGTTGGAAAGCGAGGCGATCGATATCGTGGTGGTTTCGACGCCCCACGACGTGCATACGCCGTACGTGGTGGCAGCGGCCGAAGCGGGCAAGCACGTGATTATCGAAAAGCCCCCTGCCCTGACCGTCGACGACCTGAAGAAACAACTGCATGCCGTCCGGACCAACCGGGTCAAGACGCTCGTGGGTTTCGTGCTGCATTGGAATCCGCTGTTGATGACGGTGGACCGCCTGATCCAGGAAAACGTGCTGGGCAACATCTTCCTGGTCGAGGTCGACTACATGCATCGGATTTGGATGACTCCTCAGGAAAAATGGTTGGCCAGTCGCCGGCAGAGCGGCACCGCCATTTTGACCGGGGGCTGCCACGCCGTCGACGCCATGCGCTGGTTCGCCCGCAGCGAGGTCGAGGAGGTCTCTGCCTATCAGGTCAAGACTGAGAACCCGATTGAATATCCAGGAACAATTTCCGCGAACATCCGGTTTGCCGATGGCAAGCTCGGGCGGACCACCACAACCTTCGACGCGCAAATGCCCTACCGGTTCAATATTGGCGTCTACGGGACCGAAGGCGCCATTCGCAACGACGAGGTCTTTGCGCCCAAACTGTTCCCGGGCCAAAACAACTTCATGAAGATCCCCTGCGTCCTGCCCGACAGCGGCGACGTCGCCCATCACCCCTTCCAGGGTGAGGTTTCCCACTTCCTCGATGCGATCCTTGAAGACAAGCGGCCCTTCCCGGACCTGGAAGATGCCGCCAAGACTCTGGCGGTGTGTTTTGCCGCTGACCTTTCGGCCGAAACAGGGAGACCCGTGAGAACTGGCGAACTGGGGATTCCATGACCGAAGGTGCACAATGCAGTCGGATTTCGCAGCCCTCCAACAGAACCAGGAGATATGACCATGATGGACAAGACCACGCGAAGAACATTCCTGAAACACAACGGTGTCCTGGGCCTGGGAGCAATCCTGGGCAGCGCTCCACTGACGACCCACGTCTCTTGGGCTCGATCGGCGCCCGAGTCGTCCAGTTCCTCCCCCCTGGAGAAGGTGCGTCTGGCTGTGATCGGCATGGGCGGACGGGGCAACAGCCTCCTGGGTAACCTTCTGGAAATGAAAGATACCGTGGAGATTCCCGGCGTCTGCGACATTCATCGCGATCGGGCCGAGGCCGCTCGGGCCCGCGTCGCCAAGGCGGGCTTCGCCGCGCCGGAAGTCTATGCAGGCGACGAAGACATCTGGAAGAAACTCGTGGAACGCGAGGATCTCGACGCCGTCATCATCGCCACCTACTGGGAATGGCACACGCCCATGGCGGCCCACGCGATGCGAATGGGCAAATATGCAGCGGTGGAGGTGCCGGCAGCCTATACCCTCGACGAATGCTGGCAACTGGTCGATACGCACGAACAGACGGGCGTCCCCTGTATGATGCTCGAAAACTGGAGCATGCGGAGCGACAACCTGGCGGTGCTCAACATGATCCGCCTGGGTCTGTTGGGCGAGATCGTTCATTGTCACTGCGCCCACTCCCACGACTGTATCGACCATTGGTTCTTCGACCGCGAGACGGGCCAGGACCGCTGGGCCGCCAAGTACCTCGTCGAGCACAATCGCGACCAGTACCCCAGCCACCAGTTGGGCCCGGTCATCAGTTGGATGGACATCAATTGCGGCGATTACTTCGATTACATCACCTCGACCGCCACCGATCCGGTCGGGATCAACGAGTATTTCGCCACGCGCTTCGGGCCGGAGCATCCCAACGCAAAACGCCAGTTCGCCCAGGGCGATATCGTCACCACCACGGTGCGAACGAAGAAGGGCAAGAGCATTGTTATCAACTATGACATGCAACTGCCGCGCCCGTACGACAATCGCTGGCTGATTCAGGGCACGCGTGGCCTGTACAACGAACAGAGAGACGCTGTATACCTGAAGGACAAGAGCCCTGAGTACCACCGATGGGAACCGTTCGGTCCCTACCACGAACAGTACCGGCACGCCTGGGCCAAGGAACCTGAACTCGGCGGCCACGGTGGTACGGACCTGCGCGAACTGCGACTGTTCGTGCAGGCGGTCAGGAACCGGACGCAGACGCCCCTGGATGTCTATGACTCCGTCCTCATGTGCGTCCACGGACCCTTGTCGGAGACGTCGATTGCCCAGGGCAGCATCCCGGTCAAGGTGCCCGATTTCACACGAGGTCGATGGCGAACGCGAAAGCCGCACTTTGCGATGGACATGACCGCCTGACCTTCATCGTCACTTGAGGACTCGAAGGCAAGAGATGATCACGCTGTCCGGCACACTCTCGAAGGCGTGGATGCACCAGGCGCTGGGCGTAGCATTCGACCGCAGCTACTACTTCGACACGTCGCGTCGTCATGCCATTGACCGCCAGTGCAATGAGTATGCCACCCGTGAGTTCCCCGGCCTGGGGTTGTTCTACTCGGAATCGAATCTCGGACGCCGGCGCTATTGGGGTCCTGCGCAGGTGCAGGTTGGCGGGATCCAGCCCAACATGCTTCTGGGCATGCTGCTCGGAGCGGAATTCCTCCCGGCAGACGATCGCGATGCGGACATCACACCGGCCTGTTGTGTAGGGCGCGAACCTTCGGCTCTTCCTGTCCCCGAGAGCCTGCTGGAGCACGATCTCGTCAGGCAGTTCGACGAGCAAATCGTCCGGATTCGAGGTGGAGACGAACCGCGGTTGCGACCGATCCCGCCATTCTTTTGGGACGGGTCCGGCCGGACCGCCATTCACGGTGTTCTGACCTCAGCCCAGAAGCTCTTTGGCGAAGCCGTCTTCCTCGACATGATCGCGCAGCCGGCTCGCTGCAGGCAGATCATGGAGTGGATCGCGCAGGCCTATATCGTGCTCTGCCGCCATTTCGCTGAGGTGGCCGATTTGCCCGTGACGGATGTTCACGTCGGGGAATGCTCCTGCTGCATGGTCGGCCCGCCGTTGACGAGAGAGTTTGTCGTACCCCTGACTTCGAAGATCGGCCAGGCACTCGGTCCCATTCGCCTGCATTCGTGCGGATCCAGTACCCATCTACTGGAGACCTTTGCAGAGATTGAGAATCTGGACTCCTTGGACCTCGGAGGCACGACCTCGCTCGGTGACGCCCGACGGATCTTCGGGTCCCAAATACCGATCAGCATGGCGCCGCTGCCCAACGACATGTCTTGCGAGAGTCCGAAGCCCATACTGGACTGGGTGCGAGGACTCCTGGTCGACAATGCCGGCGGGAATCTGGAGATCGTCTACCATCTGGAGCCGGGCTACAATCTCGAGACGATCTATGCTCTGACCGATTTCCTGCGTCGGCAGCATGACTTTGAGCCGACATGACCCGATCGAAATCACTGTCGACGGTCGAGACAGGAATCTACACCTCGTTGCGGCTGGATGCTTCGTCATATGGTTTCTCGAGCAAACCCATGCCCGCGGCGACCTTCACCAGGTCGACTATCGTCGAAACGCCCAGCTTGTGCATGATGTGACTGCGGTGGACCTCGATGGTTCTGGGCGAACGGCATAGGGTATCGGCGATCTGGCGACTGGTCTTGCCCTCCAGGATGTGCCCCAGTACGGTGATCTCCATCGGCGTCAGTGGGTTCGCGGGCGGTCGTGAGTCCATGCTGCCAAGGAGCCTTTCCACTATCTCCTTCAGCCGGTCGCTCTCGACAGGGGTTTCCAGACAGTCACAGGCCCCCGTTTTCATCGCCTGGACGGTCGTGCGTATGTCACCAGGATGAACGAGGACGAGCACGGAGGTCTGTGGATACTGCTGCGTGATCCTGGCGAGGGACTGCAAGCCTTCCGTCGCATCGCCGTCGAGCTCGGCCACGAGGACAGGACCTTGGTCCATCTGGGCAAGCAGTTCGCGGCACGCCTCCAGAGAATGAAGTGCATGTACTCCAACGCC
>CAZTGH010000471.1:0-3295 GCA_964612985.1 uncultured Pirellulales bacterium
CCATCGCCATGAATCTCTTTGCCCACAACGCGCCCCTGGAGAAGAACGGCTACAACGAGGAAGAGATGAAGATGGTCAAGGAGACGCGGAAGATCTTCAGTTGTCCCGACATCGCGATCACGGCCACCTGCGTGCGCATCCCGGTGATGCGTGCGCATTGTGAGAGTATCAATCTGGAGTTCACCGAGCCGATGACGCCGGAGAAGGTGCGCGAGCTGCTGGCGGACGCCCCGGGTGTCACTGTACTGGACGATCGCGAGCACAACCGCTTCCCGATGCCGATCGACGCCTCGGGCAAGGACGACGTGCTGGTCGGTCGTATCCGCCAGGATGAGTCGCTGCCGAATAACCGTGGGATCAACCTGTGGGTAGCGGGCGATCAGCTCCGCAAGGGGGCCGCCCTGAATGCGGTTCAGATCGCGGAGAAGCTGCTCGAGATGTAACGACTACCTCCGGAATGGTGGAATGTTGGGTTACTGGAAGAATGGGTAGAGACACCTCCAACATTCCACCATTCCATTTTCCCGTTATTCCTGCGTTCGAAGGATGGCCATTCGCAACGTCAAACTGACCATTGCCTACGACGGCAGCGAGTACCATGGCTGGCAGATCCAGCCGGGGTACACGACGATCCAGCAGGCCATCCAGGATGCTGCTCGCAGTCTGCTGGGCCCGAACGTGCGGGTCTGCGGGGCCAGCCGGACCGACGCGGGCGTCCACGCCCTGGGCCAGGTCGGCCTGATTCAGATCGATTCGCCTGTACCGACCGAGAACATCGCCCGGGCACTCACCGACCGGCTTCCTCACGATATTGCGATCGTCAAGGCGGAAGAGGTGCGGATGGGCTTCGACGTGATCGGCGAGGTCACGCGGAAGCTCTATCGCTATGCGATTTTCTGCGGACCGACTCGTCCCGTGCTGCACAGACGGTACTGCTGGCACGTGCCGTCGAGTCCGGATGTCCCGGCGATGGACGCCGGCGCCAAGTTCCTGGTGGGCAAGCACAATTTCAAGTCGTTCGCATCCGCGGCCGACAGCCGGACCGATTCGGTGCGCACGATCTTTCGCTGTGACGTCACCGAGACATGCGAAGGCGAGAACCATTGGGTCTACGTGGAAGTAGAAGGGGATGGATTCCTGTACAATATGGTGCGCAATATCGTCGGCTCGCTGATGGAGGTGGGCCTCGGTCGCTGGGAAGCGGAGCGGATGGGCCAGGTGCTCGCTGCCAAGGACCGGACCGCCGCCGGACCGATCGCCCCGCCCAACGGCTTGTGCCTGATGTGGATTGAATACTGATGCTGGTGGAAAGAGATCATATCGGGATCTTCGGCAAGATGAACTCGGGCAAGAGCAGTATCATGAATCTGCTCACCCAGCAGGTCACGTCCATCGTGGACGCGACGCCCGGGACGACCGCCGACACCAAGATCGCGCTCCAGGAGATTCACGGGATGGGTCCGGCCAAGCTGTTCGACACCGCCGGGCTGGATGAAGCCTCGGGACTGGGCCTCAAGAAGCGGGCCAAGGTGCTGGCGGACTTGAAGGAATGCGACCTGGTCCTGCTCGTGATCGATCCGGAGACGGAAGATTTCACCACGGAGAACGAGGTGGTCCAGAAGGCGCGGGAACTGGACAAGCAGATCCTGGTGATCTACAACCTGTTTCGTCCGGAGGCGGGCGAGCGGATCGGGATCGTCGAGGCGCAGATTCCGCTGCTGCGATTTCACCAGAAGATTCGCCTGGTGGCGGTCGACGCGCAGTGCCGGCCGATGCTGCTGAACTTCATCCTGGAGAATTTCGCGTCCAAGAACGTGAAGATGGAGCTGCTGCCCTTCGTGGAACGCGATGAGTTCTACGTGCTCAATATCCCGATGGACGCGGAGACGCCGCCGGGGCGGTATCTGCGACCGCAGGCGATGGCGGAGGAGTACATCACGCGAAACTGGGCTTGGCCTGTTTCCTATCGTATGGACCTGGGCAAGGCGCGGGCAGGGGAGGTGAGCGAGCGGAAGCGCTTCGACGAGTTCCTGACGAGCTTCGGCAGGCGGCCCAAGGCGATCGTCACCGATTCGCAGGCGATGGACCTGATGCACGTCTGGACACCCGAGGACATCGAGCTGACGACGTTTTCGATCATGATGATCAACTACGTCAGTCGGGGTCGACTGGCGGAATTCGCCAAGGGGATCGAGGCGCTGGCGGCGTTGGAAGCGGGCGACAAGGTGCTGATTGCCGAGGCGTGCAACCATTCGCGGATCGCGGAGGACATCGGGACGGTGCAGATCCCGAACTTCCTCCGGAAGCACTGGCCGGAGGTGCAGATCGACCACAACTTCGGTCGCGAGTTCCAGGAGAACGAGCAACTTCAGTCGTACAAGCTGGTCGTCCATTGCGGCGGCTGCATGATTACCGCGCAGAAGCTTCTGGCCCGCATCCGCGATCTGGAATCGATCGGCGTGCCATTCACAAATTACGGCATCTTTCTGTCTTATATGCAGGGGCCCGAGGCCCTGCGGAAGGTGCTGCGGCCCTGGGGGATCGAGAGCGTCGGGTGTGCGGCGGTGGGGGCGAAATCTTGAAGATCGTTCAGGTCATCACAAGGCTCATTCTGGGCGGGGCGCAGGAGAATGCGTTGATCACCTGCAAGCTGCTGGCGGAGCGAGGCCACGAGGTCACGCTGATCACGGGACCGGCGCTGGGGCCCGAAGGGGAGCTTTTCAATCAGACGAAGGGGCAGAAGTACGAGACGATCGTGATCGACGAGATGCACCGCGCCATCGAGCCGGTCAAAGACTTCGTCAGCTATCGCAAGCTCAAGAAGCTGCTGTGGGAGTTGAAGCCCGACATCGTCCATACGCACTCGGCTAAAGCGGGCATCCTCGGTCGCTATGCGGCCAGTGCGCTGAAGGGGACGTGGGACCCGCAGCGGCCTGCCATCGTTCATGGCGTGCATGGGCTGGCGTTTCATCCCTATCAGAACCCGCTGGTCAATCAGATCTACGTCGCGATCGAAAAGGCCGCGGCCAAACATACGGACTACTTCATCAGCGTCGCCGATGCGATGACGGACCAGTGCAGGGCCGCCGGCATCGGAGTGGACAAGCCCTACGTCACCGCGTATTCCGCCATTGACGAGGAGCAGTTCCTCGAACCGATCCCCGTCGAGAGGCGGCAGGCCTTCCGGCGTCACTATGGGATTGCCGACGACGCGGTGGTGCTCGTGACCATTGCCCGCCTGTTCATGCTCAAGGGCCACGACTACGTGATCGAATCGGCAAAGGAGCTCGCCCCG
>CAZTGH010000471.1:3305-4170 GCA_964612985.1 uncultured Pirellulales bacterium
GGGCCACGACTATATCATCGCCTCTGCTCCTGAGCTGGCGAAACGCTTCGATAACGTCGTCTGGCTCTTCGTCGGCGACGGCAATCTGAGCGACCGGTACAGGCAGCAGGTTCGCGACTTGGGCCTGGAGGGGCGCTTCCGCTTTACCGGGCTGATGCCTCCCAGCGCGATTCCGCTGGCGATCCAGTCGTCCGACGTGCTCGTTCATTGCTCGCTGCGCGAGGGCCTGGCGCGGACGCTGCCCCAGGCGATGCTCTGTGGGCGGCCCGCCATCAGCTTCGACGTCGACGGCGCCCGCGAGGTGGTCAACGAGCAGACAGGTCGGCTCATCGAGCCCAAGAATGTCCCGCAACTGATCGAGGCCTGTGCTGAACTGATCGCCGATCCGTCCCTCCGCGAGCGACTGGGCCATGCGGGTCAGGAGTCCGTCAAAACCAAGTTCGCACCCGATACCATGGTCGACACCATCGAAGCGGTCTATCAGAGAGTCTGAATTATACAATACCTATTGGCCTTCTCGCGAAGAGATCGCGGCGATGGGAGGCGTGGCAGCAATCGAGACAATTGTCAACGTGAAATGACAATCTCTGGCCGAGAGAGGGGGCGTAGTTGTGGTGGTGTGTGCCTTGCGAAGGCTCCGTTAGGGAGTCAGCAGGCCATGCGGGGCGCAACGCGCAGTGAACATTGAGCAGGCCTCGCAAACTACGCCGTGGAAGCCGACCCGCCACCACTACGGGGAAGGCCGTCGTTGCAGAAGAAGAGACGAGAGACACATCCTGTGGTTCCACGGGGGTATGTGGTGGAGATCAGGGCCGGCCGGATGCATCACGAAGGGCACAAGTTCTACCTCTCAGCCAATGGTGTC
>CAZTGH010000472.1:0-4153 GCA_964612985.1 uncultured Pirellulales bacterium
CTGGTCGAATTCGAGCAGCGGATTCGCCAGCAGCGCCTCCCGTCTGAGGCGCCCGAGGTGCTCCGGCGAAATGTTGCGTTCCAACTCATCAAGCCGTCGCAGATAGTCCTTGCCATCCGGATATGCCGATCCGAATGTCTCGATCAGATCCTCAATCGCCGCCCGAAGCGTTCCGCATTGGTACCGCATCAACGCACGCGGTGAATCGCCTGCTTCATCCGCCGGCCGCGTCGGTCGTGCCGCGAATAGGGTCGTGAAAACCACCACAAACAGAAATCGTCTACTCAGCAAACCCATACTCCTCAGGCACATGCGCCCACGAGGCCAACGCTGCCGGTACGACAGCGGAGGCGACAATGCTCCTGCCGCATCATCGGGACCGCAAGAGCACTCGGCCAAGGCACCAGGCGTGCAACACACATGCCATAGGTCCTGTCACAAAACATGATCAAACCACTGCCTCAATGCCATACATTCGACAGAAGCGACGCAGAGCCCTCGCGTGGTTGCCATAGACCATCACCAGATGGTGTCCCTTGAGATCGGCAACGTCTTCCAGTTCGTTGATCGTCGTTTCCACATTGGTACGGCAGCCACCGGTCTGAGGGACAGGCGGACAGCCGATCGTCTCGCCCGAGTAGACGAGCATCTGTGGCGTATCGTGATCAGAGGAGGCGTGCAGATACTTCGCAATCGTCACCTCTTGACCGGGCGAAAAGAGCACGCGCGGCACGCAACCCCATCCCGCCTCGGCGTGATTCATCAGCATATAGGGCTCCGGTGAAGCATCAAGCCCGGCCATGCGCGATGCGCTGGTGCAATGCGCGCAGAAATAATGGTTCCTCTCCGTCTCAACGGCGGGGTTATGCTGGAAACCGGGTCGGTCGAACAGATACTGCAAGAGCATCATAGTGAGCGTCGCGTCCAGATCCGATTCACAGCCGGCAGGAATGCCCTGATCCCGCAGGTCCATGAAGCCCATGCACGGAGGCACGTGCTGATGGGGATGCTGAAGCCCAGGCAGGCAGTCCATCATGACCGCGTCCACCTTCGCCTGAGCCACGAGCTTCTGGAGGGCAACCGTAGCTCGGGCAGCGTCCAGAATGTCGTCGTCGCTGGGCTGGTGAACCTGCGTCGCCCGAGCCCTGTACCGATGGGCAAGCGCCTTGACCTCATCCGTCGGTTCGGTCCGCTGGAATTCTTCAATAAAGCCGGTATTGGCAACGGTCTCGACCGTGGTGCCTAAGTGCGGAACCGTTTGGCTCGCCCCGGCAGAACGGGCGATGTTCAAGATACGGCTCTGCTTCATCCAGCAGGCGGTTCGGACCATCCGCATTCCATTCTCGACGGCTGTAAAATCGTCGAGACTGTTGATCATGTGGACGCCGGGCCTGCGATGGAGTTCACGGATCATTCCGACCAGCAGTACACCCAGCGGCGCCAGGACGATGGTCGGCAGTTTCGTCTCTTCGAAAATTCGCGTAAGATGCGGCCAGTGGCCCTTCTTGAACGGCACGAGAAACAGAGCATCCGGTGGCTCGGCCTGGATCTGGCGGATGAATCGAGCCGCAGCTCCGCCGTCGTTGATTGGCTCCGGTTCGACCGGGATCTGGATGCCCAGCTTGCGCTCGAGGTGCTGGAGTTGGGACATGTACCGTAGCTGCCGACCTTCCGCGTCAAACGTCGAACCGGGCCAGCTATAATACCCGACCTTCCGGAGTTCTTCGGTTGGAGGATAGACGAATGCCGCCCGCACGACCGGCCGTTTCTTGGCCTGTCCGGCCGGACGAGCCAACGCTGGGACCCCGAACCAGTTATGTGCGCCCAGCGACAAGGCGGCTGCGGTCCCACCGACAGTGTGCAGGAACGTACGTCGGGAAAACGGTTCTGAGGGGTGTGGCAGTCTCATCGCAGGCCCTTTCCTGTGGATCGGAGGACGGATTGTATCGGTTGCCCACTATCGTTGGCGCTGGGCTACAGTATACCACAGTATACCGGGACTCCGATGGCGATGCGATGAGAATCATCAGGACCGCCGGAGTCCATGAGGGCGAGGCGGGTATGCTGGGTCGTCCATCCTCGGGAGACGAAAAGTGGCATCGTGCCCAATACCGTGGAATTACAGATCACAGGGAGAAGAAAGTTGCATGGGGAACCTGAATATGGTACAAGGTATATTGAAACACCTTCTCAGAAGTGTTGGGTCGCTTCCTCGTGCGGGCAGGCGCGATTTCACACAGCGCCGCGTTGCGCCGGAAACAGCGCTCCGGTCATTCCACGAACCGGGGTATTCAGACTGTGCGTTATCACCAGATGCACCGTAGAGTAGGAATGCCGAATGGGAAACTCCGTTACAACGGCGATCCGTCTGCTCCCTGTCGGAAGAAGTCTCCCGATCCGACGAAACCACTGCTTGTATCAGCCTCCGAGGTCTTCATGGCGTTCGATGAATGGCTATGTGCAAGGATACCCGTGTAGGGTGTCCTTGAGGCTGTCTCGTGACCTTCAGGATTCGCCCCGGGTCGTGAGAAAATGGACCGTGAGTTCGATCACCGTGTCTTCTGTGATGAGGAAGGAGGTTCTCCAATGTCTAGGTGGCACTTGTATGGCCTGATCTGTGCGGCTCTGATGGGGATTGCTCTCAATCCGGTACAGGCAGAGTTATTGCTCTACTACGGGTTTGATGAGGGGACGGGCGATGTCGTCAAAGATGACTCCGGTCATGGCTACGATGGCACGATGATCGAAGCGACCTGGCACGTGGGAGGTTTCGATGGGACGGGCGCGTGTGTCGATGTGGCCGGTGGTGGCAGCGTGGAAAACGTCGAAGTCGCTGACGCCATGAATGGCCTGGAGGCTGCGACGGTGATGCTTTGGGTCAAATCAAACGTTACCGGCACGGACCACGGATTCATCAACTTCATCGACCCCGACGGCGGTGATTTCGGCGGTATGCGCTATGACGCTGCGAGTTGGGCTTTTCCCGGCGGAACCAACGTAATCACGATCGTGATGCCCAATTCGGGCCCGCGCGCCCGAATCGAAAGTGCAAATGACCTTCAAGTCACTGAATGGCAACACATAGCCATGGTTTGGGCCAGCGGCGATGGAATCAGCCTTTACGTCAATGGGGAGCAGGATACTGCTCCGACCGGAGCAGACGCTCCGGGCACCGGTGAAGTCTCAGGAGTACAGAAGCTGATCGTCGGCAAAGGTGCGAAGAACAACGCCGCCGGATCGAGTTGGGACGGTCTGGTCGACGAGGTCCGAATCTACGATGTCGCGCTGAGTGCCGAGGCAGTCCAGGCCGCGATGTGGGGAACAGCAGCGGCGCTGGCCAACGCGCCGAGTCCGCACGACGGCGCTTCCGATGTCCCCCGTGACACGATGCTCTACTGGAATCCGGGCAGCTATGCAGTAACCCACAATGTGTACCTGGGCACCAGCTTTGATGACGTCAACCATGCCGATACAGCTACCTCTCTCGGCGTACTGCTTGGCGCGGGAATCGACGTCAACAACGTCGCCCCCGGTCGGCTTGATCTGGGCCAGACGTACTACTGGCGCGTCGATGAAGTGAACGGAGCGCCGGATTATACGGTTTACAAGGGTGAAGTATGGAGTTTCACGGTAGAGCCTCTTGCCGATACGATTGAGAACATAGCAGCGACCAGCAATGCCACGTTGGAGGCAAATGCAGGGCCCGAGAATACGGTCAACGGTTCCGGACTCAACGCGGCCGATCAGCATTCGACGGAAGCTGCGGATATGTGGTTGGGCAGCCCCACTGGCACGGATCCCGTTTATCTTCAGTATGAATTTGACCGGGTCTATAAGCTCCATGAGATGCTCGTCTGGAATTACAACGTGCAATTTGAACCGGTCCTGGGTTTTGGACTGAAAGGTGTCACCGTCGAATATTCTGTGGATGGGATAGAGTGGGCCGTACTGGGAGACGTGGAGTTGGCGCAGGCAACTGCCACGGCTACCTATGCCGCCAACACGACGGTGGACTTCGGCGGGGCAGCAGCGCAATACGTCCGGCTGACCGTCAATAGCGGATGGGGTATGATCGGTCAGTACGGGCTCAGCGAGGTCCGCTTCCTGTATATTCCCACGTTTGCTCGGGAACCGGCGCCGGGCGACGGGGCGA
>CAZTGH010000473.1:0-4147 GCA_964612985.1 uncultured Pirellulales bacterium
GGGCACGTGCCAGTGATCGGGCGTCGAGATCATCACCGCGTCCAGGCCGGACAGGTCGATCACCTCGCGGAAATCGCGGTGTGCCGAGCACGCGTCCTTGCTGCCGTAGTGCTTCGTCACCAGCTTGTGCGCGTTTTCGAGGCGCCAGGTGTCCACGTCGCACACGGCCACGACCCGCGTGTCGCGCGAGTGGAGGAACGGCCGGAGGTTTGCATAGGTCGCCTGCCGCCCCATGCCGATCATGCCGACATGGATCCGCTCGCTCGGCGCGTCCGCGCCCAGAGCAGCAGACCGCACGACGGCCGGGGCAAGAGCCGCCGCGGCCAGAAACTGGCGACGATTGACGTTGTGGTGACCACGCATCTGAAGTCTCCATAGGGAAGGCGAGGACCTGGACGCAGCCTACGCATCGGGGTTGCCGTAGTCAAACGCGCGCGGTCAGTGCTACTTCCTGGTTTCGGCCTGTTTCCGCTTCTCCTCTCGCCGGCGCCGTCCGAGTTCCTGTCGGGCGCGCATCGCGGCGAGTTCCTTCTTCCGCCACTTCCCGATCTGCTCGTGCGTCCGCGTCTCCCACTGCATCTCCGCGAGCCAGATGCCGCGGCCGTAGCCCGCGACGTAGTAGTTTCCTTCGTGGACCACGACCTCGGGCGCCCACTTGCCGCTATACCAGATGCCCGTGAGGTGGGTCACGGGCTGCCCCTCGAAGCGCAGCGGGTCCTGCGAGCAGTAGACCTCCATCTGCTGGAAGAGATAGAAGCGGTCGCCCCGACGGAGGACAAACGGCGATTCGGGGTTGCCGGTGGTCTTCACGGGCGTCTCGGACTTGCTCCACGGTCCGGCCAGCCTGGACGCCGTCCGCGCGACCATGGCGCCCTTGCCCGCGTGCGTGCCCGTGTAGTAGGCGATCCAGCGCGAGCGCGCGGCGTCGTGGAAGAGCATCACGTCGCGGCCCATCTGGAAGATGATCTCCTCCCCTTCCGTGTTGCGGAAGACCGACCAGTCCCGGCCGTCGTCGCTCACCAGGGCGCGTGCCGGGCCGCTGTTGTAGAACAGATAGGCGCGGCCATCGTGCCAGAACCCGTGGGGGGCCTGGATGGAGAACTCCTCGCCCTTCCGGTAGGGATTGTCGTTGCGGGGCGCGTCGAAGATGCCGACGGGTCCCCAATTCGTCTCCGTCAGGGCCTCGCTCGTCCAGTGGTAGAGCAGGCGCTGGCCGAAGTGGCTGGTGCCGCGGATGCAGGCAATGCAGTGCCAGCGCCCGTCCTTCGACGGGAAGACCGTGAAGTCGCAGGCATTCTCCTTCCCCGTGCTCCACTTGCCGACGTCGGGAGCGTTCGGCGCGATCTGCCACCAGTCCCCCACAACGACGGGCACTTCGAGCGCCTCACCCGCACGGAGCGCGCCGGCACACATTGCTGCTCCCCACATGACAAGTATGGGAACGAGAATGCGTTGCTTCACTGGCTTCTCCTGAGCATTAACCTTCAGCGAGGGA
Source organism: uncultured Pirellulales bacterium (assembly GCA_964612985.1). GTDB lineage: Bacteria > Planctomycetota > Phycisphaerae > Sedimentisphaerales > Anaerobacaceae > Anaerobaca. Next base: position 1,496 of record CAZTGH010000473.1, read on the forward strand.
GCAGCACGGCCTCAGCGTTTCCGCAACTCGGGCAGCGTCCCGACATGGAACGGGATGTTGGCCGTCGCCGCATTGCCTTGCCCGTCGGTCACGAAGACGAACAGACGGTATGCCCCCTCCTTCTCGGGAGCGGCGAAGGCGATCTCCGCGCCGTGGTCCTCGCGGATGAATCCGGTGATCGGCTTGCGGTGCCGTTCGCCCATGCCCGCGTAGCCGGCCCGGGGCACCTCGTGGCGCACTTCCCAGCGGAACGTGAGCGGATCCCCATCCGGCTCTTCGACGGACACCACCACCTTGTGCACGCTCCCCGGCTCCAGCGCCACGTTGTCTGCGGCACCGTTCCCGTCGATGCGAAGTGGCTCCACCCGCGGTGCCCGGTTGCCCGGCCACTGGCCCGACCACACGTACTGCATCACGTTCACCGCGTCGGTGCGTTCCCCCGAGTTGAGGAACATGCCATACCAGGTGTGGGTCCGCTCCCGACGGGAGCTCCAGATGAAGACGTATGAACCGAGGCACCGCTCGGTATCCGCCAGGACAGTCTTCTGGTAGCGTTCGAGGTAGCGCTGCGCCTTCGCGGTGCTCGTCTCCTCGATGGACGCTTTCCAGGCGGTCTTGGGGACCTGCCAGTCGCCGGACGGCCCCCACTCGGTGATGAGGTAGGGCCGGTCCCAGCCGTTCTCGCGGACCAGCCTGGGCACCGCCTCGACGCCCTTGTAGAAGTTGATGCCCAGCAGATCGAGATCGGGGCACCGGTCGCGGATGATCCGGATGTCGCCGCGGCGGATCGAGCCGTCCCCGATGACCGTCAGGGTCGGGTGGCGGCCGTCGACCTCGTGGATCATCTTCGACACGTCGTTGACGGCGTCCCACACCTTGTGATTGGTGTACCGCACCGAAAGCTCGTTGCCGATGGCCCAGAAGAGCAGCGCGGGATGGTCTTTGAGGTCCAGGACCATGGCCTTCATGCGCTCGAACTGCTGCCGCACGGCCTCGGCGTCGTCGTAGTCGAACTTGTGGACGGCCTCCATCTTCATCGCCAGGCCGATCGTGGCCGTCATGCCCAGCCGCGCGGCCTCGTCCATGATCTTCGGCACGTTCCTGCCGCCGCATCGCACGGAGTTCCCGCCCCGAGCCGCGACGTCCTTCAGAGGGAAACGCCCCCGCGGGTCCGACCAGTACACGGCGCCCTTCACGAGGTAGGGCTCCCCATTGCGGAAGAGTCTGAAGGCGTCGCCCTCGCGCCGGATCTCGACCCGCGCGGGGCCGGCCGCTCCGCCATCGGCCGCGCCGAGAGCACACATCATCATCATCATCATCATCGCCGCTCCTGCTGCGATTCTGCTTGCCATGCGAGGGACACTCCACTACTCACCGGTGGCTCTGACCTACTCGTACGCATCGCCAGCACGCTTGGTGAACCCGAGCGGCGGCGCCTGGCGCCGGTCGCCCACGTGCTTGATGGCATAGGGCAGCGGCCCAAGGGTGTCCTCGAGGAAGGCCGTGAGCTCGGCGACCACCTCGGGGTTCTTCTCGTGGACGTTGTTCGTCTCACCGGGGTCGGTCTCGAGGTCATAGAGTTCCTGCCGGCCGCCCTCCTCGGTCGTGTCGATGACCAGGTTCCACTTCTTGCTGCGGATGCCACAGTTCGCGGCCCACGCCGTGATGACCTTGTCCGGGGCCTCAGAAGCAGGGTCGAGGAAGTCGCGCCCGTCGAGATCGAGTTCAGCCTCCGGCGCGAAGCCCATGCGGTGGCAGATGGCGGGGAAGAGGTCCTGGTGCTGGACGAAGTCGTCGCACGTCGTCCCCGCCCGCTCGCCGTCCGCGAGCCGGACGATCAGCGGGATGCCCGTGTTGTATCGGTAGAGGCGGTCACCGCCCTTTGCGAAGCGCCCCTTGTCCCACAGCTCCGTGCCGTGGTCGCTGGTGAAGATCACCATCGTGTCGTCCAGGAAGCCCATCTGCTCGAGCTTGTCGATGAGGACGCCGATCCACTTGTCGACGAAGGTCACGTAGCCGTAGTAGAGCGCCTTCGTGCGCTCGATCTCGTCCTCGCTCGGGTTCGTGTTGTTGATGAGCTGCGGCTGGATGTAGTTCCGGCTGCGATCCGTCTTGTAGTACATGTCCGCGAACTCGAAGGGCGGGTCCCAACGCTCGTGGGGAGCGAAGGAATCGACCCAGAGGAACCACGGCGCGTTCTCGCGGTTCTCCTCGAGCCACGTGCACGCGCGGCGGAAGACGCGCGCCGGCAGGTAGTCCTCCTCTGTCTTCCGATCGAGCATGTTCAGCAGGTACTGCGTGAGCGTTGGCCAGCGATGGATGTCGTTGATGCCCTCGGGATGATAGGGCGACACATCGACGGCGGACAGGGGGCCGCTGCGCACGGGGTCGCCCTCCTGACCTCGTATGAAGTCCCACGAGCAGAACCCGCGCGTGAAGTTCTGGGTCGGCTTGAACATGTGGTAGGTGTCGGCCACGAATCCCGTGATGACGGCCTGCTCGAAGAGGTACTCGGCCAGCGCCGTCTGCTCGTCGGGGATGCGGTGCCAGCCAGGGATGGCGGGTGTCAGCCCCCGCGAGCCCATCTCGATGTTCCACGGGAAGCAGCGCTTGCCCGTGAAGCAGGTCCGCCGCGCCTGGATCGTGGGCAGG
>CAZTGH010000474.1:0-4132 GCA_964612985.1 uncultured Pirellulales bacterium
ACTGGAGAAGGCCTGCAAGAAGCACGGGGTGAAATTCTGCTTTTATCACTCGATCATGGACTGGCACCATCCGGACGCCCAGGCGCCGTTCTATCCGAACTACAACGACACGAGCAAGTCGAACCCGAATTTCGCTCGCTATGTCGAGGAGTACATGAAGCCGCAACTGGCGGAACTGGTGGCCAACTACGGCCCGCTGGGCGTGATGTGGTTCGACGGCGAGTGGATCAAGGACTGGACCGAACCGCAGGGCAAGGCGCTCTACGCCTGGCTGCTCGAACTCCAGCCGGACCTGATCGTCAACAACCGCGTCGGCAAGGGCCGCAAAGGGATGGAAGGGCTCAACAAGAGCGACGACGAATATGCCGGCGACTTCGGCACCCCCGAGCAGCAGGTCCCTGCGACGGGTCTGCCCGGTGTCGATTGGGAAACCTGCATGACGATGAACGACACGTGGGGCTACAAGTCCTACGACGAGAACTGGAAGTCCGACGCACAGCTCATCCGTACGCTGGTCGAGACCGCCAGCAAAGGCGGCAACTTCCTGCTCAACGTCGGTCCGACCCCTGAAGGCTTGATTCCGCAGCCCAGCGTCGACCGCCTGGCGGCGATCGGCAAGTGGATGGCGGTCAACAGCGAAAGCATCTACGGAACCACCGCCAGCCCCATCGGCAAACCCGACTGGGGTTACTGCACCGCCAAGGGCAACAAGCTCTACCTGCACGTGTTCGACTGGCCCGCCGACGGCAAACTGTCGGTCGATCTGCCCAACGCCAGCGCCTCGGGCGCCTACCTGCTGGCCCACAAGAAGGCCAAGCTGGCGGTCGCCACCGAGGGCGACAAGCTGGTCGTCTCGGTTCCGCCCAAGGGACCGGATGCAATCGACAGTGTCGTCGTGCTGACCCTCAATGCGAAGTAAACCACGAAAAGACAGAAAGAACTGTTGGTGAAGGAGTAACGAAATATGAAGCTCAAACCGTTGGATGACAGAGTGGTGATCAAGCCGTTGGAGGCCCAGGACAAGACCGCCGGAGGGATCTTCCTTCCCGACACCGCCAAAGAGAAGCCCCAGATCGGCAAGGTCGTGTGGATGGGCCCAGGCAAGATGCAGGAAGACGGCAAACGCTCGGCCATGAGCGTCAAGAAGAACGACGAGGTCATTTACGGCAAGTACATGGGCAACGACATCGAGATCGACGGGCAGAAGTACGTGATCCTGCGCGAAAGCGATCTGCTGGGCATCGTCGAGAAGTAACGCGGAGCTGAGAACGGCATGACTTCCCGGCACACCGGGAAGAACGGATGAAGATCGAATCCCTGAAACGATTGGCTTCCGTGACTTCCAGGGACCCCGGAAAGAACGGATAAGAAGAGGACGAAACCATGGCAAAACAACTGATGTTTGACGACAGCGCCCGAACCGAGTTGCGTGACGGCTTGAAAGAGCTGGCCGCCGCCGTCAAGGTGACCCTCGGCCCGACCGGCCGAAACGTCGTACTCCACAAAAGCTGGGGCTCCCCCAAGGTGACCAAAGACGGCGTCTCCGTCAGCAAAGAAATCGAGCTGCCCCAACCCTTCAAAAACATGGGCGCTAAGATGGTCAATGAAGTGGCGAGCAAGACGAGCGACGTGGTGGGCGACGGAACGACGACATCGATCGTGCTGGCGGAGGCGATTTATCTGGAAGGGCTCAAGCACGTGGCGGCGGGGGCGAACCCGATGGCGTTGAACCGGGGGATCGGCAAGGCGACGTCGGTGGCCAGCAAGTTCATCTCGGACGCGAGTTTTCCGGTCAAGGGGCACGCGGATATCGCGAAGGTGGCGACGATCAGCTCCAACAACGATGCCAGCGTGGGCGAGATTCTGGCCCAGGCGATCGACGCGGTCGGCAAGGAAGGCGTGATCGAGGTCGAGGAAGGCAAGGGGATGGAGAACGAGCTGAACGTGGTCGAGGGGATGCAGTTCGACCGCGGGTACCTCTCGCCTTATTTCATGACCAACGCCGATACGCTGGAAGCGGTGCAGGAAGACGCCTATATCCTGTTGCACGAGAAGAAGATCTCGAACGTGCGGGAGTTCATTCCGCTGCTGGAGAAGATCGCGCACACGGGTCGTCCGCTGATGGTGATCAGCGAAGACGTCGAGGGCGAGGCGCTGGCGGCTCTGGTGATCAACCGTCTCCAGGGCGTGCTGAAGGTCTGTGCGGTGAAGGCCCCCGGTTTCGGGGACCGTCGCAAGGCCATGCTCCAGGACATCGCGATTCTGACGGGCGGGCAGGTGATCAGTGAAGATCTGGGTCTGAAGCTCGAAAACGTGGAGTTGGCCCAACTCGGTCAGGCCAAGAAGATCACGGTCAACAAGGACAACACGACGATCATCGAAGGCGCCGGCAAAAAGAAGGACATCCAGGCGCGCTGCGATCAGATTCGGGCGCAGATCGAGAAGACGACGAGCGACTACGACCGGGAGAAGCTCCAGGAGCGTCTGGCGAAGCTGACCGGCGGGGTGGCGGTAATCAAGGCGGGCGCCGCGACCGAGACGGAAATGAAGGAACGGAAGGACCTTCTCGACGACGCGCTGCACGCGACGCGTGCGGCGACGGCGGAGGGGGTGGTCGCCGGCGGCGGCGTGACCTTCCTGCGGGCGATCAACGAGGTCGAGAAGGCTCGGGGCAAGGCGCGAGGCGACGAGAAGATCGGCTTCGACATCGTGGTTCGGGCGTTGAAGGCTCCGACGGCTCAGATCGTGGACAACGCGGGCGGCGAAGGCGACGTGATCGTAGCCCAGTTGCTCGAGAAGCTGGAGAAAGAGAAGCACATCGGGTATAACGCAAACACCGGTGAGTTTGTCGACATGATCAAGGCCGGGATCATCGATCCGGCCAAGGTCGCCCGCACGGCCCTGGAGATGGCTGCTTCGGTGGCGGGGCTGATGCTGACGACCAACGTCCTGATCACCGAGTTGAAGGACGAGGACGAGGAACCGATCGCCGGTTCCGTTCGCTAGTACAGGATCCCGGCGCGTGGCTCATTCCGTGTGGGTCAGGCGGTCTCGCACAACAAGGCAGGCGAGGGCGCCGGACGGGGATGAGCCACGGCGCCGGGGTAGATGCTTATGGCCAAACGCGACTACTACGAGGTTCTGGGGGTCGACAAGAGCGCCTCGGCCGACGAGATCAAGCGCGCCTACCGGCGTCTGGCGATCAAGTACCATCCGGACAAGAACCCGGGGGACAAGGAAGCCGAGGCCAAGTTCAAGGAGTGCGCCGAGGCGTACGAGGTCCTCAGCGACGCGGAGAAGCGCAAGCAGTACGATCAGTTCGGCCACGAAGGTCTGCGCGGCGCGAGCATGCACGATTTCTCTCGGATGAACGTCGAGGACATCTTCAGTATGTTCGGGTTCGAGGACTTCTTCGGGGGGATGTTCGGCGGTCCGGGCGGACGGCGCCGGGGGAGTCGGCGTTCGGGTCCGACGCGCGGATACGACCTCGAAACGGGGGTCGAACTGACGCTCAAAGAGGTGGCCCGCGGCACGGAGAAGACGATCGAGTTCACGCGGCAGGATCGTTGCTCGTCGTGCGGCGGGACCGGTTCGGCCAAGGGCAGCCAGCCGAGCCGATGCACGATGTGCGGCGGCTCGGGACAGGTGGCCAAAGGCGGCGGTTTCTTCCAGATGGTCTCGACGTGTCCGCAGTGCCAGGGCACCGGGCAGATCGTCACGAATCCGTGTCCGAAGTGCAAAGGCAGCGGTCGGGTGCCGCGCAAGCGGACGGTGACGATCAAGATTCCGGCGGGGGTACACGAGGGGCAGGGCATTCGTGTGGCGGGCGAGGGCGAGCCGGGACAAGGGGGCGGGCCGAACGGGGATCTGTACTGCTACGTGCGGATCAAGCCCCACGATTTCCTCGAACGCGACGGCAACAACCTGATCGCGGTGGTGCCGATCAGCATGACGCAGGCGGCGCTGGGCGCGACGATCGACGTGCCCAGTCTCGACGGGACACGGCAGCTCAAGATCCCGCCGGGGACGCAATACGGCAGCCTGTTCCGCATTCGCGGGCAGGGGCTGCCCGATATGCGGTCGGGACGCAAGGGCGACCAGTTGGTGCAGGTGACCGTGGAGACGCCGGCCC
>CAZTGH010000475.1:0-4125 GCA_964612985.1 uncultured Pirellulales bacterium
GACCGGGGCGGGCTGGTGATCGAGGCCTGCAAGCTGGAAGGGCTGAAGGTGCCGGATGAGGTGGCGGTGGTCGGGGTGGACAACGACGCACTGATTTGCGATCTGTGCAGTCCGCCTCTGTCCAGCGTGGCGAGCAACCTTCAACGGATTGGCTATGAGGCGGCCGGGACGCTCGATCAGATGATCAGCGGCCGGGAGAAGGGGCGACCGACGCTATGCATCCGGCCGACGCACGTGGCGGCGCGGCAATCGACGGACGTGTTGGCGATCGGCGACGGGGAGGTGGTGACGGCGCTGCGATTCATCCGTCGCTCCGGGCGGCTCAATATCGGCGTCCAGCAGGTGGTGGAGCACACGCGGTTGTCGCGCCGGGCCCTGGAGCAGCGGTTTCGAAGCGTTCTGGGCCATTCCATTCACGATGAGATTGAGCGGGTACGGATCGAATTGCTGATGCGCCTGCTCGTCGAGACGCGACAACCCCTGGCGGAGATCGCGCAGATGCTGGGCTTTTCGGACGCGTCCCATGCGTCGCGTCTGTTTCGCAAGGTCAAAGGGATCAGTCCGATGACGTACCGTCGGCAGTATCAGTGTTAAGCGACGGTGACGCCGTATTCGTGACGGCGCTGCGCAAATTGGCATCGTTGGTGCGCAAAATGGCATTGTATGGCTGCGTGCGGAAATCGCATAATTGGAAGAGGGCGGACGTCGTGCGGAGCCGGAAAAGGCATGACCGGAAAGGGTAGTCAGGTGCGAACGAAAAGAGGCTTTACGCTGATCGAACTACTGGTCGTCATTTCCATCATCGCTCTGTTGATGGCCATTCTCATGCCGGCCTTGAGCAAGGCCCGAGACCAGGCGCGCACGCTGCGATGCCGGGCGAACCTGAAGCAGTACGGGGTGGCGCTGCGGATGTACCTCGATGATTACAGCTACAATTTCCCGGACGCCTCCACGTGGCTCAAGTCGGAGGGACACGCCTGGGTGCGGAAGGGGGAGCGGCCCGAGGGGGCGTTGTGGCCATACCTCAAGGCGTTGGACGTGCACATGTGTCCGAAGTTCAACATGCTGGCCAAGGGGACCCAGTATGCGGACACGGCGGTCAGCTATGTCATGAATTCGTACGTCGGTCGGGGCGGCACGATCTGGTCGAACTGGCTGGGCGCCGGCGTCACCGGGGTGAGCAAGGAGACGGAGGTGTACCGGCCGTCGGCGGTGGTCGCGTTCACGGAGGAAAACACCTGGACGATCGAAGGCTACAGCATCGCGCCGTTCAACGACACGCACTTTACCGTGGGCAACTCGGAACGGCAGATCGACAACTATGCCACATTCCACAACGCGCCGGGCGATCTGGATCAGGGCGGCGCGAATATCGTATTCATTGACGGGCATGCCGAGTTGCTGCGGCGCGTGGACGACCTGGACGCGGGTTTTCGGCTGGCGTGGCCCAAGAAGGAGATTCCATACGCACTGTAGGGGCGAATCATCATTCGCCCCCATTGGGTGGTTCGTGGAGATGTCTTTTGTAGTCGCATTTCGAATTCATCGCGCCCTTGTCGGAGGAGGAGAACTATGGAAGAGCAGGAGATTTGATCTGATACTCAGTACACTCGCGGATGACGCGCGGTCGTCTCCATGAAACGATGATCACATTAGGTTGGAGGACTATCATGAAATGGTCAGTTGTGGCACTGTCAATGACTATGGCGCTGACGTTGGTACCAACGGCGTACAGCGGTTCGGTTCCCAAGCCTATCATCGATGTGGATTTCAACGAAAATTCTGGGACCGTGACGGTCAATGCCGGTTCTGCTGGCGGCGAGCTTACGCTCACCACTCCGACACCTACGTGGTCCAACAACGTACCGGCCGGCGTCGGTGGCACCAGCAGCGTGGATTTTGGCACGACTGTTGGGACCTATGTGGTCGAAAGCCCGTCGAACTATGCGGAGCTTACGGGCCTGACCGCGTTCACGGTCGTGGGCTGGGCTAACTGTCGCAACAGCTCTGAGGGATCCGGAGGCAACCGTTTGGTGACCTGGATCAATCATGGCGGCCAGGGTGTCGACGTGGTCTACAGGTTTGACGGCAGCGTGCAGGTCGGCATCAACCAGTGGCCCGACGGCGTGCCGGCACAGTCCTCGGCCGGCAAGATCACCACGGACGCTGCGGCCGGGCCGGGCAACTGGAAGTTCTTCGCCGTGACCTACGATTCAGACCTGCCCAGCGGCCAGGTAAAGTTCTACTTTGGTGACACCGCTAGCCCGGCAACGTTTGACGTGGAGATCGACTATGATCGGGGTGCGGTCGGAAGCGACATCAGTCGCCTGGCCATAGGCCACTTCAACATCGCCACGCGCAATACCGCGCGGCAGGACCGCATGTTCCGGGGTTTGATCGACGAGGTGAAGGTCTTCGGTGATGCCCTCACGCTGGAGCAAATCCAGCAGGTTCAAGTGGGCGATGCCGAGATTGCGAGGGGGCCCAAACCTGAGGATGAGGCCGAAGATGTGGCGAGGGATGTGATCCTAAGTTGGGAGCCGGGTGAGTTCGCTGCCACACACGATGTCTACCTTGGTAGCCGTTTCGACGATGTCAACGCGGCGAGCCGAACCAATCCGATGGACGTCCTCGTCAGCCAGGGGCAGGCCGCTACCACGTTCGATCCCGAAGGTCTCCTCGAATTCGAGCAGATTTACTATTGGCGGATCGATGAGGTCAATAGCGCGCCCGATTATACCATCCATCGTGGAAAGGTGTGGAGCTTTACGACGGAGCCGCTAGGGTATCCGGTGACGGATGTGATCGCGACGACCAGCGGGATTTCAGATGAGACCTCCGGTCCTGAGAAGACGGTCGACGGATCGGGTCTCACCGCGGACGACCAGCATTCGATCGACGCCGACGACATGTGGGTGACGAGTCCGGATGGCGACGCGCCGCTCTGGATCCAGTACGAATTCGATCGGGTGTACAAGCTGCACGAGTTGCTGGTGTGGAACTACAACGTGCAGTTCGAAGTGGTACTGGGCTTCGGCTTGAAGGATGTAACGATCGAGTATTCTCAGGACGGTGCAGAGTGGATGTCGCTGGGCGATTTCGAGGTGGCCAAGGCTACGGCTTCGAGCACTTACACGCACAACACGACGATCGACATGGCGGGGGTGCCGGCGAAGTACGTCCGGTTGAACGTCAACAGCGGCTGGGGCACGATGGGCCAATACGGGCTCAGCGAGGTTCGCTTCCTGTACATTCCCGCCCAGGCGCGGGAGCCCGAGCCAGCGGATGGGGCTTCCGACGTGGATCCGGACGTGGTTCTCACCTGGCGCGCCGGGCGTGACGCCGCTTCGCACGAGGTTTATCTCGGGACCGATCCGGAGGCACTGGAACTGGTGGACGCGGTGGACGTGGCTCGCTTTGCGCCGGAAGGGATCGAGTACGACGCGACCTACTACTGGCGTGTGGATGAGGTGAACGAGGCGGATGCGGTGGCCGTCTGGGAAGGCGGCGTCTGGAGCTTCGCCACGCAGCCTTATGCGGTGGTGGATGATTTCGAGAGCTACACGGACGACGTCGACGCGGGGACGACGATCTTCGACACCTGGCTGGACGGCTGGGTCAACGAGACGGGTTCGACGGTGGGGTATTTCGAGGCGCCGTTTGCCGAGCGGACCATCGTGCACGGCGGTCGGCAGGCGATGCCTTTGTTCTACGACAATGCGGGTCTGACGCGGGCGGAAGCCGAGTACGCGTTCGACGCCCAGGACTGGACCGCCAACGGCCTCCAGAGTCTCTCGCTGTACTTCTACGGCGACGCCGACAACAGCGGGACGTTGTATGTGAAGATCAACGACACCCAGATCGTCTACGACGGCGCCGCTACGGACCTGACGAACGAGCGGTGGCAGGCGTGGAATATCGACCTGTCGAACGTCGGCGGCAACCTGAGCAACGTGACGAGTCTGACGATCGGCGTCGAAGGCGCCGGCGCATCGGGCGTTGTCTATATCGACGACATTCGCCTGTATCCGCGCACGCCGGAGATGCTGACGCCGACCGATCCGGGCGTGGCCGGCCTGCTGGTCGAATACACGTTCGAGAACGGCACGACCGACAGCTCGGGCA
>CAZTGH010000476.1:0-4125 GCA_964612985.1 uncultured Pirellulales bacterium
GGTGATGTCCTCGTCGACGGCGCACCCACAGGGGTTCAGGTGCTTGACGACCACGGCGGCCGGCTCGTCGAACTCCTTGACCAGTTCGAACGCCGCGTTGGCGTCGAGCAGGTTGTTGAAGCTGATCTCGGTGCCGCCCTCGAGAATCCTGCCGTTGCAGACGGAGGGTTCGGTGCTGGCCGGCAGCTTGTACAGCGCGGCGCTCTGATGGGGATTCTCGCCGTAGCGGAGGGACGCCTCGCGCGTCAGCGCGATGGAGACGCGTTCGGGGAATTCGACGCCCCCCTTGGTATTGAGGTACTTCGAGATAGCCGCGTCGTAGGTAGCGGTCAGCCCGAACGCAGTCCGCGCCAATTCGCTGCGGAGAGCGCCGCTGAGAGCGCCGTTGTTATTCCGCATCTGCTCGAGGATCGAGTCGTACTGACCGGGATCGGTGACGACGGCGACGAACTTGTGGTTCTTGGCGGCCGAGCGGATCATGCTGGGCCCGCCGATGTCGATATTCTCGATCGCCTCCTCGAGCGCACAGTCCGCTCTGGCCACCGTCGCTTCGAACGGATAGAGATTGACGCAGACCAGATCGATCGGCTCGATCCCATGCTGGGTCATGGCGTCGGTGTGTTCCTTCTTGTCGCGAAGGCCCAGCAAGGCGCCGTGGATCTTGGGGTGCAGCGTCTTGACCCGGCCATCCATCATCTCGGGGAACCCGGTCACGGAATCGATGCTCACCACCTCGACGCCCGCCTGGGATAACGTGGCGGCTGTACCCCCCGTGCTGATGATCCGTACGCCCATCTGCGCCAGGGCCTTGGCAAACTCGACAATCCCGGTCTTGTCGGAAACGCTGATCAAAGCGGTTTTGATGGTGACGTCCATTTCAACTCCTTCTCCCTTCGTGGTTGCGTTAGCAGGCTCTGATTACCTTCCGCCACGGAGCGTGCCGGTCGGCGTAGGTTACCGAGTCGGTTGAGCGCACAGAATGCGTCCGCTCTGGTCGGCGACGTAGAGTTTCGCATCGATTACGTTGGCGGCATAGTCGGAGACGTCGGCGAAATTCACCCAGTAAAGGCGCTGGCCCGACGTGTTGTCCATGACGACCAACGTCCTGTATTGCGTGAAGACATAGGCGCGATGGCCCGACTCGGCCAGCAGGTCGACGCCCTCGGGCAGCGTCCAGATTTCCTGGCCCGATCGGCGGCCGATGGCGGTGACTCCGCGACCGGGAGCATACTGGTAGACCGTGGTGGCGGTGACGCGCGGCTTGCGATCGAGCACGGCCTCCGTCTGGTACCTCCAGACGAGTCCGGCCTGATCGGGCGCGACGGCGTCGACGCGGTAGACGCAGGTGTCCTTGTTGGCAAAGAAGAAGGAGTTGCCGTCGCGAACCACCGGCCCCGCCATGCCTTCGGGGGCGTTGAATTGCCACAGCTTGCGGGGGGCGTCCGGCTCCATCGCCACCAGGTTGCCCCTGTCGGTAGCAAAGACGACCATATCCTCGCCGGCCAGGACGCTGGTGATCGGCGAATCGTTGTCGGCCGAGACTTTGAGCCTCTCGACCATGTTGCCGGCCTGAAACAGATGCAGGCGGCGGTCGGAGGCGCTGACGTAGAAGAACTCGCTATTCCGCACGACCGGCGCGATGATGCTCAGGTCCAGGTCGGTGACGCGTTCGCGGGCGCCGGTATCGGCGTTCAGCTCGACCACCTGGTTGTCGATGACCGTGATGATGCGGTCGTCGTATACGTTCCAGCCGAGGACGGGAAAGCCCGCCGGGGCGATCGACCGACTGAAGATGACGTCACCACTATGGCGGTCGAGCGACCAGACGTAGTTCTCGCGCGATCGGATGTACAGCCGATCGTTCAGTACCATCAACATATCGAGACGTTCGTCCGGCTGCACCGGAAGGGTCGTCCGCCAGACCTCCGCCAGGTTCACCGGCTCCAACAGCGCCCTGGACACCAGCGACTGCGAACGGTCGGCCGCTTCTGCCGTCGCGCCAGCACACAGAAACCAACCCGCCGCCAAAAACCACCACGTCTTCTGCGCCACCACTCTTCGCATCTTCCATGTCCTCGCAAAACAAGCCGCCTGAGAAACGATACGTGTCCCCGTGTCTGTCCAGAGGATCGACTCACGCGGCGTTCTTGACAAATGGCAAGGCATGCCCCTCACACCCTTCCCACATCCATGGTGTGCATGGCACACCCTATCCGACGCTTACGGCAGTTCGACGTGATCCGCCAGATCGACGCCAAATTCGGCCTCGACGCGTTTCATCTCCTCAATCCGCTCGATGTCGTCCTGGATTCGGTTGACCAGTTTGAATATATAGGGCTGCCCGGCCAGACGATTCCGCAAATCGTCGAGCATGGGCTCCCAGGAACCACCGTACAACTGTGCCTTCAGAGCCACCAGCATCCGGTGCTCGGGGCTGAGACCGTTCACGTAATCGGTCAGGGCGGCGTGCGGGGCACGCGCGTCCTTTTCCGCCTTCACGTCTTCGCTGTCCTTGCTGGCTCGGGTCGGTTCAGCCATAAATCGGTACCTCGCCGTCGGATGCGCGCATCAAGCCGGGGCACGTCCCCAGCATCCTACCGGTGGCAGGAGAGGAATTCAATAGTTTTTCCCAAATTGACCGCCAGAATCGACACCTAGCTTGTCCATCTTCAGAGGCAAGGCCTGCCACTGGAGACGTAGGCCCCGAACCGCCTTGCCACCCCGACGCGCACCGCCTTTTGTCCTGCGGTGGTTTGACAATGCGGCCCGTACCGCGTTCAATAGGGGCTCGCGACCCAACCGATCGACCACGCTGTCAAACGTAGGAGACCCTCGTATGAAGGGACGGATCAGTTCAGTGTCTGCTGTGGTGGCCATGATGGCCGCTTTTTGTGCGGGATGTCACCACGCCTCCGGTGCCGGGACGGTAGCTCGGGACTCAAGCTACCCGCAAGCACGGAAAGACGCGGTCGTCGACACCTATCATGGGGTCGAGGTGGCCGATCCGTACCGATGGCTCGAAGATGCCGATTCGCCCGAGACCCAGGCGTGGGTCGCCCTTCAGAACGAACGAACCGAACGGTTCATCGCTCGCACGGGACAGCGCGACAGGATCAAGGCCCGCCTGGAATCGCTGATGAACTACCCGCGCCATTCGTCCCCGTCGAAGTACGGCGGGCGCTACTTCTTCTGGAAGAACGACGGACTCCAGAATCAGTCCGTCCTTTACATGCAGGACGAGCTGGGCGGTGACGCCAAGGTGGTCATCAACCCGAACCAACTCAGTGAGGACGGCACGATAGCGGTGACCAGTGCCGCCCTGAGCTGGGACGGCCGATGGCTGGCGTATGGACTGTCGCGCAGCGGCAGCGACGAACAGGAGGTGCATATCCGCAACGTCGAGACCGGCAAGGACAGTGACGAGGTTCTCAAGTGGTGTCGCTTCACGACGATCGCATGGCGTCACGACGGCAGCGGTTTCTTCTACAGCCGATTTCCCGATCCGAACACGATCGACGCGAACGACCGGATGAACTACAACCGCGTGTACTGGCACCGCCTGGGGACGCCGCAATCGGAAGATGAACTCGTCTACGAACGGCCCGACAACAAGGAATTGAGCTTCGCGCCGGTCGTCACCGAGGACGGCCAGTACCTGGTCCTCTACGTCCACCACGGGACCGATCCGAGAAACCGCGTGTACTATCGACCTCTCGAAAGCGAGGGCCCCTTCGTCAAGCTGCTCGACGAAGCGGACGCGAAGTACGACTTTCTCGGCAACCAGGGAGCAGTGTTTTACTTCCTGACGGACCTGGAAGCGCCGAGGGGCCGGATTATGGAGATCGACACGGAGCGACCCGCCCGCGCGGACTGGAAGACGCTGATCCCGGAAAACGACGACGTGCTCGACTACGCCGGCCTGATCGACGGACATTTCATCGCGGCCTACATGCAGGACGTGCACCATCTGCTCAAGATCCTCGATCTCGACGGCCAATACGTCCGGGACATTGAACTGCCGAGCCTGGGGACCATCGCAGGGCTCTCGGGCAAGGAGCGTGATCCCGAGATGTTCTTCACGTTCACCTCGTTCCTCTATCCCAGCACGAGCTTCCGCTACGATCT
>CAZTGH010000477.1:0-1456 GCA_964612985.1 uncultured Pirellulales bacterium
ACCGGCTCTCATGGGCCAGCCACCGCGATCAGAGCCTGCACATTATCCCGCAGCAGCTCGTCGAAACCCAGCGCATCATCGGCCTGCGACGGGAAATTGCTGAACACCACCGCTTTGGCCCCTAAGCGGTCGGCCAGCGCCCCCGCCAGTGCGGTCCCCTCCTGCTGGTTGGCGACGATGAAGCGTATATCCTTCCCGGCCGCCTGCTGGAGACAGTGGTCGATGTTCGCAATGGTCTCGACATCGCTGCCCACAAAGGTCGCGACAACCTCCAGACCCAGCCACTCGGCAAATCGCTTCTGGTGGTTTGAGACCAGGACCTTCGCACCCGCTGCCCCGGCCTCCTGCACGGAGGCGCGTAGCTCGTCGGCCAGCCCCCCCAGACGTTGCTCGATCGTTTCAAGCCGCGTTTCGAACGCGGTCGCGCGATCCGGATAGGCGGATGAGAGCAACTCCGCCACCTCCCGGCACGTCGCCAGATAGGCATCGGGAATACAGAGACCGGCCCGGCCTTGGACCAGATTGGTGCGCAGGCCACCCGCCTTGAGCCGAGCCAGGTTCGCCTCGACGTTCTGCTGAAAGTCGAACAGCAACAGCATTCGACAGCGCCCAAGCTGCCTGACCTGCGCAGGCGAGATATCAAAGTGTCCCGGACACATTCCGGGCGCCGCCAGGCAGAGGATCTCCGTCTCGGGCCCGCAGAGATCACGCACCGCCGAACCCAGGTACGAGTTCGTCACCGCAATCTCCGCCGCCGCCTCTGCGACCGCCCCGTCTCTACAGCCGATCACCGCCAGAAGCGCCAGGATGATCCAGGTCAGAATGGGAACGGACGCGAGCCAGCGGAACCGTTGCGGAAACCCGAAATCCGATTCTCGAAATCCGAAACAAGCACGAAGGCTCGAAAACTTCCAATACGAAACAAGCCTCCTACGTGCATACTTTGAAGTATTTGAGCTTCGGTCATTCGCACTTGTTTCGAATTCCGGGATTCGTGCGTCGGATTTGTCGCCACACCGCACACGGGGCGGCGACAGGAATGTGTGACGTGTTAGGTGCAACACTCTTATCTGCCTCCGTCTATCTTTCGAAGGACCCAACCTGGTGGCCGTTGCGGAGGCGCAGGCGGGTGATGACGCCCTGCCCGGATTGCGGGTCGAACCACGTCGTGCGAGGAACGGGATAGTTCAACTCTCTCATGCGAGCGTCGTCGAAGCCGGGCCCCTGGCTGTAGAGCACCCAACTGACGGGCGAGGTCTTCAGACTGCTGTAGGTCTGCCCTTCTTCCTGCTCGTTGTCGGCAAACCCGTCCGGGACCCAGAGATAGGCCCCTTCCCCGACGACGGTCGTGCGGTTGTAAATCAGGGTTCCCACGGACCGGTACTTGTAGGTATAGCCCCGATTGAAACGGTCTTCGATACCCGCTGCCAGGAATGTCTCGGGAGGCGGCGCCGGC
>CAZTGH010000477.1:1466-4085 GCA_964612985.1 uncultured Pirellulales bacterium
TCGATCGGAAGCTGGTAGAAGTGTTCGCCCAGCATGCAGTCGACGCGCGTCGGTGGATACTGGCTGTCGTGATCGAAAGAATACGCCTCGAGCGCCAGGCCGATGTCGCGCAGCTCGGCGTTGACCGCCAGGACCTTGGCCTGGAGGCGGGCCCGCCCGGTCACCGGCAGCAGGATCCCCAGCAGCGACGCGACAACGGCGACGACCACCAGCACTTCGATCAGTGTGAACGCTCGTTTCACCTGGGTCCCTTCAACGACCAATTATTCTGTCACGGGCTCTTCTTCGACGGGCTCTTCGACGACCTCCTCGGTCCGGTCGGCCAAGCGATGCTCCGGCGCGGCCAGCACCTGGCCGTTGCCGTCATAGTTGACCACATATAGTTCATAGCCATCGACGAGGTTCGTGCCCTCCTGATTGAGGATGCCGATGACGTCGAACATCTCGTTCAGATTGTACGAACCGGCGTAGATCCCATTGCCGCGTCCGAGCTTGACGGGGAATGTCTTGACGCCGTCGGTGATCGTCAATTGCCCGTAGGGGCCCCAGCCGGCGGGATCCACCACACTGACACCCTCGATCTTGACCAAGCGGGCCTGATACCGTTCACAGCCAACTTCCCGCGCGGGATCGAAGATGAACTGATCCAGATCGTCTTTGAGGTCGTCGAGGGTCACCCGTTCCGGCTTGGGAAGGCCGACGCCCTTCTCGACCAGTTCGATGGTGAAGTCGCGCTGCGGATCGTTGCTGTGCTGTTCGTTGATGTTGTTCTTGCCCTTGTACGACAGGAAGTAGCCGGTAACACGGATGCGATCGCCGACGCTGAACTGGGCCGTGTTGAGCCTCGTCAGTTCCGCGATCCACTCTTCGTTGGAATAGCCTCCGTCAGGCGCCACCCATGGCAGATTGTTGTACATCTGTCCCATCCAGACAGCGGTCCCGGCGTGGTCGTCGCCTTCGCCCTGGAAGAAGATCTGCCACTGGCCTGCGACGTTGAACATTTCCATCATGCCATCGTCCGGCGTCGGGTCAAGCATGTCACCAGCATTGTGCAGCACAATCCCTTCGAGCGTGACCATCTCCGTAGCCGCATAGGTCAGTTCGCCTGCGGCGTTGACCGCCTGAAACTCTCTGTGCGTCACCTCGGTGACCGTGCCCTGCGCCCATACCGAACCGGCCAGGACCGACCCGATCAGCAGACCTGCCAACAGTGCATTTCTCATGTTCCATCCTCCATTTGTCTGCACAGCCCTCAAAAAACCCAAAACGGCGCATACGTAACACTGTTTCGTGTTACCACGCATAACAATAGCGAATTCGTGCTACCGACCACAAGATAAAAATGCCAACACGGGCAGTTTTTTGAGGACCGACTCTGGAGCATCGCTCACGGCGCTAGAGGCCGAGGAACTTGATGGCCAGGCCGCAAAGCAGGATCGTGGCCCCCGCCATGGCGTGACTGTACCGCTGAATGGTCTTGAGAGGCAGGAAGTTGAATCCCGCTCTGCCCAGCATCACCGCCGCCAGCATGGTCGTCATGGTCACCAGGCCGAAAACGGCCGTGACGACGATCAGATCGAACAGACCGCTGCTGGCCGCCGGGTACATCAACAGCGGAATCAAGGGCTCGCAGGGACCGAATACGAAGATGACGAACAGCACCCAGGGCGTAACCGTCTTGGCGCTATCCACGTCGTGAACGTGGGAATGCTCGCCCAGATGGGTATGCGGGTGCAAATGGGGGCGGACCGCATGGCTGAGATGAGCGTGGGGCTCGGGATGCGGATGCGCGTGCTGGTGCGGGTGCCGGCGGTAGATCAGTCGGACGCCCCAGACGAAATAGGCCAGACCAAACGCGATCAGCAGCCAGGCCGCCAGATCGCCGCGAAACGATTCGGTCCCGACCAGGCCCTTGAGGGCCAGACCAAACGCCACCCCCACAAAGCCCAGCACCACGGAGCTGCCGATGTGCCCGACGGCGCAGACCGCCGTGATCAGCAACGTCTTGGCCGCCGACCACTTACGGGCCCAAGCCATCATGATAAACGGCAGATAGTGGTCCGGCCCGAACAGCGTGTGCAGAAAGCCGATAGAAGCAGCGGTAACCACCAGGGTCTTGAGTTCTTGTGTCAACAGGGCCTTTCTCTTTGCATTGTTGGTCGGATCGTGTAGTCCGTTTACTTCGCTGGCTGCGGCTGCTATGTTCGAATTCACTCAGCGTTCCCGAGAATGCCGCGACCTTTTGATGAGGCAAGTCACCGAACAAGCCTGGCACGTGCTCGGTAGTTGACAAATCTCGGGCGACACCATATTAACGGCACGAGAAGTCGCTTCAAAGAACTCTTTATATAAGGAGAGCTAATGGCAGCATCAGAGAAGGCCTTCACGGTGGAACTGGACAGCAAGCCGGAGTATCAGAGACTGCTGGAAGGCGCACCCCAGACCTGCGGGATGCGGTCCGGCCGCGTTTACCTGGAGGCGGGCAAATCCTGCGGCCAGCACAGCACCAAAGACCACGAAGAGTTGCTCGTTTTCCTCGCTGGCCAGGGCGTCGTCCATATCGGCGAGGACATGGATCTGGCGGTTGGCGCGGGCAAGGTGGCCTATATCCCCCCCAGG
>CAZTGH010000478.1:0-4047 GCA_964612985.1 uncultured Pirellulales bacterium
GCGTCGTGTGACTGTCGAATCTCCAGTGCAGGAAAGGGGTGTTTCATGAGCGTGCAGAGCGAGCGTTCCACGAGCCGTCGAGATTTTCTCAAGCAGAGTTCCGGGGCCTTGGCGGGGGCAGCGCTGGCGAGTGCGATCGGGGCGCGGGCGTATGCGGGCGAGCAGAACACGATCCAGGTGGCGCTGGTGGGGTGCGGGGGTCGCGGGACGGGTGCGGCGGCGAACGCCCTATCGACGCAGGGCCCGACGAAGCTGGTCGCGATGGTGGACGCGTTTGCGAGCCGGCTTGCGAGCAGTCGGAAGAATCTGGCGACGCAGTTCGGGGACAAGGTGGACGTTCCGGAAGAGCGGCAGTTCGTGGGGCTGGACGGGTACAAGAAGGCGATCGACGCGATTGCGCCGGGGGGCGTGGTGCTGCTGGCGACGCCGCCTGCGTTTCGGCCGATCCACGTGGAGTACGCGGTGGCCAAGGGCTGCCACGTGTTCATGGAGAAATCGTTCGCGGTGGATGCGCCGGGGATTCGACGGGTGCTGAAGGCGGGCGAGGCGGCGCAGCGGAAGAACCTGAAGGTCGCGGGCGGCTTGATGAGTCGGCACTATAAACCGCTTGAGGAGGCGGTCGAGCAGCTTCACAAAGGCATGATCGGCGATCTGATTACGTGCTGGGCGTATCGCGAGCACACGCCGGTAGGGTTTACGCCAAAGTCGCCCGGCATGAACGAGCTGGCGCACCAGATTCGCAACTACTCGAATTTCACGTGGCTCAACGGCAGCTTCCTGCTGGACTGGCTGATCCATAACCTGGATGTGTGCTGCTGGTGCAAGGATGCGTGGCCCGTCTCGGCGCAGGGGCACGGCGGGCGGCAGGTGCGGACGGCGCCGGATCAGTTGTTCGATCACTATGCGGTGGAATACCACTTCCCCGACGGGACGCGGCTGTTCGCGCAGGGGCGGCACATGGACAACTGCTGGGGGTTCTTCGGGGATATCATCCACGGGACGACGGGTTCGGCGGTGCTGGGCGAGGGGATCACGCAGCCTCGGATTTTCAAGGGGCATCGGCAGAGGCCCGAGGACGTGATCTGGCAGTACAAGGGCCAGCCCTGGAATCACTATCAGTACGAGCACGATCTGCTGTTCGACGCGATCCGCACGAACAAGCGGTACAACGAGACGCAGCGCTGCTGCAACGCCGCGATGGTCGGCATCCTGGGACGCATGGCGGCGGAATCGGGACAGATGATCACGTGGGAAAAGGCGATGGCGTCGGATCTGGAGTTGGCGCCGGGGCTGGACGACTACACGATGGAATCGGACGCGCCGGTGATGCCGGATGCGAAGGGGTGCTATCCCGTCGCGATGCCGGGGCAGACGGTGGTGCTGTAAGCAGCTGGACGCGTGGGTTGAGAACCCACCCTACGGCGTCTTTGTGGGTGGGTACTTGCGTTGGCGGATGGTGTCTTCGTCGATTACAGTCAAGGCGCGGGTGAAATCGATTTCGTCGCTCTTGAACAGGTTGGCGAGATAGATTCCGGGGTCTTCGGGGCGGAACCGCCTCCAGCGGAGAAAGACCACTCCGCCTGGCGGTCGATAGCCCTGCTGAAAGATCAATTGTCCGTAGTGCCGGTCAAAGGTCACGATGGTGCGCTCTTCGCGGATGGCGGTGTCCATGATCTGGCGGTCGGTGGCTCCGGCGATCTCCACACCCACAATTTTCACATCGAACCCGGCGGCCTTCAGGACGTCGGCACTCCTGAGAGGGAAGTTCTCGTTCAGCAGCAGTCTCATGCGGAGGGCGCGATCTTTAGCGAAGGGCTCACCAGGGAGCCATCCTCGATACATTCCTGCACGTAGGCGAAGACGGCCTGGAGGTGCTGGCGCGTCAGACGCGGATAGTTCTCCAACAACTGGGTTTCGGTCCAGCCGTGGGCGAGGCGCTCGATGATAAACTCCACCGAGATTCGTGTGCCCTTGACCGTCGGTTTGCCGCCAAGGACCTCGGCATCGGCTACGATGTAGTCTTTCCAGTTCATGCTGCGATTCTACCGAGTGCGAACCCCTTCGTAAAGGCACCCACACAACAAGGAGTGGCGGGTGGTGGTTAGAAGTCGGGGTAGTTGTGCATCCAGTCGGGCCATTCGTCGGGGGTGACGCCTCCGGCCATGGTCCAGGGGCCTCGGGTATCGTAGGTTTTGTGCCATTTCTGGACCCAGAGTTCCTTGAGACCGACCTTGCGGACGGACCAGTCGAGGAAGGCCATGTTGATGCCGCCTTTGTGGCGGTCGATGCAGATGCGCCTCATGTGCTGGGTGCCCTGCCAGGCCATGTCGGGGATATCGGGCGGTGAATCTTCGGGCAGCGGAAAAATGTTGAATCGCAGGGCGTCCATGAAGAGGGGCACATAGGCGGCTCCGCGGACGCTGGGCGTACGCCAGTTGTTCTTGGTTTCGAAGCCTTCGTAGACGGTGGCGTAGTCGGCGGGCGGGTTTTCGACCCATCCATTGACTCCATAGCTACCCCAGTCGCCTTCGGGGGCGTAGCCCTGGCCCCAGAATCGGCCCCAGGCGGAGAAGACGTTCCACTCGGGTGCGGCCAGACCGTTCTCGTCGATGATAGGCTCCATGGCGGTGGGACAGCAGCGGATCTTGTGGTCGTTCTTGTAGTACGGGCGCAGCGCGTTCATCCAGTGGTAGGTGTGTCCACTGCCGACGCCGGCCTGGAACTTGCCGTCGTGGGCCTCGGTGTACATCGTAAAGAACAGGTTCCACTGTTTGAGGTTCGCCCGACAGGCGACGGTTCGGGCCTGCTCCTTAACGCGGGCCAGCGCCGGCATCAAAATGGACATGAGCAGTGCGATAATGGCGATCACGACGAGCAGTTCGATCAGGGTAAATGCCTTA
Organism: uncultured Pirellulales bacterium; assembly: GCA_964612985.1. Classification (GTDB taxonomy): domain Bacteria; phylum Planctomycetota; class Phycisphaerae; order Sedimentisphaerales; family Anaerobacaceae; genus Anaerobaca. Next base: position 2,901 of record CAZTGH010000478.1, read on the forward strand.
TGCTTTCTCATGGTACGCACTCCCGAACACAGCAGCGGTTTCGTGGCAGCAGCAGACGCAGGGGGCCTTGGGCGGTCGTCTCGTCGCAGTCTCATGGCATCGTGGTCTTCCACAGCCTCTTCGTCCTCTCAAGGATTGCCGTCCTCGATACAGAGCAGCCCAGAGGTGGCTGGCCCTTATCGATCTATTATGACAGAACGGGGCTGGCGGGACAAGGAAAAACGGGCGTATCTCGAATCTCCCCCGGGCGTCGCTCGTCGCTGGTCGCTCGGGGCAGCGGAGAAGGCTGGGTCGCTGGGGGATTTCAGGCGTTCGTGGGGTGTGGTCGGTCTCAATGCTTCTGCATGCCTACGTATTGGCTCATGTTGCGACGGGGTTGGACAGAAGGGGTCGGAGGATTCTGGTTCTATTCTTGGTGTCGTCGGACAGCGCTTCTCGGTCGGTCCATTTCGCGTCTGCTTCCGCGCGTGAGCGAGGAGCCTTGACGCGCAGTTCGCATGCGCACGCGGCGAGACGGCCCGTGATCGCTATCGCCAATTCCGACGTCCGGATCAGTGGCTGGGGGTGTAGCCGAGCTTGCCCCAGCAGCCTTTCTGCATTTCGTAGAGGTCGTGGAAGCCGTCGGTGGTCTGGGGCGCCCAGCCGACCTGGGGGCCGGTGTTCTCTTCGTCGCGGGCGTGCTTGATCGTATCGGTGCCCTTCCATCGCCAATGGTCGACGTGTCCGTCGGCGTAAGAGAGGGTGGTGCCGTCTCCGTGGCGGACCGGGGGACTGTCGAACCAGGTCTCGAGATGGTAGTAGACCGCGTAGGCATCGGAGGTCATCTTGCCCTCGTCGATGAAGACGAGCCGGTAGGCGGGGGCGGGATTGCGGATTTCGGAGCGTTTCTTGATGAACGCGCCGCGGACACCCTGGACCCAGGTATGGTTGACGGCGTTCATCGAGAACATGATCGAATAGGTGAAGGCTTCTCCCTTTCTGCCGGTGGGACAGCGGTAGAGCTTCTCGTTTTTGACGTAGGGCCACAGCGCTCCGTTGCGGATATCCACCTTGGCCGCCTCGATGTCGTCCGGATGGTAGCCGTCGATCCAAGCCAGCTCGTTGGTGTGGTCGCCCCAGGACAGGTTCTGGTTGCTGAAGCCGGTGG
>CAZTGH010000479.1:0-4041 GCA_964612985.1 uncultured Pirellulales bacterium
CCGCCGACGCCGTCCGGAAGCGTCCCTGCAATCTCCAGCGAACTAAGGGATTTCCTTAATGCTCGGCGCCTTCGCATCCGTTAGCCTGCACTGAATGTTTGCAAGCCAACCGCAGTGGGATGCACCTCCGGCCTGGAGGAAAAAAACACGTCGCGGAGGATGCCATGACGCCTGACAAGCTGGAAGGATGGCCCCCGGACGAGCAGGCGCCGCGAGCCTCCGAGCCCAACCTCGACCCGCAGGCGCCCGCCCTGGCGCTATGGGCCCAGTCCGCTGAACTCGAGGTGATCTACCAATCCGCCCACGTCGGCCTCTGTGTCTTCGATCATCGCCTGCGCTACGTCCGCATTAACGACCGCCTCGCCGAGATCAACGGAATCCCCGCCGCTGACCACATCGCAAAGACCGCCCGTCAAGTGGTCCCCGACCTCGCCGACACCGCCGAGAAGATCGCCGCACGCGTCTTCCAAACGGGCCAACCCGTCCTCAATGTCGAGTTCAGCGGAACCACCCCCGCACAGCCGGACGTGCAACGCTACTGGATCGAGCACTGGCTCCCGCTCAAAGATGCCAACGGCAATGTCATCGGCATCAATGTCACCGCCGAAGAAATCACCGAACGCAAGCAGGCCGAGGAGGCCCTGCGGAAACTCAACGCAACCCTGGAGCGCAAGGTGGCCCAACGCACCGTCGAACTGGAACATCGCACCCGCCAGCTTCAGGAACTGACCTTGGAACTCTCCCAGGCCGAAGACCGCGAACGCCGACGCCTCGCCGACATCCTCCACGAAGACCTCCAGCAGCACCTTTCCGCCATGAAGTTCCACCTGGCCGCGATGAAAAGCCGCGCCAAGGCGGACCCGGCGCAGCAGGCCATCATCGCGCAGTTGGATCGAATGCTCCTCGAAGCCATCGAGAAATCCAGCGGCGTCTCTCACGATCTGAGCCCCGCCACCCTGGCCCTTCCCGATCTGGCCCAGACCTTCCGCTGGCTCGCCGATCGCCACCAGAGCCGTTACCGCCTCCGCGTCCACGTCACCGGCGGCGCCGAGATCGAACCGGGTGCGCTCAAGTCGTTTCTCTACAAAGTAGGCCGGGAACTGCTCTTCAATGTCGTCAAGCACGCCGACGTCACCGACGCCCGCCTCCGCCTCCGCCGCCTGGGCCCATACATATCCCTGACTGTCTCCGACCAGGGCCGAGGCTTTATCCTCGAGACGTTGCACGACACCGCCGGCTTCGGCCTTCTCCGCATCCGGGAGCAGGTCACCCTCCTCGGCGGACGCCTCACCATCCGCACCGCCCCCGGCGCCGGAACCCGCCTCCGCATCACCCTCCCCGTTGCCCCCTAGGGCGGCTCCTTAACCCACGCGTAAAGGGAAGTCCTCAATCCACGCGTCCCGCCTCGCCGGTTTGTCATCCTGAACGAAGTGAAGGATCTGGGCTGCGAACAAGAGGAACCTCTTCTGCTGTGGCCCCATCCTTCACGAGGCTCGGGATGACAAAGTCCCTTCCGCGCAGGAATTCTTCCTAATCCTGTAATTTGGGCTTCTGGGGCCCCGAGCGGTTTTGCCGAGAGTAGACTCGCTGAAGTCCTCCACCCGCAGATCATTCGAGAGATCCACAAAAAAGGGCCGCACAACCATCGTGCAGCCCCCGTCTCAAGGTCCGTGTGGAAAGGTCACACCATTCTGCGCCGCTTCATCCAGCCCGCCACACCGATGCCGAGCGAGCCGAGCAGCAGCGCGCCGGGCGCCGGCACCACCGTCGCCGACGCACCCAGATCGCTCACCAGCAACGACGTCGGATTGCCGCCCGAACCGGCGATGTTGTACACCCGGAACTCCAGGGTATTCAATCCCGGCTGGAAACCCGACGTGATCATAAAATCGTCCAGCGTCCTGTATTCTCGCGAGTCCGTGCTCGTGGTGCCCTTGGCTATGCCCGTGTAATCGCCGTTGAGCCAGATCTCCCCGGAATTGTCCACACTCCACCGCCCCGTAACGACCACGCTGGACAAAATGACGTCCTCGACGTGGAAATCGAGCGTATAGTGATACCAGCCCACCGGGTCCGTATAGCCGGAGACGCTCGGTCCGATCCACTCCGACCCGGCCGGGGCACCGACCCATGCGCTATGGCCGTTTATGCCCATGGCCGTCGAAGCGCCGCCCGGCACTATGGTCAGCGCGTAGTGTGGGTCCTCGCTCCCAACGCCCGCCGTGCCCGTGTCATACAAACCCGTCACGTCCGCCAGAACCGGCGAACCGACACCGGCGCACAAGACCATAGCAAGGATCAACTTCTTCATCTTCTCCACCCCCCGTGACTTTGCGTCACAAAAACCAAACCGTTTGCCCGTTTCGACCATTCCAACGGATACCGCCTGCCATGCTTGCCGAGGGCATGCGCCGCCGGATGGCTCCTTGTGGACGATTCTGCCCCCCAAGAGCAGGTACTAGACCATTCAACTGCATCCATTGTACCAGAAGACCGTAGCCCGAAACTAACACCAAGGCCCCGCAACGCCCGCCTTTCATGGCCCATCTTCCCTCCGACCCCGCCGCCTGTGATATTACGAGACCTTCAACCGCCCCGACCCGAACTTTTTTGGCTCTCTCGAATGATCTGTGGGCGGAGGACTTCAGCGAGTTTACTCTCGGCAAGACCGCTCGGGGCCCAGAGGCCCAAACTACCCCCCAGGTTGCCCCTAATTTGAGCCTCTGCCCAATCGGTTTTGCCGAGATGATCGCGGCTGAAGTCATTGTTCTCGAAATGCAAGTATGGGCCAGGCTTCTCAAGTGCGTTCCAGGAAACGGATTCTGTCGCAGATCGCCATCTCCAAACGCTATGCGTTCGAGCCTGCCATCCTGGGAAGCGAAACCGGATAGCATCGAAGGATTCGAATTTCGTGCTTCGAATCTGTTTCGGATTTCGGATTTCGCGATTCGTGCTTGCGGCGCCGGCGCCAGTCGAGGCAGCTCTCTACATCCGTACGCTGCGGACGGTCTCGAAGGCGATGGCGATCAGGACGATCGCGCCGCCGACGACGGTCCGCAGCGCCAGCGTCTCGTCGTGGATGAGATAGCCGAAGATCGCCCCATAAAACGGCAGCAGCGTCGCGATGATGCCCACCGTCTTGGCGCTGAGATTCTTGAAGCTGGCGGAAAACAGCGTGTGCGGCACCGCGGTGAAGACCACGCCCAGCAGCAGGAGCAGCCCCGCCGTCTGGCCCGTCCAGGCGACCGGAGCGATCAACAGCACCGGCGCCAGCACCGCTCCTGTAATCAGCATCTGCCAGAACATCAGCATGCTGCTGCTGTACTGGTGCACGTACTTGCGGGTCAGCAGGTTCCGCGCCATGAAGAACAGCCCTGAAATCACGCCCAGCACGATCCCCTGCGTCGTCGTATCGGACAGGCTCAGCGAAGGCGTCATGATCAGTATGCCGATGAAAACCGCGATCGCCAGCAGGATGTCCGATTTGCGGAGCCGCTCGGAGAAGAGAAAGGGCTCGATGATCGCCGTAATGACGGGATACGTGTGCAACGCCAGGATCGCCACCGCCGCCGTCGAGACCTTCAATGCCTTGAAGTACGTCAGCCAGTGGACGCACAGCAGCAGTCCGAGCGTCAGCATCAGCACGTAATGCCGGTTTCCGCTGGGCCGAAGCGACCCCCGCCGCCAGGCGACCAACGCCGCCAGGGCCGCGGCGCCGATCAGCGAGCGCAGACAGATGATGTGCGAAACCGGCAGCGCGATGCCCTTGGCGAACATGGCGGTGCCGCCCCACATCAGGACGCCGATGTTGAGTTGAATGAGACTGATCTTTCTGGGCTGCATCGCAAAGCTACGTCACGCCGGCGTTGGCGTTACCGAAAACCAGATTAACTGAACGCATTACGCAGGAGCTTGAGCCCCTTGGGGACGGCGGTCTGCCAGTCCTCGTTTCCCTCGAATTCGAGCGAGACGTAGCCGTTGAAGTTGTGCTTTCGCATGATCCGCCCGATCCGCGGATAATCCAGATCCAGCGTGTACCAG
>CAZTGH010000480.1:0-4039 GCA_964612985.1 uncultured Pirellulales bacterium
ACACTGGCCACTGATTTGGTTGCGGCCGTAGGCCTGCATTAGGGGTTTCTCAGTGAATATGCGCCATGCAGGGCGCCATCAACCTTTTAGCAGGAAGCCCGAAGGTGTCAAGTCAAAAAAACGGTTCCAAAATCCCCTTGACCCTTTTCATCATCAGAAGTATCAAGATGGGGTCTTCAAACTTGTGCCCCGGTTTTAGATGAACATGCAAATAGATGTGAACTGCCATGACCCACACCTCCACTGCCATTATCATGCGAACCTGGGAGTATGGGGAGAGCGATCTTCTGGTCAGCTTTTTCACCCCGGATCAGGGGAGCCTCAAGGGTGTGGCCAAAGGGGCCAGAAAGAGCCGCAAACGCTTTTCCAACTGCCTTGATCTGTTGTGTGTGAGCCGCCTTGAGTATGACAAAAGGCCCGGCAGAGATCTCTGTTTCCTTCATTCCGGCAAGCTGATCAGGGTGTTTCCCGCACTCAGGTCTGATTTCGCTTCATTGGCCCTGGCCAGCTATATGCTGGAACTCACTGAAGTGCTCTTTCCCGTGGGGGTGGTTGAAGAGAGAATGTTTCATCTTCTCAGTTACTTGATGGACGTCATAGAAGGAGGGACGGAGGTGAGTCAGGTTCGGATACAATTTGAGGCCAGGGCCTTGGCCCTGGCGGGGTATGGCATCAATGTGAGCCGGTGTTGCGTGTGCGGACGGTCCTATGCCGGGGAGGGGCGGGCCGTTTTCAGGCAGCAGAGCGGCGGGATATCGTGTCTGCGGTGTGGAAAAGAAACCGCATACAGCCCGGGATTGGACCCGGACTCCGTCAGGCTCTTGAAGACCCTGCAGACCCGGCCATGCACCGAGGCGATGGCGGTAAAATTTCAGGAAAAGGCCCTGGTAGAGATTCGACCGGTGCTGGATCTCCACATCGAATATCAGACCGGAAAACGCTTCAAATCGGCTGAATATCTACTGTAAACCGGGAATAAATCGCCCGGCCCGTTCAGGACTGTTCAGTGGGCACATGGGTTGCGGGAACAGTGTCCCGGGTGGTGAGGTAGAGTCCCGCATTGATGAGGATCGCACATCCGCAGATCACAAAGGCGGTGGAGTAGAGTTCCCCTGGCCGGGCCGCATTCCCGCTCAAATATTTCATGACGCCTCCGAGGCTGTGCATAAAGAGTCCGCCCCCCAACATGGTGAAAAAATTGATTCCCGCCATGGCGGTCCCGGACATATGTGGGGGCATCAACTCCTTGATATGGGCATAACTCACCTGGTTGAAGGCGGCAAAAAAGCCCAGAAGGAATAACAGAGCGCCCAGCAGGGGAAGGAGGGCGGGGGCGGACCAGAGGGAGACGAGAAAGACCGCTGCACTGGCGATTAAGGAGCCGATGACAATGGCTTTCTTTCTCGATTTTAACAATCGATCCGATATCACACCGCCCCCGGGAGATCCTAAGATGAACCCCGTACTGATCAGGAGGATGAGGTTTCCTGCCACCAGGGGAGATAATCCCAGGTGTTCTATAAGAAAAGGCCCGGCCCACAGGGACTGAATCGCGGCATAGGCCCCGTATCGAAGAAAGATGCTCATGGAGATGGCCCAATAGCTCCAGTTGCCAAAGAGGGTCTTGAGGGATCCCAGGGAGGAGCGGGAGTTCCCCGCTCCTCCAGATGGCTCTGCCCACCACTGTTGATCCGCCGGGGCATCCCGTACAATGAGGATGAACCCTAAGATGAAGATGGCGTGCAAGAGGGCCAGTACCATAAAGGCATTTCGCCATCCCATCAGGCCCACCAGCATGGCCAGGGGACTGGTGGCGGCTACGCTTCCCAGGGTCCCCAGGGCCAGGAACAAGCCTGATACCGTGGCGAACTTATGGGGCTCGAACCAGCGGGTGAGCAGGACCAGGGATCCCATGAGATTGGCCGACATCCCCAGCCCGAGAAGGGCCCGGCCTGCGACCCCCGCGGACAGGGTGTGGGCCTGGGCAAACAAAAGGGTTCCGGCCAGACCGACCCCATTGAGTATCACCATGGTGCGCCGGGCGCCCGCACGGTCCAGGACCATTCCCAATGGGATCTGAACCAATGCAAAGGCATAAAAGAAGGCGGCGCCGAGGAGGCCCAGATCCTCAGGGCCCAGATGCAGGTCCTGGCTCAGATCCGGGGCGATCACCGCGGCCGATGCCCGGTAAAAGAGAGAGGTGAGGAACAGGGAGGCGGAAACCCCGAATATGGCCCATCGCTTGTGGTTCATAACGCTTCGATTGGAGGAGGGACGTGTTCAGCCGGAGGGCTCAACGACCGGCAGAGACATCCAAGCGTCCAGGTGATAGGCCGGGCTTCGCGTTATCAGGGGGGAAACCGATCACACCATCTCCAGGACAGTGGCCATGGATACGCCGCCCCCGCCGCACAGGGTAGCGAGACCCAGTGTTTTACCCTTCTTTTTCATGGCGTAGAGGAGAGTGGTCATGATCCGGCATCCAGTGGCCCCTACCGGGTGACCCAGCCCGATGCCCGATCCATTGATATTGGTGATCTCCCGGTTGAGCCCCAGTTCCTTTTCGCAGCCCAAGTATTGCGCGGCAAAGGCTTCATTGAGCTCTATGAGCTCAAAATCCGCTAAGGTAAGATCCGGATTCCTTTTGAGCAGATCACGGACCGCCGGTACCGGACTGAGACCCATGACCGAAGGATGACAGGCCCCCCGTCCGATGGCGCGAATCCTGGCCAGGGGTGGGATGCCCAGCTCATCGGCCTTTTCTCTCGACATGATGACCATGGCGCTGGACCCGTCGTTGATTCCCGAAGAATTGCCGGCGGTGACTTTCCCTGTTTTGGGCACAAAGGCGGGCGGGAGTTTGGTCAGTTGTTCCATGGTAAGCCCTGGCCGGAAGTGCTCATCCTTGTCAAAAATGATGGGGGGCTTATTCTTTTTCTGCGGGATTTCCACGGGAACAATCTCCTCCCTGAAATCGCCGTTCTGGGTGGCCCGCTCCGTATTATTGTGACTTCTGAGGGCCACCTCATCCATTTCCTCGCGGCTGATGTTGTGGAGTTGGGCAATGAATTCAGCGGTATGTCCCATGATATACGGTTTTCCTTTGAAAAGCTCCAAGGGCATTCCTTCTTTTACCGGCCCTTCCTCAGGATGGGGGAGGAGATGGGACCCGCAGTGAAGGGCATGGATCATGACATCTACAAATGCCTGGTCCTGCAGCCTGCAGCCCCACCGGGCCCCGGGTACCGCATAGGGGGCCCCGGACATATGCTCTGTGCCTCCTGCCAGGATAATATCCGCCATTCCCGCCTGTATCATGGCCATGCCCGAGACGACCGCCTCCATCCCTGAGATGCACACCCGGTTGATGGTGACTGCGGGGACATGATCCGGTATCCCGGCCATGAGGGCTGAAACCCTGGCCACATTCAGGGCATCCACGGGTTCCATACAGCATCCGAATCGGACGTCATCGATTATTTCCGGTTCAATGCCGGCTCTCTTTACGGCCTCTTTCATACTGACACTGCCGATCACCGCACCGTTCACATCTCTCAGGCTTCCACCAAACGCCCCGATGGCGGTTCGGCATGCAGAAACAATCACAACTTCTTTCATTGTTGATACCTCGCTGATTATTTTTTAAAGATTTTCAGGTCGCTGGATTTACTGTGTTCCGATCCCTGTTCGGGCTGTTGTTCCGCCTGGGACAGCGGGATACCCCAAGCCCCTATAGGAGCCGATTCTCCTTCAATCTGTCCATCAGAATATCCGTGGCCTCCTTCGGGGTTCCCTCGATCATCTCTCCCTTGCGCTCGAACTTGGGCGCAAAGGTCTTGATCACATGGGTCAAAGATCCCTGGAGTCCCACTTCAGCGGTGGTCACGCCGATGTCTGCAGCGTTCCAGATCTCAATGGGGGCCTTTTCCCGGCAGGCATCAATCAGGTTTCCCACCCGGGCATATCGGGGGGTATTGAGTTCCCCGATGACGGTCAACAGGGCCGGCAACGCGCATTGAACCACCTCGAAACCGTCCTC
>CAZTGH010000481.1:0-4023 GCA_964612985.1 uncultured Pirellulales bacterium
CGGTCTCGTCGGAACTCTTCTGGATGTCGTTGATGGCTCTGCTCATCCGTCCCATCGAGTCGGTACCGGTATCCGCCGCCTTGCGTGCGTCGCTGGCCAGCGCGTTCGCCTGCTGCGCGTTATCAGCGTTCTGTTTCGTCATGGACGACATCTCTTCGAGACTGGAAGAGGTCTCCTCCAGACCAGCGGCTTGTTCCGTGGCGCCTTCCGCCAGCGACTGCGAGGCCGCCGAGACCTGACCCGAGGCGGCAGCGACCTGCTCGGCACCTTCAAACAGACCCAGAATGATACGGTTCAGCGGGCCCATGATGCTGCGGGCGATCCAAACGGCGAAGAAGATCGAGAGGATGGTGCCGATCACCATCGTCACAATCATGATGGTCGAATTGGTGGCCAGCGAAGCGGCGGACTGCTTGGTGATCTCCTCCGTGGTGCTCATGCCGGCATCAGCCGTCGTGGCGCACGCTTCGATGACCCGCTGTCCCGCCGCAGCACGCTGCTGGCCGATCGTGTCCAACTTCTGCCACTGAGTTAAGAAACTCCTCAGCGCCGCCGCATAATTGTCACCCGCCTGTTTGGTATTGGTGATCCGCTGAAGATCTGCGTCCAGGCGAGTGATCGCACGGAGAGCCGTGTATTTCCCATCCAACTTCGGGAAGTTCTTCAGCGCTTCATCAATCAGCGCGGACGACCGGAGAGCCTGAGACTTATAGGCCATCAGGCGGGCTTCATTGCCAAGATCGATGATGTCGTTGACCAGCGTGATCTTCTCATGACGTTCGTGCATGTCCGTGGTCAGCGATTCCTGCTGGCTGGCCAGGAAGGCGTCGCAACTGGCGACATAGGTTCCCGCGCTGGCGTCCATCCCCTGACGGATGGTGCCGAGTTCGACAAACCCCTTGAGATACTCCTGGATGGCTTCACCGTACGTGTTTGCCGCTGCTTCAATGACATCGATCTGGCCAAGGCGCTCCGCCGTACGCGTGATGTTGCGCAGCTCTGTCGTCAATTCCCTGACGCCCTGCAACTGTTCCATGGCGCCTTGCATGAGTTCCGGATCCCCGGTAGCCTGGGCACGGAAATTCATGACCCGTGCCGCGTTTCCGCCATCAATCACGTCATTGATGAGAGTAATCTTCTGAAGCCGTTCTTCCAGATTGACGCCTTCTTTGCCAAATTCCCGCTTCATGGCCTCGTTCTGCGACGTCAGAAAGGCGGTGCAGTTTTCCATGTAAGCCGCCGCATTCGTATCCATCTTCTGTCCGGCCGCCGCCAGCGCGGCACTCGTCGTTACATACGCCTCCATCGCATCTGCATATTCCTTGGCAGCCGCCTCAATGCTCGCAATGTGGTCCAAGTCCGCTTTCTCATAGGTGATCGGACGCAGTTGGCTCAACTCCTGATCCACCCCGCGAACCAGGGTTGCCGTTTCTTGAAGGAGATTCATATCGTTGGCCGCCTGCGCCCGGAAATTCTGAACCCGTGCGCGGGCCCCACGACCGACAATGGCATTGACGATGGTGATCTTCTGTTGCCGCTCCTGGAGATCGCGCTTGAAGGCCTCGTTTTGCCCGTTCAGGAAGTCGGCGCAGTTCTGCATGTAGGTGGCGGCATTCTGGTCGAGTTTCGTCCGTTCCGCAGCCATCGCCGTGATCGTCTCTTCGGTCTGCTGCATCAGGGCGGCATAAGCGTTGACCGCCGTCTGCGCTTCCGCCGTTTGCGCCTCGAGGGCCTGCAGATGCACGGCCTTGTCGGCCAAATCCATCGCCTCTTCGAGTTGCATCTGCACGGCCGTCATCTCCTGCTGCGCCGCCTCGTAGTAGGTCGGATCCTCCGCGAGTTCATAACCGCGCATCTGGTACATGACGCGGTTGGACGCGTTCCGAAGCTCGGTGGCTACTTTGACTTCCGGAACATATTCATCCGCGAGTTTGGTCGATTCCGTCTTCGCGGACAGCATGCTCCATACCCCGAGCCCCCCCAGGGTCACCGCGATCAGGATGACGATAGAGAATCCCAAGCCAATGCGTTTGCCCACTGTCATTCGTCCACTCATGAGAATACCCCTTTCTCTAGATACTGGCGTTTGTTCCCGATACGTACTCGTCTATGAAGTCCTGGTCAGAAATTGTCGACACCGGTCACATACATATCCGGCCCTCCTTCCTGTCCTGGTCTGCCAGGGGCAGCCGCATGGTCGTCTCCCATGGATCCATCACGTCTTGCTCCCCAGAGTTCGTTCTCCGAGACAGCCTCATTCTCGCTCTGCATGATCCCACGGAGGATCAGTCCTATGTTGGACGCGTCCTCCAGTTGATGCATATTCTCTGTCGGCGTGGCGGCCGGGAATCGCCACGTCACGATCAGACTGTCATCGGGGTAGTCATAGCTGACCGTTGCAGACTCCGCGTCGGGACGATATAGTAGATGCACCTGCGAGAGAAAGAACCCTTCGTCGACTAACTTATCGATGATGGGCAACAGTGTCCGCAAGTGATTGGCGACCACGACGTACGTGACGCGATGTCTTTCGCATCGATACACATCGAAGCTCTTGATTCTCTTGATCATCGGTGCCAGCAGATTCGTCTCTGGGGCGCCGTAGAGCTTGTCCTTCGGACTGACATGCGCCAGGTAGGCCAATTTGCCCGGATACGCCGCCAGAAGCCCCGTGCACGTCGAGATGCCGAACGTATGGAGACGCTCTTCATGATCCGCCCAGAGGAACTCATCCATGTCGATACGAAGAGTCTCCCGAACCGTTGGCTTGACGCTCGGTCTCAGCGGTGCGGCGGGTTCCTCTCGGAGGAAGCTCAACAGGCGGTCTGCGTAGTACCTGCGGTGTTGAATGTAATGATCGGTGATGACCTCATCGACATCCATCTTCGCAACGACCAGCCACTGCGTTCCCAGGAACTCGACCACCTCAAAAGAGGTCAATGCGGTGCGGCCGCGATAGTCGGTGACCATGCGATGCCCTCGACCGTCTGAGAACTTCTCCTGGACGTTGCGGTCGTCCAGTCGCTTCTTCAAAATGGTGGACGCCCCCGTAAAATTGGACTCGGTCAGCATGTATCCTTCCTGATTTACCAGGAAGGTCTCTCCGGTCTGGCCCAGATCATCGGTCCAGGCGAGAAGGGTATTGATCTTGCTGATGGCACATTGCAGGATGACCCAGCCGACGTGATCGCCGTCGCGGTGTACGGGCTCGACAAAGAAGGCGGCCGGCTTGGAAGAGGGCCCATAGTTGCGAAAATCGACGAATCCTTCCTCCGCTGGCACCGTCCGCAGGGCCTGCTTGAGGGCCTCCGGCGCCTCCTGGTTCTCCAGGAGATTGCTGCACAGATCGTCCTCTTTTCGCACCGTATAGAAAACTCTTCCGTCTCTATTGACAAACAGGATGTCGTAGAACGCGAAGTAGTTCTGGATATAGTACGCGTTGAATCCGTCGCGCAGCTCCTGTACCCGTTGGACCAGAGACTCGGGCACAGGACCCTTTTCGGCGGCGTGGGCATACTGCCGATTGATGTCAAAACACGCCAGTACGAACCTGTCTTCGACTGCATCGAGGGCCAGTGCGTGCAGCCGATTGCAGAAATTCTGCAACTGCGTCACCTTTTCCTGCCGAGCGTAGTCAAGGCGAATCAGAGCCCATTCATAGGGCGTCCTCCCAGCCCAAGTCACCGACGAAAGAAACAATAACACCCAAACGACGGCTGCCGAAAACCTCTGCTCAGATACCCGGTTGCCGCGACCGCAGGGTGATCTTCGTGCCTCCACTCTCATGTTGCTATCCTGCCTGCCGAACAAGTGAGTGCCTCCTTTCATGTCAATCTTCACTGGGGCTTCCGTACAAACCACCGGTTTCTGGACTCGTGCATCAGCGCCGGCTGGCCCTCCGCATCTCTCCACGTGCAGGGCGTCGTGAAAAAACGGCGTTCCCATCTTCAGCCGATGTCCGCCAGGTCGTCGCCGGCCAGCACCTTGTCGATATCGAGGAGGATTTTGACGGTGTTGTCCACC
>CAZTGH010000482.1:0-4023 GCA_964612985.1 uncultured Pirellulales bacterium
CGGCGCCCGCCGTAAAGCGGATCGCCCACCAGCCCGTGGCCGGCATGGGCGAGGTGCACCCGGATCTGGTGGGTCCGCCCCGTCTCGAGCCAGCAGGAGACGCGCGCCGCGGCGGGCGGGCGGCCGAAGCGTTCCTCCACCCGCAGCCGCGTGACGGCATGGCGCCCGCCGTCGAAGAGCACGGCCTGGCGCTGGCGGTCCGTGCGGTGCCGCCCGATCCCCGTGGCGATCCGGATCACGCCGCCGGGCTCGGCCGCGACCCCGCGCAGGCCCATCAGCCGCGGATCGCCGGCGTCCGGGCAGCCGTGGACGAGGGCGGCATAGACCCGCTCCACGTCATGGGCGGCGAACTGCGCGGCGAGGCCGTGATGCGCGCGATCGCTCTTGGCCGCCACCAGAAGCCCCGAGGTGTCCTTGTCGATGCGATGGACGATGCCGGGCCGCTTCTCGCCGCCCACGCCGGAAAGGCGCGCGCCGCAATGGGCGATGAGGGCGTTGACCAGCGTGCCCGTCCGCGACCCCGGCGCGGGATGCACCACCATGCCGGCGGGCTTGTTCACCACGATGAGGTCGTCGTCCTCGAACAGGACGTCGAGCGGGATCGCCTCGCCCGCGATCGGGCTCTCGGCGGCCTCCGCGAGGGCGATCTCAACCTCGGCGCCGGCCCGGGCGGCCGCCTTCGGGTCGGTCGCGGGCCGGCCCTCCACCCGCACGGCGCCCTCGGCCACAAGACGCGCCAGCCGCGTGCGGGACAGCGACGCCTCCGCTGGCGCATCCCGCGCAAGCGCCCTATCAAGGCGCGGCGGCGGATCGGGCGCGATCCGGAAGCGGAGGATGCGAGCGGCCATGGACGACACCCCGGAGACGGAACCGGCGCAGATCAGGGCGCTGCGGCGGCTGGTGACGGCGCTGACCCTCACCATGATCGCGGGCGTTGTAGTGGTCGCGGCGGCGCTTGTCATCCGCCTCGGCGCCACTTCGCCCGCCCTGCCCGACCGGATCGACCTGCCGGGCGACGCCCGGGCCGTGGCCTTCACCCAGGGGCCCGACTGGTACGCCGTGACGACGGACGACGATCGCATCCTGATCTTCGACCGCGCCACCGGCGAGCTTCGGCAATCCGTCCTTGTGGATTGAGCGCCGAGGCGCCGGTATCCGCTTTCGCACAGGAGGTGGGGTGTGGTACCGCCTCCCCGGCTCGAACGGGGGACCTCTGGATCCACAATCCAGCGCTCTAACCAACTGAGCTAAGGCGGCACTGTCGGCGCGATCTAACGCCTGCCCCCGGCGATTGCAAGCGCTCAGAGCGCGATCTCCCAGCGCTGTTCCACGAGGTCGCGCCCGTAGGTCCGCACCCGGCGCGCCTCGGTCAGCGCGACGCCTCGCGCGGCGTAGAGCGCGCAGGCGGCGCGGTGGCTTTCATGGGTCCACAACATGAGGCGCGACGCCCCGGCCGAGCGCGCATGGGCGACCGCCGCCTCCAGCATGCGCCGCCCGGTGCCCTGCCCCCGCGCCTCGGGCTCTAGCAGGAAAAGCCGAAGCCGCGCCGTGTCGGCGCTCTCGATCGTGCAGAAGACCGAGCCCAGGCGCCGCCCGCCGGGCGACTCGGCGATCCAGCCCGCCGCCCGGTCCCCTGCGGCGAGGATCAGCTCCATGGCGTCGGTCACCGCCGCGCGGAATCGCGCGTCGAATCCCGCCTCGCGGGCGTAGAGTTGCGCGTGGCGGTCGATCACCCATCCCGCGTCGCCGAGGCGGAAGGGACGAAGCGCGAGGGCCTGCATGCGGCAAAGGGAACCCCGCCGCGGCTTGCGCGGCAAGCGGAAAGCCGCTAGCAGCATCGCCCATCCGGGCGAGGGGGCAGCGCATGGGCATCAACGACGAACGCGACATCGAGGCGAACCTGCAGATCGGGCCGACCGACCAGGGCTTCGTCCGCATTTTCGTCGCCGCCGAAGGCGGCATCGAGATCCCGATGGACTTCGAGCCCGACGAGGCCGAGGAGATCGCGGAGGAAATCCGCGCGGCCGCAGAGGCGGCGCGCCGTCTCGGCAAGAAGAAGCAAAGGACGCCCGGGCGGAAGGGCTAGGGGCCGAGGCAGGCGCCGGGATCGCGGAGGGCCTGCAACCGGCGCGCGGCATGCCGGGCGAAGCGCCGGGTGAGCGCCGTGCGCCGCGCGCCCGCGAGCCGCGCCTCGGGCGCCATGCGCACAACCTCCGCGTCGTAGGCGTCGGCGAGGATGAGGCCGCAGCCCTCCGGGAGGATCTCGGTCGGGAAGGCCGCGTCCACCGCCCAGAAGAACCGATCGCCCCAGTCGAGATAGGTCTGCCATTTCCGATCCGACGCGAAATCGGCACGCGACGATTTGCACTCCACCACCCAGAACTCGCCCCGGGGGCCGAGCGCCAGCAGGTCGAGCCGGCGGCCCCGCTCGGGCACGAACTCTTCCACGCAGGCGAAGCCCAGCGCGGCGAGATGGCGCGCCACGCCCCGGGCCAGAAGCTGGCCGGGCGCGAGCGCCGGGGCGTCGCCGGTTCCGATCATGCGCGGCAGTATGAACATATCGTGAACGCGCCGCAACCCCGCCGATCCGGGCGGGCGGGACTGTCGCCTGCGCCCCGCGCTGATATAAGGTGGCGAAGGATCCGCCCCGGAGCGCCGCCCATGAGCCAGACCGACCCCAGCCCCGCTTCCCTGCGCACCGCGCGCGAGCTCGAAGGTCATGTGGGCTGGCTCGACAGTTTCACGGGCACGGCGCTCGGCGTGCTCGCCGCGGCCTCGGGGATCTACACCTATCTCGGCGTCTCCTCGCTGCTCGACGAGCGCGGCGCGATGTCGGCCTTCGCCGCCATCGCCTATTCCGTCGCCGTCTCCGTGGGCATCTTCGTCTTCTGGTCCTACATGCTGCGGCTCTTCCCGGCCGTGCGCTCCACGCGGGCGCGGACGGGGCTGATGGGCGCCATGGCGCTTGGCAGCCTCGCCATCGTGGCGATGTCGAGCTGGCTCAACGCCGCCGCGCTCGCCGGGTCGGCGGCGGTGGAGCAGCACCTCGCCAACACGGTGCAGGACTACCAGCAGACGCTCGAGCGGGCCCACGAGATCGCCGTCTCGGCGCAGGCGCTCGAGCAGGACGTCGCCCGCGTCCGCCAGAGCTTCGAGGATCTCTCCGCCCAGGAGGCCGAGGGCGGGCTCTCGGGCCTCGCCGGGCGCGGCTCGGTCTATTCCCTGCTGCGCCAGAAGGCCGCGGAGCTCGCCTCGCTCGAGGCCCAGATCGCCGCGCAGGCGCCCCAGGTGGAGGCCGCCTTCGACGAGGGCAACGCGATCCTGAGCCGGATGCGCGCGCTCACCGTGGAGCAGGGCCGCGTCGAGGCGCGCTCGGTCGAGTTCTCCGAGCAGGCGGTGCGGCTGGCCGGGATCATCACGGGGCTCCGGCAGCTTTCGGTCGCGCCGCTCGTCCAGCGGGCGGCGCAGGATCTGGCCGCCTCCGCGGTGCTGCCCGAGCTCGACGGGCGGACCGAGGCCAACCGGACGGACCAGCAGGCCACCATCGCGGCGGTGCTCGAGGTCGTCGCCCAGCGCGCCGCCACGCTGGAGGACGCCGCCGCGGCCGTCATCGCCATGCCGCCCCCGCCCGAGACGCGCTACACGCCGATCTCCGCCGCCGACGCGGTGATCCTCTACGCGTCGAGCTTCGTGCCCTCCTGGGCGGGCGCGATCGCCATCGACCTGCTGCCCGCCGTGCTCGTCTTCATCCTCGCCATCACCCAGGGCGTCATCCGGTCCAGCCGCGAGGGCGCCGCGCCCGAGGACACGCTGACGCTCGCCGAACTCAGGGCGGCGCTCTCCGCGCTCCGCGAGGTGGAGATCGCCTCGGACAAGCTGCCGCAGCACGCCGAGCATCCGCCCGCTGCGCTGATCCAGCGCCTTCAGCGTCTGCAGATCCATGTCCGTGCCGGTGCCCACCAGCAGCGAGTCCAGGTACTCGATCACCGGCGCGAAACTCGTCCCGCCCCGCCCCTTGACTTC
>CAZTGH010000483.1:0-4011 GCA_964612985.1 uncultured Pirellulales bacterium
TCTGACCCCCGCTCCGCCCGTCCGACCTGCGCATAGGCATGCCCGCAGTTCGTAGCCCGCATTTCTCACCGTAGTAGATGAAAATGCCCCCTTGTCCTGGTATAAGTATTCGTAGGACTACCACTTATATCCAAGGCAAGGAGGCCACGTATGGTGACAGAGTGTAGTGCAGATTCGTTATTGTTTCAAGGGGTGAATCGGCGGGACGTGGTGGCCCGATTCGATGGCGGCGCGATCAGTTCCGATGCCGGCGGGCTGCTCCTGCGTCAGGTCGAACAGCGGACCGGGATCATCGGACAGTTCGCTCGGTGTTTCACGGATCATCGCGATCCCGATCGAAGCGAGCATACCGCCAAGGACTTGATCGCTCAGCGCGTCTATGGCCTGGCCTTGGGCTATGAAGATCTCAACGACCACGATGACTTGCGTCACGATCCGTTGCTGGCCACGTTGGTCGGCAAGCCCGATCCCAGCGGTCGCGATCGTCGTCGCCGGCAGGACCAAGGCAAAGCCCTGGCCGGCAAGAGCACGCTGAACCGTCTGGAACTGACGCCGGTCGGCGCCGATACCAAGAGCCGCTATAAGAAGATCACGGCCCACCATCGTCAGATCGAGGACCTCTTTGTCGCATTGTTCCTGCAGGCTCACCGGGAACCGCCGGAACAGATCGTACTGGACCTCGATGCCACCGACGACCCCGTCCACGGCCAGCAGTGGGGACGTTTCTTCCACGGCTACTACAAGGAATACTGCTTTCTACCCTTGTACATCTTCTGTGGCGAACACCTGCTCTGCGCCAAACTGCGTCCGGCCAACATCGACGCGTCGGCCGGCTCGGTCGGGCAATTGCAGCGGATCGTTTCCCGGATTCGTCAGAACTGGCCGAAGGTTCGCGTCATCATCCGAGGCGATTCCGGCTTCTGTCGGGAGCCGATCATGGCCTGGTGCGATAAGAACGAGGTAGACTATATCCTGGGCCTGGCGGTCAACGCCCGCCTCAGACAGCGGATCGCCCCGGCCATGGAAGAAGCGAAGACGGAATTCGACCGCACCGGCCAGGCCAGTCGGGTCTTCGAAGATTTCAGCTACCAGACCCTCAACAGCTGGTCGCGGGCCCGGCGGGTCGTGGGCAAGGCCGAGTACCTGGCCAAGGGCCAAAACCCCCGGTTCGTTGTCACCAGTATCAGCGCCGAGGAACGACCGGCGGCGGTGTTGTATGAGCAGGACTATTGCGGACGGGGTGACATGGAAAACCGCATCAAAGAGCAGCAACTGTATCTGTTCGCCGACCGGACCAGTTGCGCGACGTTGCGGGCCAATCAGTTGCGTCTGTGGTTTTCCTCGATCGCTTATACCCTGCTGTTGGCGTTGCGTCGACTGGGCTTGGCCGGGACGGATCTGGATCAGGCTCAGTGTGAGAAGATCCGTTTGAAACTGCTCAAGATCGGAGCCTTGATCCGCGTGACGGTCCGTAAGGTCTGGATCGCGCTTTCGCAAAGCTATCCTTACCGCGACGTGTTCCTGCAGGTGTACCGGAATCTCCAGAACGCGCCACCGATTCTGCCGTCCTGCTGAGCCCTCCGGCTCGATGCCCCATCGCCTGGATCGCTATGAAGACGCTGGTCTGACCGGTGCCGGTCTGCGTTCTGGCGCCTTGGAACCGGTCCGCCCGAGTCCATGAACCGCCGCCGCGACGTCTCGGCCCCCACGCAGACCGCACGACCCATCGACCATGGCCCTTTGTCCCTCGAATACCACCCCAACAGCCCCCATCCCGCCCAAAAACCAAAACCGGTGAGAAATGCGGGCTAGGAGCCCCGGCGGTCTCGCTCCTTCTTTTGCCTATCAGGTTCGCCGGGGCTTTCCTCTTCTTCATCTCCGCTGTCCTCCTCGGCCTTGGGGGGCTCGGAATTCTGAGTCAGCTCAGATACGAGTCTGTTGACAGCAGAGATCGCACGCCGACAGCAAGGATGGGACAGAGAGGTCTCGGAGTCAGGAAACTCTGCGTCTCATTCTAAGTGGGTAGTCATAAATAATTTGACAGTTGATGGATCGATGGTAACCTCCGGGTAAGGGGGTGGACCATGGATCGGTTCCAATTGACCTGCAAACAGCGTCGCGAACTGCGTGAGACCCTGTCGAATTGCCGTGACATGCGATTGTATCGCCGCCTTCTGGCGCTGCGTTTGATCGACCAAGGCAGTTCGATCTCTCAGGTGGCTCGGACCTTGGAGGTATCCCGCCAGAGCGTCCATAACTGGTTGCAGATTTTGCAGGCGGGCAGAACGCTTGACGCATTACGAGATCGGCCTCGGGAGGGGCGGCCGGCCCACTGGGATGAGCCGTTCCGAGATCAGCTCGATCAATGGCTCTCACAGTCGCCCGAGGCGTATGGCTACTTCGCCGGCACATGGACGGTTCCTCTGTTAGCCGAACATATCCGCCATACCCATGGGTGGGAGCCCTCCGCAAGCACACTGCGGCGGCAGCTGCATGCTCTGGGCTATACCTGGAAACGCTCGCGGTACGTCTTGGCACCGGACCCACAGCGAGAGAAAAAAACGCCGGATTCTGCGGATTTTGGCGGATTTGCCAGCCCGTAGCGTCATCCTGGCCCAGGACGAGACGGATCTGCTGCTGTTTCCACCGTTGCGGTCCAGTTGGAGCCCTCAAGGGCAGCCACGAGAAGCTCTGCTCAGCGGCCATAACGCCAAACGCGTGCTGTTCGGCACAGTCAACATCCGAACGGGCCATCGCTTGTGGTTGGTTCGCGTTCGTCAGCGGGCGGTGGATTTCTGTGCCTTTCTGGAGTTGCTCCACCGGCACTACCGTGCATGGCACGTCCTCTTGCTGCTGGACGAGAACCCAAGCCACACGGCGAAGGTCAGCACCGCGCTGGCCCAAGAGTACCAGATCCAACTCGAATGGCTGCCCAAGCGTAGCCCCCATCTGAACCCGATGGACCACCTCTGGCGGGACGCCAAAGGTGTTGCAGCCGCAAACCGGCAACATCATTCGGTTGACGATTTGGCTACCCATACCGTCACATACCTCGACAGCCTGACCGACCGAGAGGCGCTCCGCAAGGCCGGTCTGCTATCGCCGGACTTCTGGTTGAGAAACATAGTGTCAAAAAACTTATGACTACCCACTTAGCCAAAGACCTGCGCTCATAGCCGCAAAGAGGCTTGAATTGTCCGTGATTTCATGGTCTAAATCAACACGGCCAAGCTCGGGAATGGTGCCCGCATATGCGATCGTCGATCCAAACACGCCAGAGCGGGTAGCACAGGATGCGCAGCGTATCCGCAAACGAGGTCTGGTGCAGTTATGCACGTTCAGTGACGCCTGGGCCCTCGAAGCCCAGGAGTACCAACTCGGGCGCCGTTGTCTGGAGGCCATCCTATCTCAGCCGGACTGGACGGTCCGGGTTCTCACGAAGAACGCCGCGATCCGAGACGATTTCGATTTCATCGAGACACACCGCGACCGCGTATTGGCTGGCCTGAGCATCACTACCGCCCTACCCAAGGCCGGACCGATCCAGATCCTCGAGCCCAATGCTTCTTCCATCCAGGACCGGATGCTCGCGGTGGTCGAAGCCGCGGCTCGTGGACTGAGAACGTACGCCATGCTCTGCCCCCTTCTGCCGGCAATCGCTGATTCCCCGGAGGACATTGAGCAACTCGTCAAGTTCGCAGTTGATTGCCGGGCTGAAGAAATCTTCGTCGAGCCCGTGAATCCTCGCGGACCTGGATTGCGGCTGTGTCAGGAGGTTCTGGAGCAGAATGGGCAGCCGGTAGAAGCCGAAGCCGTTGGCCCCCGTAGGCTCGCCACCAGGCACGATTTTACAGAAGAACGTCGACTGATTCGCGCGACCTTCCTACCGCAGGCAGAATCAGCTTTCATTGCACATCCTTCGCTCCTTTCGCTCTGATGGTCAATTGGAACGGGCAGATGGCTCTAGAAATCGACGACTAGAGTTCGCTGCTCATCCGCCCCGAGCGAGTG
>CAZTGH010000484.1:0-3981 GCA_964612985.1 uncultured Pirellulales bacterium
AACTGTAAAATCGATGGTCGTGGTATAGAGCGGGTCGAGAGTGATATCCGACGCAGCAAAGCTCAGACTCGAAATCAATCCCTTCTGGTAGGCCCAAGAGCTTTGCCAAAAAGAACGATCGAGCCAGACTAGTTCCTGCTCCGTGTCGTAGATGAGTTGGTGGTCGGTATCGGTGAGATCATAGTGGACTGTGCCGATCGTCCAGAGATCGGCGCGGGTCAACGTGGCATACGATACGATGCACAAGGTTGCTGCCAACACAATTCGTTTCGTCATCACCTCATCTCCTTTACGGTTTGTCCGTACTCGAAATGACCTCCTGAGGGCATACTACGACCGTCTCGATGCATGCTATGTCACTAAGAGCTTCCCTGCTCCGGCGTATCGCCTCAGACTTATACACTTCGATCATAAGCGATTCATCGCAACGAAATCAATACGTAGAATTACGTATTTTCCGGGCATTCTGGCAAACGTGCTGTGGCTCGCGCGAATCCGCGTCTAGCCCTCCGCAACAGTCAGGAGCGGGCGACTTCGACCCAGAGTTGGCCGATGGCCTTATAGAAGGTCATGACCGAGAGAACCGCGCAATGGCGGTGGGCGTCGGGCAGGTCGGGCAACTCGTCGAGGACGTGCCGGACGCTGATGGAGAGGGCGTCGCGCAGCGGTTTGCCCTGGATGTACCTGGCGACGGTGCGGGCGCACTGGCGCGTGAATTCGCAGCCATCGGTGTGGTAGCGGACGGTCGTGATCACGTCGTTGTCGATCACCAGGTAAAATTCCATCGTATCGCCGCAAGGCCCGGTGTGCCAGGCGCCGGCGGAAGGGTCCGTCATCTGCCCCCAGAATTCGTCTTCCACGTCTTGGATCTCACTCGATTGCTCCCGATCCGGCGCGCCGCTACGTCGCGTCGATGCCGTTCAGAGAGAAACGTTATTTGTCCGGCATTGTAGGCATTCCATACGTCGAAGGCAATGCGCCGGAGAGAATCGGAGACACAAGCATTCTCACACGGAGGCGAACGGGCTGGGCAGGGAGATTGTTCTGGCGGCAGGCGAAGGCCTGGGCCTACAATGCAAGACGTCCTGCGGGCGCGGGGCGTAAGACACTCTGGCAAGGACAGGAGGATTGCAGCGAATGCAAGCGGTTCAGTATCGACCGGTTGGGGTACTCTCCTCTCCATTCAAGGGACCGGGCGGGGTACCCCGACAGGCCATCGGCGCGCGAGAGGTGAGAGCGACCATCGAGGTCTTCGACGAGTTTTCGGGGGGATTGAAGGACCTGGAGGGCTTCAGTCACATCGTCGTGCTGTTTCATCTGCATCGGGTGACGAACCCGAGCCTGGTGGCGCATCCGCCCTGGGATGGGAAGGCGCACGGGGTGTTTGCGACGCGGAGTCCGCATCGGCCCAACCCGATCGGGCTGTCAATCGTCGCGCTCGATCGGATCGAGGGGAATCGACTGCACATCTTTGGGGTCGACATGATCGACGGGTCGCCTGTGCTGGACATCAAGCCTTATATCCCCGAGCTGAACCCCGCTGAGCCGGTTCGGGTGGGCTGGCTCGCGGACGGCAAGGCACAGGGGATGATCGAAAGTCGATCCGGCGACCGTCGAACCGACACCAAAACGGAGGATCCCTGATGGCGTGTCCGTGGTATTCCGTGTGTCCGCTGCGCCGGTGGGAACGACTGGGTCGGCTGGACGAGGTGTGGGCCCAGACCTACTGCAAGACGAGAGACCACTGGCGGAGTTGTCGAAGGTACCAGTTGGAAGAGAAGGGAATCGCCCATCCGGACGACATGCTGCCCGATGGTCGGATCGACGAATCGTGCCGAGCGGAAGAGCCGTAAGACCCGGGGCGCGAGCGTCCAGAGGACAAGGAGAATCGATGGCTTCCGATCGCATAGAGCGATGTCCCTTCTGTGCGCCGCAGATCGAGGCGCACGTGCTGGAACGATGCGGAACGGTGGTGGCGATTGCGGACAAGAATCCCGTTACGGAGGGGCATGTGTTGATCGTGCCGAGGCGCCACACAGCAGACTTCTTCTCGATGACAGACGAAGAGAAACGGGATGCGGACCGCCTGATCCAACGCCTGCGCGAGCGGATTGAGGCCTCGGATGCGACGGTGACCGGTTTCAACATCGGGGTCAACTGCGGCGCCAGCGCAGGGCAGACGATCATGCACGCGCACATCCACCTCATTCCGCGGCGCGAGGGCGATACAGTGCAGCCGCGAGGCGGTGTGCGTGGCGTGATCCCGGCGCGACAGGCCTATCCCGAGCACTGACCGGCCTTGAGGAAGGTTATCCGGCCTGAGGGCTTACCATCCCCGCCCGCGACCTCTGCCTCCGCATCGGCCCACTCGACCACTCCGGCACGGCGCTGCCTGCCATCGGCCTGCTCCTCGACGACCCCAGCCCTGGCCACGTCCAGCCCATCCTCGACCTGCTCCGGTCCAACCTTGGCCACGCCCGGCGAAGCCCTGGCCGCGTCCTGCATAGGCCTGGTTGCGCGGTACCCATCCCTGGCCTGATTCTGTCCAGGTTTGGTTTGCATCGGCAGCGAGGTTGCGACCGCGTCCGAAACCGCCTTGTCCGGCCCAGAACGGACGGAGATCGGCGTCCCGAAGCTGGACGGTCTTGCCATCTTCCGGCACGAGCGTGGTTGCCACGTACTGATTTTCGGGCAGCTTGGACGTACGGAAGGCGGTGATCTCGATGGGCGTGCCTGGCGTGAGCGGTTCGACGATCGAAGCGACGGCGTCGGCGGGACCGATATGGACGTTGTATTTCGTCCCGTCGTCTGCTTCCACGATCAAGTGCGTCCCGGCAGGGGCATATCCGGTCGTGTTTTCGCACGGATGCGTATCGATCGATACGACCTTGCCCGACAGGGTCGTCAGCGGAGGGTTCAAGCCCTGTCGCACGACGCCCGTCGGGTCGCCCACACCCTTCTGGGCATACGCAGCCGAGAAAGGCAGCAGAAGCACACAGACGATCGCCAGAAGGATTCCCCATCGACTTGGAGTTGCTTTCGCTCGCTGTGGTCTCATGTTCATGATCGACCCTTTCCATCGGAACCCATGTTTACACATCCATTCTACGCGTTGCATAGGGATAGTGCAAGAAATCGGCCTTTCCGTTACACGGCGACGGGCATTTTTTCCGCATTACCAGGACCGGCGACTTGACGGACGTGCAACGCTTTGTAAAGTATCTGCACAGATACTTAAACAGAACGATTTTTCTATGCCGGACGCGGAAAAGACAGCACGGATCTTCAAGGCCCTCGCGGCGGGCACGCGGGTGCGCATCATCGAACTGCTCAAGGGCCGTTCGCTGTGCGTCAACGCGCTGGCCCATCGGCTGGACATCACACCGGCGGCAATCTCCCAGCATCTTCGCATCCTGCGCGACGCCGGGATCGTGGTTCCGGAGAAGAAGGGCTACTTCGTGCACTATCGCCTGGATGAGAAGACCGCGACGAAATGGAACCAAGCAGCGAACCGTTTACTCAACGTCAATGGATAAAGGAGGCAGCACGTGAAGCTGGGCATCGTCATCACGCACACGGATCCGGAAACCGTTTTCAACACGCTTCGCCTGGCGTCGTACAGCTTGCAGCAAGGCGACGTGGTGCGCATCTTCCTGTCGGGCAAGGGAGTGGAGATCGATCAGATCGAGGACGCGAAGTTCAACGTGAAGGCGGAGGCCCGGAAGGTCCTCGACGCGGGCGGGCAGTTTCTCGCCTGCGGCACGTGCCTGAAGCTGCGCAACTCCGAGGGCTCGGAGGTCTGCCCCCTTTCGACGCTGAAGGACCATTACGAAGTCGTGCGCGACTGCGACCGACTCGTGACGGTCTGAGCGACGCGAGTGAACTCATGGTGAACGGCAACGAAGCCATCGAAGCGGTGGGACTGGCCAAGCGGTTCGGTGACGTGGTGGCGGTTGAATCGGTCACCTTCAGCGTGGGGCC
>CAZTGH010000485.1:0-3973 GCA_964612985.1 uncultured Pirellulales bacterium
ATCACCGCCATCGAACTGCCGCCTTCATGATCTACTTCTCCAAAACACGAATATCCTTGCCGCTACTACGAATCGCCGCCCCCGTCCGGTCGCGGTTTCGCCGCCATTCTACCGACGCACCTGCCGACCGCTACGCCAAAGCCAAATGCCCTATGGGATTTCGGCGTACTCTGTCTGCGGAAACGCCCCGCGTCCAACCGATGCTGGTGCAAACCATGCAATGCTAACCCAAAGGGATAAGGGGCAGACCATGCACGAGAAGTACGGCACTTGCATCGAAGTCTGCAACGAATGCGCCTGGGAATGCGAGAAGATGGCCGGCGTTCACGCCTGATTCGGGGGCGCTTCCGGCGTTGCATCGAACGCCCGCGCGTGGCAGTCCTTCAGATAGGCCCGCGCAAGAGCCAGATGCTCTGCCATCAACTCGGTCCCCGGGTGCCCGTGCATGAAGGGATTCACGAAGCCGCGATAACGGACCTGGGCCAGTGCGGCCATCCACGGGACCATATCCGTGGGACCGGCGCCGGGCAGTTGCTTCAGGCCCGCCTGCCGCTGCCAGGCATAGAAGAAGAACAGTTGAGACCCACAGATGCGAATCGCCTCCGCGACCGAAGCGGCCCGCGCTTCGAGGTGATAGGGAGCCAGAGCGATCCCCAGTCGCGGCGAGCGGTTGAGTTCGACAAACGCCCGCAGGGAATCGAGCGAGTCCAGCAACGCATCCCCGTGGTTCTCAATCGCCAAGTACGACTGGTGCCTTTCCGCCAGTTCGATCAACGGCTGGAGGCTTTCGATGAACTGGGCCATTCGTCGCTTGAGATCCCGCCCCTCACACGGCCCGGCACTGCCCTGGATAGCGACGCCGCCTCCCGCCTCGCCCAGCAGTTTGGCGTAACGTGCATACCCGCCCTGATACACCGAGAAGCCGCAAAGTTTCAACGTGTGCCGGGCCAGTAGCTCCCTCAGTCCTTCCGCCCCCAGCCGGGACGCAACATCGTCCAGATGTGGACAGCCCTCATGCCCTGACCAGATGTCGATACCGTCAAAGCCCAGACCGGCAATTCGCGCGCACACCTCTTCGATGGGCAGTTCCGAAAAACAGATCGAAGACGCCGACAGTCGCATCGGCCACCGGCCCGGGTCGCCCGCTCCCGCGCCGCCATCCGCCAAACCGGCACGCACCTTGCCCAGAACGACCGCACCGCCTGCCATCGCCAGAAATCTTCGCCGACCGATCCGCTGGTTCATGCGTCCTTTCTCCTGCCACACGCCCCGTTCTTGGCTCTTCCCTTCTCAAACCCCAAGACGTGGTCATAGCCGACTCTCGTCATTCTCCAAGGAAATCGTGACACCGATTTCCTTGAAGAATATAGGCCTACGGTCCATTTTTGCAGAAGTCCACGCATCCGTTATGTCCGGTTGCCTCTCCGTCCGTCGGCCCCATGTTCTTGGGAGCCGAAGCCGAAGGATCTGACCCTCGCCAGAGATGCCGTCTTGTGCGCGTGGGCAAGATCAGAATTCCTTCGTAATCCCCGGCTGGGGCGGTGCATATCGTCCATCGGGCCCCGCATGGATCGGAGCCGGGGTATCGAACGTCATCCCGTCGATATCCGCCACGAACTGAAACGACGAATTCATCGCCTGGTCCCAGGTGATGAACTGCCCCGAGTGGGTGGCCATGCGTCCCATCAGAGCCGCGACCTCCGCCTCTCCCGCCCGACGGGCTTCGTTGTGAGGTCGGTCCTGACGGATCGCATCCAGCAGACGCTGCCACTCGACCACATACGGATTCGGATCACGACCGGGAAACTCCCACACCAGGTTCTCCGCCGTCTGATGGTGCCCCTTGTAGATCTTCGGGCGGGGCTCGCCCAGCGTCGCCATCAGCACCGCCGAGCCCTTCGAGCCGTGGGCGTAGTCCGAATACGTCTCCCAGCAGCCGTGCATGTGCCGAGAGAACGTCAGCAGCTTCGTCCCGTCGGCAAACGTATATTCCACCGTGTAATGATCGAACTGACTGCCTGCCTCTTCGAAGCATCGGCCGCCCATCCCCTGCGCCGAGACCGGCCAGGCCCCTTTCGTCCAGCAGGCCACGTCGATATTGTGGCAGTGCCAGTCGATATAGAATCCCGACGAGACCCAGGTGAAGCTGTTCGGATACCGAATCTGAAACACAAGCTCGTTCATGTCCTTGGGCAATGGCGGACACTGCACCGGGCCGTGCACGCGGTAGATCCGCAACGTGTGCACCTCGCCGATCGCCCCGTCGTGAATCCGCTGGATCGTCTCCTGCCGGGCCTTGGAGTGACGCCACATGAAGCCGACACCGACCTTCAGGCCCTTTTCCTCACTCCGTGCCGCCGCCTTCAGCCAGCGGCGCGCCGCCGGCGCATCGGTCGCAAACGACTTCTCCGCAAAGACGTTGACGCCCCTCTCCACAGCATATTCAAAGTGCATCGGCCGAAAGGCCGCGTGGGTCGTCAGCAGGACCACGTCCCCGGGATCAAGGCAGTCGATCGCCTTGCGGTAGGCATCGAACCCGACGAACTGCCGCTCCGGCGGGACATCCACCTTCCCGGCGTCGATCTCCTGCAGGTTCTTCAAGCTGCTCTGGAGGCGATCCTCGAACAGATCCGCCATGGCATGAAGCTTCACCGGACCGCCCGTCGTCGCGAATGCGTCGGCCACCGCCCCGGTGCCTCGGCCCCCGCACCCGACCAGCGCCAGCTTGATCGGACCGCCCTCGCCCGCATAGACGCGCGGCGCGATCCCCGTCATCAACGCGGCCGATGCCGCCAGTCGGCCGGATAGCTTCAAGAATTCCCTGCGAGATCCTGATGCGGCGCGGTTCGATGCATGCATGGCAGACTCCTTCGACAGCGGTTAGCGCGGATCCGCATGATGGCGGGATCGCCATCTGCCGGCAAGACGGCCCCACGGCCTGGCTTGCCCATCTCCATTCTAAAGCCCGCGAGCCCCGATGCCAAGCCTTCCTTCCGCCAGACACACCCCAACTGCGCGTAGTCACACGAACCCCGCCCCCCACACGCCGTCAGCCCCGTTTGTAGTGACGCCGTAAGACGCTACTGTTTGTAGTGGTGCCGTAAGGCACTACAACTCACATCGGGAGCGGAGCACGTTTCGAACGCGCGAGTTGACCGCCCCTCATCCGCCCGGCTTCAGAATCATCTTGCCCAGATAGTGCGTCCCCAGAGCCCGGTGCGCGTCCGCCGCCTTCTCGAGCGGAAACGCGTGCGCGATGTGCACCTCGAACGGTCCCGAGTCGATCAGGTGATTGAGTTTCTCGATCGCCGCCGGATCGGGCATGCCGTCGTAGCTTTCCGCCGTCAGACTCGACGGCACGTGCGGTTCCGGCTGCACCCCGTGTGGCCAGGCCACCCGCCCGCCTTCGCGCACCGCCTCCAGTGCCCGATCCGCCGCCTGACCGCCGGCTGTCAGCAGTGCCGCGTCGATGCCCGCCGGCGTCAGATCGCGTGCCGCTGCTTCGATATCGTCCTTATGCCCGTCAATCGCTATTTCGGCGCCCAGCCGTTTCGCGAGATCAACGCCGTCGGCGCCGGACGCCACCGCCAGCACCCGCGCCCCCATCCGCTGCGCCAACTGCACCGCCATGTGCCCGATCCCGCCGCTGGCGCCGAAGATCAGCACCGTCTCGCCTGTCTTGAGCCCCAGCGCGTCATCGAGCCCGCGAAGCGCCGTCATCGCATCGACCGGCATCGCCCCCGCCTGATCCATTGGCAGATCGCCCGGAATCCGCGATACCTTCTCCGCGTTCAGCGCGATATACTCGGCATAGAATCCGCCCTTCGGATTGCCCAGTCCGAACCCGTACACGCGATCGCCCTCGGAAAATCCATGGACCAGGGACCCCACCTCCACCACCGTTCCCGCCCCGTCCGAGCCCGGCACGTACGGAAACGTCGCCTCGATCCCGAACACCTCCACGAACCCGCCC
>CAZTGH010000486.1:0-3970 GCA_964612985.1 uncultured Pirellulales bacterium
ATTCAACCTCGTCGAACTCCTGCTGCAGCGCCCACAGGTCGGCGGCGATCGCAGACAGAGTTGGCATCTCTCTGTGCCGCCTGTCCAGAAGAGACTGGACATTGGAAGCCAGGAATGGGATCTCACCCAACTGCCGGCTGACAGCATTACAGGAGTGTTCGGCCGCTGCAAACCAGTCGCGGGAGACAGCCACTGCGAGCTTTCGGGAATCGTCGATCAGATTCCGTATCGTGCCGGCGAACAGGCTCAACTGCGCCGCGCACCGCATGTAGCGGCTCTTGCGCAACTGCCACAAAGCGCTCTCGATAGCGCCTGCGACGCGCACCAGTTCCTTGTCATTCATGATGGTTCCTTTCAAATGGCAAAGGGCACCTGCCCGCCACGAGCAGACAGATGCCCTTGGTGATGTTCATCACATGGAACGGTTACGCCGCGCTGGCTAAGTACAAGCCTCACGGCTTGCACTCGCCTACAAAACCGTACGTGAAGGTTTCCCTTCATACGGCTCCTCAGCGAGATGCCGACTACGTTTCAGACTACTTGCTGAGATTGACAGTATTCATGCACCAGTTCCCATCTTCGAGTCGGGCCATCAGCACTTGGGTCCAATACGTGGACCCGCTGCATCTGGTCACCGGGCTTAAAGAAGAGACCGCATCGCGGGCATACTCCACGTTGCTTCTTCATGAGCCCTGATATGCTCAGTCTGAGGCCGGGATATTTCCCCGCGCGCGTGCTCCAGTAAACTGCATCTCCGTCGTACGGGCTTCGACTGCCCTGCACCTTCACATGTCGTTGAATCGGAATCTTTGACAGCTTTAGTAGTTCGAAGCCGTCTTCAATGCCGAATCGACTGTAGCCGCCCTTATTCCCTCGCAACCAATACTTGCGGAGAATCCATTTGCAGCTCTTCTTGGGGTGTCGACGTTTGGCCCAAGCCCACAACTTCCAGAAGATGAGATGGTCCATCCTATGGAAGATATCCTTGGAAACGACTGCGGAATAATAATGTCCCCATCCACGAATAATCGGGTTCAGTATGCTAATCAATCCCTCTTGGGGAATTGTACGCTTGAAGTGAACTATTTCCCGTATTCGTCGGAGCAATCGCCTCTGAGATTTTGTGCTTGGTCTGATACTGGGAGTGAAGCCGGTCAGTCGACCCATGCCGTCGCGAACACAACGGTTCTTTCCTCGTGGGTATTGTCGTATGTTGAAACCGAGGAAATCAAACCCCGGCTTCCCGTCAATAGCCTTGAGGGTATGGGTGATGCGTGTCTTACTGGGCTTCAATTCCAAACCCATGTCGGCAAGCCATTCTTCCGCAATTTCTTTCGCCCGCTGCACCGCCTGTAAGTCAGGGTGGATAATCACGAAGTCATCGGCATAGCGGATGACTTGCGGCTTCCAACGTATCCTTGGTTTTTGCGGTGGGGCTGGCCGAAAATGCGGGAACGCATCTCGAATGGCGGTCTCAAGTCCGTGCAAGGCAATATTCGCCAACAAGGGGGATATAACACCTCCTTGCGGCGTGCCTTCGGTGACAGGGAATAATTCCCCACCATCCATAACTCCGGCTTTCAACCACGCCTTGATGGCACGCCTGAGAGTGGGGAAGGCCCCCACTTTCTTAAGCAATGCCTCGTGATTGATGCGATCAAAGCATTTAGCAATATCAGCATCCAGAACGTACTTCTGGGCCTGCTGTATCGCGATGAAGATTGCATGGATCGCATCGTGACATGAGCGTCCCGGCCTGAAACCATAGCTGTTCGGCTCAAACTTGGCCTCCCATTCAGGTTCTAGCGCCATCTTGGCTAACGCTTGCCTGGCTCGGTCCGCCATCACCGGTATTCCCAAAGGCCGTTTTTCGTTTCTTCCGGGCTTCAGGATCCAAACCCTTCGAACCGGTTTGGAATCGGGTGGCAAAGGATTCCTCATGATCTCCTGGGCAAGTTTCAGCCGTTTCTTGCTGGTCAAAGACGTTAAGCCGTCTACGCCTGCTGTCTTCTTGCCCTTGTTGATCTGGGTCACCCTTCTGACGGCCAGCAACGCAGCCGCTTTAGACTTTATCAGAAGTCTCTGAAGTCGGTGTACTGTCTTGACATCATCTCGGTAAGCAGCTCGATAGATTCGCTTTTGGAGCTTGAATACACTCTGTTCCAGCTTACGCCAGTTCAGCGTATTCCAGTCATACATCATTGTCTCCAATGTGTTCATGATCTCTTCACTCCTACTTGTTCCACTATCTCCATCTCACCGTGTCTCCGTCAGCATATCCTCCGGCTTTCCCGAAGGCGTTCGCTTCTGAGACAATCCTTTTCCATCAGCGCTTGCGGCTGACTGCCTGCTCAAGGCGGATGCCCTGAGAGCGCTAATGGAGTTACCTCGTTCCTGGCTTCCGTTTGGCGTTGGACGTAGGACCCTGTTGTCCGCCGGGATGGCTGCGAGGGTGCTATCGGACAATGAAGGACGTTATCCGACTCTCCATCCGTTCCTGTTTTAGGCAGGCTTATCATCTCGGGTAAGCCTGTCAAAAATGACGACGGGTCTAACACAGGTTCGTCTCCTATCCGTATCCAACTACGCTCGACGGGATTCCCGGCCGAGTTCCGGGTTACCGCCTTTTATCCCCGCTTCACACCGGTGGTTGTCAGGCCACCCGCATGGGGGATTGCTGTCACCCCAGCACCTGGGGGGTGGGAATTGCACCCACACGGAAACCAAGTTGTCCAGCATACCGGTCACGCACCGGCACGCTGTCTGCCTATCCCCTTACGCAGCAACGAGTTGCGTAAGTTTCAGGCAAACGAGTCGCAGGCCCTCGATCTTCGTGGGCGTGATCGTGACGCGGTCGTTGGCTTGCAGCACATAGTCGCGCGGCACCGGTTGGCGATTGACTCGGATCAGATAGTCTTCAGGCCGCTCATGGGGCATTCTGTCCTTGAAGAACTGTGAAACAGTCGTCCCATCGGTGACATCGAGGTAGTCTGCGAACCCGCCGCCGGAGTTGTTGATGTAGAGTAATCTCATGGTCATGTCCTTTCATTGTGTGAGGTTGTGAATTGCTGTGTTCGATGCGTGTGACGCTTCATGGCCGCGATTCCTGGCGGACTGCGCGCACACTGTCTCCTACTATTCATGGTATGTCCTTTCATCTGGGTTCGGGTTACTGAGGGTAGGTCTGTTGACGTTAGGCGTGAGGTGATGCGGGGTCGTGAAAGCGATGAGGTATGGATACTCAGTTCAGCTCGGCGCGGATCGTGTCGCAGAGGACCTGGAGCAATCGATCCAGGTTGCACGGCTCCGTGGGGCCACCTGTAGTGGCGTTCGTGGGTGTAGCGTCCAGCCACTTGGCGACGGGCAGGACCGGTAACGCAATGGTCACGTCCTGTGCCTCGATAGCCAGTCTTTCGAGCTTTCGGGCGATTTGATACTGCCTCATGGCCTCATCGAGCGCATCGGCCGCAGGCTCGGGATAGCCCAATATATCCTTGAGCATCTTGATCTCCTCAGCGTAGGCGCGGGATGATTCACCCCCGGTATCGAGGCCTTCTAGGATCGCCTCGATGGTGTCGTAGACTTCATTGAGCATGATAATCTCCTTTGACTGAACGAACTCATTCGTGGTCTTCCGCTCGCTCTTCAGAGAGGTCTATCCGTGTCAGCCGACCACAGGAATCGATGACCTCCAGGACCGGCCGCATGGACTCTGGATCGACCATGATGTTGTACGCTCGTTCAGCAGCCTGATGGGCATTCGTCGCGTTGACGTCGATCGCATAGACGGCGCGATAGAGTGGCTCCGGGCCTTCTTCCTGTGGTGGAGGGTCGATGACCAGGCCTTTCGGAGCCTTCGGATTGTCCAGTGCATCACAGGAACACGAGTCCTCGGCGGCGGCATTCACCGATGCACAGAACAGCTCAATGCCCAACCGTTCATCGTGCTCGGCCAGCCAGGCGCAGATAC
>CAZTGH010000487.1:0-3942 GCA_964612985.1 uncultured Pirellulales bacterium
GGGCCTTCTCGGAGGAGGCGCCCGTCGAGAGCGAGATCCGCCTCGACGACGCATCCGAGCATGTCCTCCAGGCCCACGGCGCGGCGCTGCGCGACGCGCGCGGCACCCGCATCGGCGCCGTGATCGTGCTCAACGACGTCACCCGCCTGCGGCGGCTCGAGAGCCTGCGCCGCGACTTCGTGGCGAACGTCTCGCACGAGCTGCGCACGCCCATCACGTCGATCAAGGGTTTCGTGGAGACCCTCGAGGACGGCGCGATCAACAGCACCGAGGACGCGCGGCGCTTCCTGAGCATCATCTCGAAGCAGGCGGACCGCCTGAGCGCGATCATCGACGACCTGCTGCTCCTCTCCCGTCTCGAGCAGACCGGCGGCCAGGCCGCCATCCCCCTCGAGCGCGAGGCCGTCCGCGACGTCCTCGACTCCGCCATCCAGCTCTGCACGGCCAAGGCCGCTGAGAAGCAGATCACCGTCGACCTCGCATGCGACGAAGAGCTCGAGGCCGACATGAGCTCCGCGCTCCTCGAACAGGCCGTGGTGAACCTCCTCGACAACGCGATCAACTACAGCGACGCGGGCAGCCACGTCGAGGTGGGCGCCGAGGAGCGCGACGGCGGCGCTGTGGCCATCTACGTCCGCGACGAAGGCTGCGGCATCGAGGCCGAGCACGTGCCGCGCCTGTTCGAACGCTTCTACCGCATCGACAAGGCCCGCAGCCGCAAGCTCGGGGGCACGGGCCTCGGGCTGGCCATCGTGAAGCACATCACCCAGACCCACGGGGGAAAGGTCTCGGTGGAAAGCTCGCCGGGCGAGGGGAGCACCTTCACCATCGAGCTCCAGCCTGCATCGTAACCCCTCTCTCAATCAGCACTTACGTGTCCTTCCTGCTCCTGCTCCACAGGGATCGCTGTTTCACATGATCCTAACGCACGGCTAAACACGACTCAATGTACAATCGGTACCATCCAGGTGTGGATGGAGGCGGTGCTCAGGCCGCAGGGCGCGAGTACGAGCGGCCTCGCCGGGTCTGGGCGCCGGCTCTTCCGCGACGTTGCGTTGTGCCTGGCTGCGAAGGTCAGGCGCGGGTCACGCCAACGAAACCCTGGAGCAGGAAAGGGGACGAGCACGGGAAGAAGCTTCTGAGGTGCCGGCTCAGGGGTGCACGGGGCTCGGGTGTTCCGGGCCGGCTCCCCGGCCAACGCGTCCGAGCGGCCGATCGATCGGCCGGCGGAACCAAGACCCAGCGAGGAGAACACATGAGCAAGTTGCTGACGGTCCTGGCCCTGGTGGCCGTGGCCCTCTGTGGCGTTGCCCCCCAGGCCCAAGCGGAAGGGAAGTTGGTGCTCGACGGCTCCACCACCGTCGGCCCCATCGCCAAGGCATTCGCCGAGTACTTCATGGCCCGCGACAAGGGCGTCAACGTCACCGTGAGCGAGTCCGGCAGCGGGAACGGCGCCAAGAGCCTCATCAACGGCGTCTGCGACGTCGCCAACATGTCCCGCTTCATGAAGGAGAAGGAGTTCAAGGTCGCCGCGGAGAAGGGTATCATGCCCGTCGCCCACGCCGTGGCCATGGACGGACTCCCGATCCTCGTGCACCCAAGCAACCCCATCAAGGGCCTCACGGTCGAGCAGGTCCGCAACATCTACCTCGGCAAGACCACGAACTGGAAAGAGGTGGGCGGCCCGGACACGAAGATCATCAAGATCAGCCGTGACACCAACAGCGGGACCTACGAGACCTTCGAGAAGCTGGTCATGCAGAAGGAGCGGATCGCGCAGGACGTCGAGTACGTCGGCAGCAACGGCGCCGTCCGCGCCCGCGTCCAGAAGACCCCGGCCGCCATCGGCTACGCCGGTCTCGGGTTCGTGGACCGCACGGTCAAGGCCCTCGAGGTCAACGGCATCTACCCCGACCAGCAGACGGTGTCTTCGGGCCGCTACCCGATCGCCCGTCCGCTGTTCATGTTCACCAACGGCTACCCGAAGCTCGGCACGCTCCTGCACCAGTTCGTCAGCTTCTACCTGACGAAGCAGGGCCAGGAGATCGTCGAGGCCATCGGGTTCGTGCCCGTGACGAGCTACTAAGCACGCTGCTGCACTCCGCAGGAGGCCGAGCCGCTTCGGCGGCCCGGCCCTCCCTGCGGGAGCAGGGGAGGCGGACGCTGGCCGAACGACTCCGACGCCCGCTTCCGCGTCCCCTGCTCCCGCTTCGCGTTCCTGGGACGGCCTGCCCCTTCTCTGTATCCGAGGTCCCCGGTGTCTACTGAGAATCCCCCCCTGGATCCTGGCTCGGCTGCCCGCCTGGCGGGGCCGCGCGAGAGCCTGATGCTCAGCGAGAGTGCCACGCGGCTCAAGCGCATCGGCTCCCTCGTGGGACAGGGCACGCTGCTGCTGATCACCTCGAGCTCCGTCCTCGCCGTGCTGTTCATCTTCTATTTCATCGCGAAGGACGCGATCCCCTTCTTCCAGTTGCGCGGCATCAAGGAGTTCCTCACGACGACGGAGTGGTATCCGTCGGCGGACCCCGCGGCCTTCGGGGCCTTCGCGATCTTCTTCGGCACGTTCCTCGTCACGGTGGGCGCCATCCTGGTGGCCGTGCCGCTGGGCGTGTCGGCCGCCATCTGCCTGAGCGACGTGCTGCCGTTCTCGGTCCGCCAGCTCGTCAAGCCGGTGATCGAGATCCTCGCGGCCATCCCGTCGGTGGCCTACGGCTTCTTCGCCCTGGTCGTGTTCGCGCCGCTGCTCCAGGAGCAGGGCGGCCACCTGCTCTCGGTGGCGTGGTGGGTGGTCGGAGTGCCGATGGCCTTCCTCGTCGTCGCGGTCGCCAGCGACCTGCTCGGCGGCCTGCTGCCCACCGAGTCGCGCGCCCTGCCGCGCATTGGCCTCTTCGTCGTTCTCAGCGGCATCGCTTTCTTCATTCTCTACAGCGTGGCGGGCTTCCTGAGCGGGCTGAACGTGCCCAGCGGCACCAACGCGCTGAACGTGTCGATCATCCTCGGCCTGATGGCTCTGCCCACGGTCGTGAGCGTGTCGGAGGACGCGCTCCAGGCCGTCGGGCGCGAGCTGCGCGAGGGCAGCTACGCCCTGGGAGCCACCCGCGCGGAGACGGTGACCAAGGTGGTGCTCCCCGCGGCCAGCAGCGGCATCTGCGCCGCCGTCATCCTGGGCATCATGCGTGCCGTGGGCGAGACGATGGTGGTGTGGATGGCGTCGGGCAACGCCGCGCAGGTGCCGAAGCCCTGGTTCAACGTGCTCGAGCCCGTGCGGACGCTCACGGCGACCATCGCGGGCGACATGGGCGAGGCCGACCACGTGACCGGCTCGGCCCGCTACCACGTGCTGTTCGCCATGGCACTGTCTCTTCTGGCGATCTCCTTCGTGCTGAACCTGCTCAGCGAGTGGGCGGTGCGTCGCACCCGACGGAAAATGCAAGGCGGCTGATATGGAGCTGGGAACCCGAAAACTGCTGGACCGCGCCTTCTCGGGACTGAGCATCGCGTCCATCACCCTCCTGGCGCTGTCCCTCGTCGTGCTCCTCGCGCCCATCATCGTGCGGGGGGCCAAGGCCTTCATCTTCAAGGGCACCGTCGAACACCGGCGCATGATGCTCGAGCAGTTCGAGCGGGGCGACCGCGATGCCATCGAGGCCGAGGTCGCCAAGGCCCAGGAAGCCCGAAAGCCCATCTTTGACATGCTCACCGCATTCGAGGAGGACTTCCTCAACAGCGGCGGCTTCATCGAGAAGATGAAGAAGAAGAAGCAGTACACGCCGCTGCTGATGGAGCTCGAGGAACCGCTCCGCATGCTGCTCGGCCCGCTGCCCGGCGAAGCGGAGCCCATCATGCCGCGCGACAAGTACGGCCAGACCCGCTGGGAGCGCGCCCAGGTGAAGCTCCAGGACGTGCTCTACATCGAGAAGTACGACCACAGCGACCCCACGA
>CAZTGH010000488.1:0-3936 GCA_964612985.1 uncultured Pirellulales bacterium
TGGCTGCTAAGAAAATTGCATACGGCACCGACGCACGCGGGGCCATTCGCGAGGGCGTGCGGAAGCTCGCGGGCGCCGTCAAGATTACGCTGGGTCCGGCCGGCAGAAACGTGATTCTGGAGAAATCGTTCGGCTCGCCGACCGTCACGAAGGACGGGGTCAGCGTGGCCAAAGAGATCGAGCTGGAAGACGCGTACGAAAACATGGGCGCCCAGATGGTCAAGGAAGTGGCTTCGAAGACGTCGAGCGTAGCCGGCGACGGGACGACGACGGCGACGATTCTGGCGGAGAGCATCTTCGAGGAGGGTCTCAAGAACATCACCGCCGGCGCCAACCCGATGCAGGTGAAGCGCGGGATCGAGATGGCGGTCGAGACGATCGTCGACGAGCTGTTCGAGATGGCGATGCCGGTCGAGTCGACCAAGCAGATCGAACAGGTGGCGACCTGCTCGGCCAACCAGGACGCGGAGATCGGCAAGAAGCTGGCCGAGGCGATGGACAAGGTCGGCAAGGACGGCGTCATTACGGTCGAGGAAGGCCAGTCGCTGGAGACGACGGTCGAGCTGGTCGAGGGGATGCAGTTCGACAAGGGGTATCTGAGCCCGCATTTCGTCAACAATGTCGAGAACATGTCGGTGGTTCTGGACAAGCCCTACATCCTGGTCCACGAGAAGAAGATCAGCTCGATCAAGTCGCTGGTCCCGGTGCTGGAGAAGGTGGCCAAGCAGGGCAAGCCGCTGCTGATCATTGCCGAAGACGTCGAGGGCGAGGCGCTGGCGACGCTGGTGGTCAACAAGCTGCGTGGCGTGCTGCAGGTGGCGGCGGTGAAGGCCCCCGGTTTCGGCGACCGGCGCAAGGCCCTGCTCAGCGATATCTCGGTGCTGACGGGCGCCGAGGCGATCTTCGAGGACCTGGGTCTGAACCTGGAGAACATCGAGCTGACGCAGCTCGGTCGGGCCAAGCAGATTACGATCGATAAGGACACCACCACGATCATCGAAGGCGCCGGCAGCACCGAGGCGATCAAGGCGCGGATCGAGCAGATCAAGGCGGAGATCGACAACTCGACCAGCGACTACGATATCGAGAAGCTGCAGGAACGTCTGGCGAAGCTGGCGGGCGGCGTGGCCCAGATCAACGTGGGCGCGGCGACCGAGGCGGAGATGAAGGAGAAGAAGGCCCGCGTCGAGGACGCTCTGCACGCTTGTCGTGCGGCGGCCGAGGAAGGGATTCTGCCGGGCGGCGGGGTGGCCATGCTGCGGGTCCTGCCGGCTCTGGCCAAGCTCAAGACCAAGGGCGACGAGGGCGTGGGCGTCGATATCGTGCGCCGGGCGTTGGTTGCTCCGATCAAGCAGATCGCGACGAACGCCGGCTTGGACGGCTCGATCGTGGCCCAGAAGGTCATGGAGAGCACTGACAGGAACTTCGGGTACAACGCCCTGACCAAGCAGTACGGCGACATGATCAAGTTCGGCGTGATCGTGCCGACCAAGGTCGAGCGCACGGCGCTGCAGAACGGCGCGTCGATCGCGGCGCTGCTGTTGACCACCGACGCGGTGGTCAGCGAGATCCCCGAGAAGAAGAAGCAACCCGCGATGCCTCCGGGCGGCGATATGTACTAAAGAGATGAACGCCGAGCGGGTCCCCTTCGAACGGGACCCGCTTCTTTTTCGTACACTTCGCAGGAAGGAGTACTGAAAAATGGACTTTCGTTTCTATTCGAATGCGTTGTCTCGCGCGTCGCGTGCGGTGGCTGCGACGATCATGATCGTCGGGCTGCTGCTGATCGGCTTCGGCGTGCTGATCGCGGCCTTGCCCGAGTTCTTCGCCTACCTGGCGGCGGGGGTGTTTTTCATCGCGGGCCTGGGCTGCGGCATCACCGCCATCAAGATCTTCTGGGCCCAGGGCCGGATCGACCGGGTCACCCATAGCGAACCCCAGGTCTACCGCGAAAACGTTCGCCTCCACACCCATCACCCCGACGACCTGTAGCGCCTGCCCCGCCAAGGCGCGGGAGCAGCGGTCTGACAGGCCGCGGTTTCTCTCTGTGGCTATCGGCTGGCCTTGCTGGCTCGTCGATCGCCTGCCGCAATCATCAATCTTCGATTTCTCGCACTACGCTATGCGTTGGTCAGGGCAAGGCGTGTTCAGAACACCCGGTCTCTACAAAAAAGAGTTGCAACGTGTAACGTTACGGGTTATACTTCGGGTATGATCAAGTCGTTCCGGCATAATGGGCTTAAAAAGCTGTATGAGAAGGGCGACGGACGGCGGGTTTCGCCTGAGCACGTGGGGAAGCTGCTACGGATCTTGGACCGCCTGGATGCGTCGGAGGAGACGAGCGACATGGCGTTGCCTGGGTACGGTCTGCATCGGCTGAAAGGGCCATTGGAGGGGCACTGGAGCGTGACCGTTTCGGGCAATTGGCGGGTTACCTTCCGGTTCGACGGCCCGGATGTCTACGACGTCGACTATGTTGACTACCATGGGAAATGACAGTGATGAGGACAGAACGATGACGACTCGCAGAAAACCAACGCATCCGGGGCGCGTTCTGAAATACGATGTGATCGAGTCATTGGGATTGACCGTTACGGAGGCTGCGAGACGATTGGGGGTGACGCGGAAGGCTCTCTCGGAGTTGCTGAATGAGCGCGCGGGCATGAGTCCCGAAATGGCGGTCCGCGTCGGGCATGCGACGAATACTACGCCGGAAAGCTGGCTTCGGATGCAAGTCAAGCTGGACCTGTGGAAAGCCGAACAGGAAACGCCTCACGTAGAGAAGCTTGAGCCCGTAGGGGCTTAGAATAACAGGTGGCTCGCCCACGGAATACGAACGATGTGGGGTGGGTCGG
Source organism: uncultured Pirellulales bacterium (assembly GCA_964612985.1). GTDB lineage: Bacteria > Planctomycetota > Phycisphaerae > Sedimentisphaerales > Anaerobacaceae > Anaerobaca. The sequence goes on from CAZTGH010000488.1 coordinate 2,856, forward strand.
TGTGGAATCGGTGTGCGGGGCACACTCTGCGAGACTGTAGCCAGTTCCATGCAGCGGTGTTTCGTGCGGTTTGTCGGGGGAATCGGGTGTGTGCTTTCGCGGTTGTGTGGCGGGCGGGGCGGGGGTATGATGGCGCCATGGTCAAGGTGTGCGATGAAGTGATTGGGCAGATGGCGCGAGAGATCGCCCGGCAGATCGAGCCGGAACGGATCGTGCTGTTCGGCTCATGGGCCCGTGGGCAGGCCGGCGCCGATTCGGACGTCGATCTCCTGGTCGTCGAGCGCGAGCCGTTCGGCCCGCAACGGAGCCGCCGCCAGGAGGCCGCACGGATCTGGCGGTGCCTTTCGCCGTTTCGCGTGCCGGCCGATGTCCTGGTCTACTCCGTGGCCGAGGTCGACCGATGGAAAGACTGCCGACAGCATATCATCGCCCGGGCCCTGCGGGAGGGAAGAGTCCTGTATGAGTCCGCCTGAAATGCCAAGAGAACTGCTCGTACTGGCGAGAAGGGACCATGAAGCTGCGTTGATTCTTGCCCATGCGGAGAATCCACAGAAAGATGCGGCGGGTTTCCATCTGCAACAGAGTGTCGAGAAGTCTCTGAAGGCGTGGCTGGCTCTCCGGGGGATCGACTATCCGCGAACCCACGATCTCAACGTCTTGCTTGGACTGCTCGAAGATCAGGACCAAGAAGTCGGGCTGTACTGGCCGTTGCTCGAGTTGAACCCCTTTGCCGTTCAGTTTCGGTATGAACTGCCCGGCGAGGAATTTCCGAACTTCGAGCAACTCGCAGGCTTGAGCGAGCAACTCCTGGCGTATGTCGAGTCCGTCGCCTGAGAAACGGACAGAGCCCCCACGCCCCTGCCGCCTGTCGTCCGTGTTCGGAATCGGCGGCATTTGTCTCTGTGTCACGCCCTGGTTCGTGGGGGAGGGAGACCGGGCGGAGTTCGTTTGGCGAGATTCGCGGTCTTGGGGTATAATCCTGCCGGAAATGTTGTTCGGAGGTATGTGTATGGCAGGACGGTTGGAAGGCAAGGCAGCGATTGTGACGGGGGGGAGCCGGGGGATTGGGCGCGCGATCGCG
>CAZTGH010000489.1:0-3931 GCA_964612985.1 uncultured Pirellulales bacterium
CGTGCGCACGATGTAGCCCACATTCTCCGGCAGGTCGAGTTCCTCGAGGAGCTTGCGCAGACGCTTTCGCTCCTTCTCGTCCGCGATCTTCCGAGAGACGCCGTGGTGGACAACCCCCGGCATCATGACGAGGAAGCGCCCCGGGATGCTGATGTACGTCGTGATGCTCGGCCCTTTCGAGCCGATCTGCTCTTTGGTGACCTGCACCAGGACTTCCTGGCCCTTCTTCACCAGGTCCTGAATGGGCTTGCCGTCCTTCCGGCGCTTGGGCACCGGGGAGTCCGTCGGGACCATGGCCTCGTCGCTGCTTCCCTTGATGTCGGATACGTGGAGGAAGGCATTCTTGGGAAGCCCGATGTCCACGAAGGCGGCCTGGATGCCGCGCTCGACGTTCGTGATCCGGCCCTTGTAGATGTTGCCGAGGTACTGCTCGCTGTCGGCCGGCTGGATGTAGAGCTCCTGGAGCACGTCATCCTCGAGGATGGCGATCCGGCTCTCTTCCGGCTCCAGGGCGTTGATCAGCATCTTTCGTTGCATCAACGGTCGTCCTTGTGCGAATCGTCCGTTGCGTGCGGCTTCTTGACGAGCGTCGCGAGCCGAACCTCGGTTCGCCGGATGGCGAAGCTGCTTCCGTCCACGCGTTCTCGTCCGAGCAAAGCCTTCAGCACCTCGGTTGGCTTGGGGGTTCCTGTCTGCTCGATCCGCAGTTCGAAGACCAGTGTGTCGCCCTTCAGCGCCATTGACACAACAGCGGGGCGGACATCCACAGTCCGAACGCCCTTCGGGGACGTCCGCTCGACGGGGGCCGTGTCGCGCGCGATGAGCCGCTCCACAGCCCGCGGATCAACCGCGCTGTCGCCGGGCCACTCCACCTCATAGGTCACGCCCACCGGCCGCGCACGTAGCCCGTCCGGCAGCGCCTCGGCACTGCGGATGCGGACGCCGGGCGGCATCTGGTGCGACAGACGAGCCGCCACGTCCTCCGGACTCACCGGCGGCTCGAAGACCAACTCGATCGGCTCATCGAGGGCCTCGACGCCGAGAGGCAGAGCCAGAAGAATCGACATCCGAGGGTGCGGGTTGAACCCCTGCGTCATGCGCACAGGAAGGTCCGCACGCCGCAGCGCGCGCTCGAACAGCCGCATCAGGTCATGATGTGACAGGAACCGGGCCTCTCCCTCCTTGCTGAAACGCAACAGAATCCTGGAAAAGTCCATTATCACTGCCTGCCGCGAACACCGCGGCCGCAGGGAACATCACGCCAACAGCCACAGCCATCTGCGCGGCTACTCCACATCGGGAAGCACCTTCTGTGTCACCTCGCGCAGGTATTTCAGCGTACGGCTGGGATTGGAGAAGGACAGAGCGGTGCGGGCCACTTCGCGGGCAAAGTCCAGGTCAACGGACCGGATGATCTCCTTGATCTGCGGCAGGACGCCGGGACTGACGCTGAACTCCGTCAGCCCTAGGCCGACGAGCAACAGCGCGTAGACGACGTCGCCGGACATCTCGCCGCACATGGCCACGCGCGTGCCCGTGCTGTGCGCCGTGTCGATCACGTGAGCGATGAGGCGGAGTACAGCCGGATGCGCGGGCTGAAAGAGGTCGGACACGCACTCGTTCCCTCGGTCAACGGCCATGCAGTACTGCACCAGGTCGTTGGTGCCGATGGAGAAGAAGTCCACCTCCTTGGCGAAGAGGTCGGCGATCCAGGCGGCGCTCGGCACCTCGATCATGATGCCGATCTCGATGTTGCGGCTGAACGGGATTCCCTCCTCGTCGAGCTGGGCCATCACCTCGTGGACCATGGCCTTCGCCATCCGGATCTCGCGCAGAACCGAGACCATCGGGAACAGGATGCTCACGCTGCCGCCGGCCGATGCCCGCAGGATGGCACGAACCTGCGTGCGGAAGAGATCCATGTTCCGGAAGCACAGGCGAATCGAACGACACCCGAGGAACGGGTTCCGTTCGCTGTCCGCCGTCCCGGGGGCGAGCTTGTCGCCGCCCATGTCGAAGGTGCGGATCGCGAGAGGCCGCTTGCCCAAAGCGTCGACGACGCGGCGGTAGGCCTCGAGGTGCTCCTCCTCATCGGGGGCGGACCCTTTCTGGAAGAAGAGGAACTCGGTGCGGTAGAGCCCCACGCCCTCCGCTCCCCGTTCGAGAGCGATCTTCACTTCATCTGGGGACTCGATATTCGCCAGTAGCCGTATCCGGTGGCCATCCGTCGTCTCCGCTGGGAGCTGTCGAAGGCGCGCCAGCCGGACCTCGTGCTCCTGGATGTTCTTCGCCTTGGCCTGGAAGCGGTCGAGGGTATCGGGATCAGGGTTGACGACCACGTTCCCGGCGTTCCCGTCGACCACGATGAGATCGCCGGCGACCACCTCTGCCGTCAGGTTGCCGAGACCGACAACCGCCGGGATGCCCAGTGCGCGCGCGATGATCGCCGTGTGGGCGGTCCGGCCGCCCGCGTCGGTGGCGAAAGCGACCACCTTCTCTTTGTCCAGGCTGACGGTCTGGGACGGCGAGAGATCCTTGGCCACGATGATGACGTTGGATTCCAGATGGCTCAGGTCCTGCCGCTTCATGCCGTGCAGGTGGCGCAGCAGGGCGCTCTCGATGTCGTAGAGGTCGTGAACGAGGCGCTTGAGGAACTCATTGGCCAGGAAGCGGCGGACGTACTGCTTGATCGCAGCAGAGACGGCCAGCTCGGCGGTGCAGGAGCGCTGCCTGATCTCCTCGCGGACCGTGTCGTGGAGTTCCTTGTCCTTGAGGATGGAGATGTGAGCGTCGAAGATCTTGAGGTATTCGCCGGCTGCGCCTTTGGAAGCATCCTGCTGGACGGCCTGGATCTCGGCGATGGCATCGCGCACGCTTTCCTCGAAGCGCTCCTCCTGCTCGGGGATCTCGCTGGGGTCGACCTTGCGATGGGAGATCGGGAATTCCTGGCTGTCCAGGACGAGCGCCTCGGCGATGGCTACGCCTGGCGATGCAGCAATTCCGTAGAGTTCGGCCATGCCCGTCTCACTCAAACGGCGTCTGCGTTGCTCTGGGCCACCGTCTCGTCGAAGTCACTCTCGATGAGTTCGATGATGGCGGCCATCGCGCGCTCTGCGTCGGGGCCCCTGGCCTCGATCGTGAGCGTCGTTCCCTTCTCCACAGCAAGCGCCACAACGCTCAGGAACACCTTGGCGTCCGCCTCCAAGTCATTTGCGTACAGGCGGACATCGGCCTCGAATCGGCTCGCCAGCGCGACAAGGAGCTGCGCGGGACGGAAATGGAGGCCGTGCGCACTCGCGATCTCGATCGTTCGCTTGCAGTGTTGGGTCACGCGGCCAACCATCTCGCTACGGGGCCGATCTCGCCCGCGGCCTGTCGGTCGTGGCGCTCACTGATCTTCGGCAGCGGCCCCCGGGGGTTCGGGCTCCGGCGCACCGGCGTCCCGCACCCGATGGTCGCGGAGCTTCTCCTTGTGCTTCCTGACCTGCGTTTCCACCTTGTCCGCAGCCGCCTGGAGAGCTGCATGCAAGCTGTCGGCGACGACCTTCGACACGAGCGGCGAGCCGTGGCTCACGCCGACCACCAGTTCCGCCACGCGGCGTTCCTTCTCCGCCGTGAGGTTCACGTGCAGGCTGGTCAGACCATCGAAGATGTGAAGGAGGCGTTCCGCGATGCCATCGATGTACTCGCGCAACTCATCCGTGACGGGCAGGTGGTGGGACGCGATGTCAATATGCACTACCGTTCTCCGCACATGCCAAAGCCGCAGGCGGTCGCGGGACGCAATGCGGCTCGTCGCTCTCGGAACCGTAAAGTCCCATATCTTAGCACCTTCGGGCGTCTTGGTCAAAGTTTTTTGCTTGACAGCGCCCGCACAGTCGCTAGAATCTGCGCATCCTGCCACGCCGAGATCAGCCACGCTCCCGGAGAC
>CAZTGH010000490.1:0-3912 GCA_964612985.1 uncultured Pirellulales bacterium
AGGCGTTTGCGACGGGTTCGGTTCGAGGGCTGCGGGCCAAGGGCGGGTTCGAAGTGGACCTGGAATGGGCGGACGGCAAGCTGGTCGCCGCCAACATTCGGTCGCTGCTGGGCAATCCTTGCAGGGTGCGTTATGGAGACGTGATTCGAAATGTCGAGATGGCGGCGGGGCAGACGTTCCGCTGGGACGGGCGCTGAGACGGTGAAAGGGGACAACGATGAATGATCCGACGGTACGCCTGGCGTTCTGTGTGGCATTGTTGCTCGTGGAGGTCTCGCTCTGTGGCGGGGCCGAGCCTGAGTTGCTTCCGCTCAGCGGTGAGACGCGGGTACACGATCCGGTCATCATGAAGGAAGGCGACACGTATTATGTCTTCGCCACGGACGGGCGGCGTGGACGCGGGTTCGGGCCGATCCATGCGTCGAAGGATCTGCGGCAGTGGACGGTGATCGGGCACGTGTTTGAGGAGTTGCCCGAGTGGGCGCCGAAGGAGATTCCGGGGACGCGGGGGATCTGGGCGCCGGATATTTCGTTCTTCAACGGGAAGTATCATTTGTACTACTCGGTCTCGACGTTCGGCAAGAACAGCTCGGCGATCGGGCTGGCGGTGAACGAGACGCTCGATCCGAACAGCGCGAAGTACAAGTGGGTGGACCAGGGGATGGTGGTGCGTTCGACGGAGGGCGAGGACGACTGGAACGCCATCGACGGCAACGTCATCGCAGCAGAGGACGGCAAGGTCTGGCTGAACTGGGGGAGCTTCTGGAGCGGGATCAAGATGCGGCGGATCGATCCGGAGACGGGCAAGCTTTCGAGCGAGGATCCGAAGCTGTATTCGCTGGCGAGCCGGCCTCGCGGGGGGGCGCATCAGACGCCTCCGGTGATCGGCGCGATCGAGGCGCCGTTCATCATCCGGCACGAGGGCTGGTATTACTTGTTCGTATCGTTCGATTTCTGCTGCCGGGGTGCGAAGAGCACGTACAACGTGCGCGTCGGGCGGTCGCGCGAAGTCACGGGGCCTTACGTAGACAAAGACGGAGTGCCCATGATGGAAGGAGGCGGGACGCTGGTCGTCGAGGCGACGGAGGGGGCCTGGCGCGGGGCGGGGCATCAGGCGGTCCTTCAGGAGGGCGAGACGGATTATCTGCTGTTCCATGCATACGATGCGGCGACCGGGCGGAGCCACCTGCACATCTCGACGATGGTGTGGGAAGAGGGGTGGCCTCGCGTGGCGTCGTTGCCCTAATGGGGATTTGGATTCGGAGATACTTATGAAACCGACGGCCATTGTCGGCGTGGTATTCGCGATGCTGTTCGGGAGTGTCGCAGTTTCGCTGGAGCGACTGGATCGTGGCGTGGTGGCGCTCGTCACGCGCGAAGGGAATGTGTACATCGGCTGGCGTCTGCTGGCCTCGGATTCGCCCGATATGGCATTCGATGTATTACGCAGCGAGACGGCAGACGGCAAGTATCAGAAGCTCAACGGTGAGCCCATCGGAGATTCGTGCAACTTCGTCGATACGACGACGGACGGTAAGCGGTGGCACTACGTGGTCCGGGCCAGGGCGGGTGAGGAGACGGAGCGATCCGATCCGGTCCAGGCCCAAGAGACGCCGGAGGCGTGCCTGACGATCAAGCTCCAGGGCGATTACGGCGCCAATAAAGTGGCGATCGCGGATCTGGATGGGGACGGGGTGTATGACTACATCATCAAACAGCCCGGGTGGTCGCTCGATCCGGGGCGGCAGCGTCCCAGTCCGGACACGTACAAGATCGAGGCGTACAACGGCAGGACGGGCGCGTTTATGTGGCGGAAGGATCTGGGGTGGAACATCAACCTGGGGATCTGGTTTTCGCCCATGGTCGTGTACGATCTCGATGGGGATGGCAAGGCGGAGGTGGCGCTCAAGAGCGCGTCTTACGCGGCGAGCCCTGAGGAGGCGTTCATCAGTGAGGGCGGGTTCGTGCTGGAAGGGCCCGAGTACTGCTCGGTGCTCGACGGGGTGACGGGGGAAGAGATCGACAAGGTCGACTGGGTGGCGCGCGGCGATCCGCGCGATTGGGGAGACGACCGGGGCAACCGCGTCAATCGCAACCAGATCGGGGTAGCGTATCTCGACGGCAAGCGGGCGAGCCTGCTGGTGCTGCGCGGGACGTACACGAAGATGCGGATCGATGCGTACAACCTGATCGAGAAGAAGCTGCGGAAGGTCTGGTCGTGGTCGGGGGAAGATGAGGACCCGCCTCTGCGCGGGCAGGGCGGGCACAACTTCCATGCGCTGGACGTTGATGATGACGGGAAAGACGAATTGATCATCGGATCGGCAGCGATTGATGACGACGGCAAATGCCTGTGGCGGATGGATATGGGGCATCCGGACTGGTGCTACGTGGCGGACGTCGATCCGAGTCGGCCTGGGTTGGAGGTGGCGTACGGGTTCGAGACGGCGCAGCGGCGCAACGGGATCTGCCTGGCCGATCCCGCTACGGCGGAGATCCTGTGGGGGTGCGAGCATCCCACGACACACATTCACGACTGGGGCATGGTGGCGGATATCGATCCCGAGTATCCGGGGATGGAAATCTATGGGATGGAACGGGATGGACGGACCTGCTGGCTGTACAGCGCACAGGGCACACTGCTGGCGAGCAACGAAGACCTGGGGAGGCATGGGCCACGAGCGTTCTACTGGCTGGATGGACCGACGAAGGTGCGCGTGCCGTTCAGCTATCGTCCGGGGACGTTTCCGATCCTTCAATACAAGGACAAGAAGGTCGGCGAGATTCAGGGGCAGCCGATCGCGATCGCGGACTGTCTGGGGGACTGGCGGGAGGAAGTGATTACCGTGACGCGCGGCATCCTGCGCATCTACACGACGACGGTCCCGGCGACGAGTCGGCGCGTGTGTCTGATGCAGAACCATCTGTACCGCATGGACGTGGCGATGCAGGCGATGGGCTATTTCTATCCGCCCCAGATCGGCGGGACGGTGGAGCGATGATGCGGAGATACGAGGTATCAGTCTGGCTGGGGGTTCTGCTGCTGTGCACGATGCACGCGAGTGGGCAGGAGACGCGACCCCACGCGATCGATCTGGCGGGGACGTGGCAGGTGGCGCTGGATCGCGAGGACGCGGGGGTGGACGAGGAGTGGTTCGGGCGGGAGTTTTCCGATCCGATCCAGTTGCCTGGGGCACTTCGCGACGGAGGGTATGGCGACGAGATCACGGTAGAGACGGAGTGGATGAGCGGGCTGCACGATCCGTACTGGTATCTGCGGAAGGAGTTCAAGAAGTACGCGGAGCCTGGGAAGGTGAAGGTGCCGTTCTGGCCCCAGCCCGAGCGGAAGTACACGGGGGCGGCGTGGTACCAGCGGGATATCATGATCCCGGACCGCTGGCGGGGCCGGCGGGTGGTGGCGTCATTCGAGCGGGTACACTGGTCGAGCGCGTTGTGGGTAAACGAGCAGTGGATCGGGGTCAACGATAGCCTGGGGACGGCGCACGTGTACGACCTGGGCATTCTCGAGCCAGGGTTCTATACGCTTACGGTTCGCGTGGACAACCGCTACCTGGTTAACGTTCGCAAGGACGCGCACAGCATTACGGATTCGACGCAGACGAACTGGCATGGCCTGGTGGGCGAACTGACGCTGCGATCCACGACACCGGTGTGGATCGACGAGGTGCGGGCGTATCCGGATATCGAGCGCAGGTCGGCTCGGATCGAGGCGACGATCGGCAATATCACGGGGCAGGCGGGCAGTGGCACGTTGTCGGTCGGCGACACGAAAGTGCCGGTGCAGTGGGACGCGAGTGGGGGCTCGGGGGAGATCGAGGTGTCGTTCGGAGAGCACGCGCGGCTCTGGGACGAGTTCGATCCGGTGCTGCATGCTGTGACGCTGCGATTGAG
>CAZTGH010000491.1:0-3899 GCA_964612985.1 uncultured Pirellulales bacterium
CGCCGGGACCTCGTCGGGCGGCTCGACCTCGGTCGCGACCAGTTCGACGGAGATCAGGAAATCAGAACTGGTGGTCGAGACGTTCAAGCCATGAATCGCCAGCACGTTGCCGACGCGGCGCAGCATCGACTCGAAACCGGCGATTTCGATCTCCTCGAAGTCCATCGCCGACAGATCCGGATTCTGATCGTCGGCACGGGCGTTCCAAGTCGGCGTGCCCGCGGCATTGCGCCGGGCAATCTCGGCGCCGTTCAGGTAAGCAACGAATCCGTCGTCGTATCGAATTCGCAGTGTCAGCCTGTCGAACCGATCGGCCTTCTGTGTCAGAGCGAACGGAACGCGAATGTAGCAACTGGTCTGCCGTCCAAACATCGAGGCTCCGACGTCGAGCGTGATGAGGTCCTCGTACCCCACGCCGGTCTCGTAGCCGACGCCGCCGGTCGTCAGGGACCAAGTGGAGTCATCGAACGCCTCGCCGCCTTGCCAGGCGTCGTCGATGGGACCCGTAGGCACCCGCACGCGCTTGGGCGTATCGGCGTCCACGAGCACGGTGCGGTACGTGGTAGCCGAGGCGTTGAGCAATCGCGGATCGGAGCCATCCAGTGTGAAGTAGATCGTCCCGGGCGCCTCCATGGCCAGAATGAACCCCGTCTCAACGTGGCCGCCCTGTTGATTGAAGACCGGTGGCGGCGGCGCATACTCAACGGCAATCTGGTCGTCCATCCAGGCGAGCCGCTCGGTCAGCCAGCCCTTCATCCAGTCGATTTCCTGGCGATAGGTATTGGCGATGAACCAGTTCGGCCAGACATAGCGACCCAGGATCGGCCAGCGCTCGAAGTTGCGCGTCTGTGACTCATCCAACAGGTCGGCATAATCATCGATGACCCCGAGCAGCCGCTCGGTGGCGAACGCATCGCGACGGAACTCGAACCAGCGGTCGGCGTAGAGCAGGCGGAACTCGGCGTCCTGGAAAAGACGGGTGTACCAGCCATGAAGGTAATCCGACTGAGAGATGAGCGGATAATACCACCCTCGCGGGTTCCACCCCTCAAGGTAATCGGCGTTGCCGAGGCTCAGGTTGAAATCCCACAGGGGGCCCATCGTCAGCTTGCCGCCGCGGTCCTTGTGCATGAAGGTGCTGAGGCGATAGCCGTCGATCTCCTTGCACAGTTCCGTGATCAGATGGAGATCGACGAACGAGTCGGGGTCGATGAACGCGGCGTACCCGGTTTCCGAATCGGCGAAACCGGGGCCGAACAAGGCGCTTTCGAATCGGTTGAGATAATCGATCAGCCACTGACGCTGACCAGGGGTAATGTCTCTCTCGTCGGGCCGGACGTAGGCCAGGTGAGCGCCGCGCGAGGTGCGAAGCCCCTGTTCGCCGGGATTGAGGCGGTCCTTCTTGATAATGTATCCGCCGGTGATCTCGGGCTCGGAATCATCGGCCGGCTCCAGCTTGGCGATCTCGACCCGCCCTTCAGCCCATTTGATCCGCTCGACCAGAACGTAAACGCCGCGATAGTGTGAATAGCTCAGAGCGCCGATGCCGTCGTGCAGGAACAGCTCGACAAACCGCGTGCGCGGGGCGTAGCGACCGATCTCGTTGCTCATCCCATAGGCGACGACGTTTCGCATCAGGCTCTTGTCGCTGTACGGGGCATAGAGGACCCAGTTGTGCTCGGCAGGCATGCCGAGAAGCGGCTCCTTGCGGTTGCGCCCTTGCCCATCGACGAGGTGGACGCCGAACATCTGCTTGGGAAACTGCTGTGAACTGGAGCCACGGATGTTGGCCATAACGCGACTGTGCACCGCTGCGGGTCCGGAGAACCGGGCCCGGCCGTCCGCGTCGCGGTCGATCAAAGCAAGATAGGCTCCGGAGCGATTGCCACTGGTGATCGGCCCATCGCTTTGATCGAGAACGATCAGGGGCAGATTGGAATTGAAGCTTTGCAGGGTCGGGGAGATGAACACATACCGCTCGGTGCTCGTCTCGCTCTGGCACCAGCCGGCGCGCCACGTAATGGCCCGGATCGTCGTCGTATTCGAAACCTGGATCGGGCCGGAATAGACGTGGCCGCCAGGCCTCCTTCTGGCCACACTGTAAGGACTGGTCCCATCGGTCGTGTAGTAGATCGTCGCGTCGGGTGTCTCCGTGGTCAGCGTGACCGTCAGCGCCTCAGTGAACAGACCGCCCGCCCGGTTGAATCGAGGCGCCTCGGCGATCCCCTCGTAGACGCTGGCATTGGCGGCGCCGGGTGTTGGAGCGGCCATGAACCGCCAATCGGCGCTGCCGTCGGGATAGCGGCCGTAAGAGATATCCGCACGCTGTTGGTCAAACGAGAGGCTGTCGACTACCGTCTCTCCGTCGCTTGCGACGAGGACGATCTCCTCCCCGTCGGCGCTGAGTCTGAAGCTCGCGTGCAGGCCGACCGCCGCAATGCCGCCGTCGGCCCAGATCAGCAGATAGCCGCCCGGCGCGATCGTGGTCGATGAAGGCGAGTTTGCGGGAAACTGCCATTTCAGCGGGGCCGACGAATCGTCGCTGAGGTACATTCCGCCGATGTCGACACTGACTTCGGCGGCGTTGTAGAGTTCGATCCAGTCGCTGTATCGGCGGTCGGGGCTCTGGACCGTGCTGCGATTCAATGCCATGATCTCGTTGATGACGACCTGCGTTTCGGCGCCGGGGCGGACGGGGCGGCTCTGAGCGGACACAACCGCCGTCCATACGCTCAGCGCAACCGACAATGCCAGCCATGCCCTCTGCCGAGGTATATCCATTCGATCCTCTCTCCAGTAGGAAATTGCGCGCGCTACGCGTTGGCAACGGGAGTCGCTAGCCAGAGACGCCGCCCCATCGGGGTCCAACCATTTTAACATACCCGGCCCTTTTCACCAAATCCTTCCGTGCCGCGGTCCGACGCCCGGGTAGGCGGGTAAATGATGGTGCATCCGGGCCACGGTTGGTGATCGGCACTCGTGGGCCGGCTTACCTTCCATTTGTCATCTCGACCGCCCTCTCCTGTTTGTCACCCTGAGCGGAACGAAGTGGAGTCGAAGGGTCTGGCCGCGAAGACGTCCGTCGCCCGACTTACGTCTGGGTCCTTCGAATTGCTGGCGAATTACTGCGTCCCAGATGCCGCCGCGAAATGCAGACAATAGCCCCTTCGATGGCAGATTTCCGTTCGACTTCGCTCAGGACAAGCTCTCCATTCCGCTTCGTTCCAGTCGGAATGACAAACGGAGACAGGGGCTCCGCTCGGGGCGACAAGGCGGCGGACGCTTCGCTCTAATCCGAATGAGAGAACGGATGCGGCAGATTCAAGTGCCGCGACGTTGCGACCGGACCCCCTTATGCCTTCCGTTCGCTGATGGGACGGGCGGATTTCCCGGACGTTAAGTGACGCCCGATTTCGGTCGATGAGAAGGGTGGGCGAAGGATCGGAGACTGTCGGCAGGAGGACCGGATCGCGATGGGTTTCGGGAAGGAGGCATCGGATGAATACCGGTTCCATCAAGAGACGACTGCGGGTCTGCAAGGGGTGCCAGTATCTTTGCACGAGTTGTCCGCACGCGATGCCGTGCGTCAGGCAGGGTCAGAAGGTCCGGCCCACCGAATGCTATCTCTGCTGGCACAACCAGGGAACGCTCCTGCCGAAGGACTGCCGCCTGCGTCGCACGCCCGTCCGCGTGAAGGTCCACGCCTGAGGCAATCCAGCACGAGAATCCGACCAACGATAACGCGGTGCCCGAACTGCATACCGTCGATGGCAGTACATCCCGACAACGGATCACAGAAAGAACGACCGACACTTCGACGAAAGGGACTGCCATGAAGAGGAGCCGACATGCGCCGTTGCTGGGGTTGGTGCTGCTGATGGGGATCGCCATCGGGCAGG
>CAZTGH010000492.1:0-3891 GCA_964612985.1 uncultured Pirellulales bacterium
TAGCGGGACGCTGCTCCTGTCGACGGCACTCAATCTGCGGCCCATCTTCTTCCAGGAGGGCGATGACTCACCGTACCCCCTCTTTGTGCCCACCTACACCGCCACGGCCTGGTACCATGGGCGACTACCCGAAAACCTCCAACGCCTCGATCTGCGCGACCTGCTCGCCGAGGTCGAAGCGTGGGCCGAGAGCGACTATACCGTGGCTCTTATGAAGGGTGACCGCCTGTCTGATGACGAACGGCGCCAGGTGGGGGAGCAACTGGCCCGCTACACCGGTCTGGACATCGACTATGTGCTGGGCACCAACCTGCAGGATCGTCAGACGGGGTTCTTCAGCAGTGGCGAGATGAGCGAATACTGGTTCAGCTTCGTCAATGCGGTCGCGCGCGAGGTGCGCAAGACCCATCCGGACAAGTACATCGCAACGCTGGCTTACTGGAGTTACGCGCTGGTGCCGGAGTTTGAGCTGGAGCCGAACGTTTCGGTCGCGCCGTGCCTGCACACTTGCTATTACCCTGTCCACGCGGAGATGAAGGAGAACGACCTGGCGTTCTATCGAGCGTGGCAGGAGAAGGCGACGGCGCCGATGTTTCTGTGGGTCTACTACCATCATCCGATGGAGCCGGCCTTGATTGAGAAATGGAAGTGCTTTCCGCATGTCATGGTCCACGAGACCGCCCGGGCGATGCGGATGTTCATCCGGGACGGCGTGCAAGGGATCTTCGAGTGCGGCGAGCAGGATCAGCTTGAGCAGTACGTCATGGCGAAGATCTGGGACGATCCGGAGGTCGATGTGGATGGTCTGATCGACGAATTCTTCGACCTCTATTTCGGTCCGGCGGGCGAACCGATGAAGCGGTTCTACCTCGGTCTCGAGGCGGTGGCGTGCGATCGGGCGAACTACCCTCCCCCCTACCATCGCAGCAACGGCATTGGCTGGAAGGCGGTGGCGTGGGAGCGCCTGGGCACCGCCGAACGGATGGCGGAATTCGAGAGGCTCATCGCGCAGGCGGAAGCAAAGGCCCAAACCGAGACGGAGCAGCAACGGGTCGCCCTGTGGCGCAGCGCCCTGTGGGAGTGGATGCGTCAGGGTCGTGAGGAGTCTCTGTCGACGCGCAGGCAGGGTAGCCGTTAGCGGGCCGACGCAGTATCGTCAGAGTACGATGGCAGTTGTCTCCACCGCATCCGCTTTGTCATTCGGACTGGAGCGAAGCCTTTAGCCCTGAGCGAAGTCGAACGGGGCAATGGAGGAATCCGGCGCCGAACGCTCTGTGCGTTGCGTCTCGCGGTGAACGATCAGCGCGTGTCGGTTCCTGGTTCCCTTCGCGGCTGCGAAGTTCGCAAAGTTTTCGCCTATCGAGTCGCCCGGCAATTGGCCGGGCGCTCTTTCGGGCAGGCGTCATGATTGACCCCGCGCACGAGGCCTTCAATCCTGGGTGACTCATGACGTAGGCGGCTTTACTCCACTTGGCTGCCAGCGCTTTGGTAGCCAGTGTCGCGTTGCGTTGGGCCGTCTTGCGTTCATAAAAGCGTTTGGCGGGCGGACAGGTGCGGATCGCATGGTGCAGAATGGTGTCTTGTCCATACAGGGCTCCTTTCATTGAGCGTCAGCGATCCTTCCGCTGCCTCCGACATGGGCAGCATCCTGAAGCAGTACTGTACGCTAGCTCAGGGAAGGAACCCTATATGCTTATCAGGCTCTCCATTGGGCTTCGCTCCCGTCGGAATGACAAGCGTATGCGCCGGTCATAGGTGACACCGCAATCCAGCCTCATCCGTAGGGTGGGTTCTTAACCCACGCGTTCCGCTCGTCGCGATGGGTTGTGCCCCGCGCCCGTGTGACAACCTCAAGCCCGCAGGGCTGGAGATGGCTTACCGCCTGGTCACTTCCACGCGTCGCACCGCCAGCTCCATCGGATCACCGGTCACGACCAGCCGCAGGTCCACCCCGTTGCAGCGCCCCATGAACCGGCACTCAGGCAGCGCGAACCGCGCCGTCTTCCACTGCCCGCTGCCCGTCACCGCGACACTGCCCGCCGGCCGAAACGAGCCCGCCAGCGGACCTTCATCGACCGTGCTGTCGTATTCGACACCGAACGATGCACAGCCCGCATCGTGATAGGTCACCGCCAGTTCGGCCGCCTCGCCGCGCACGCCGAACGCGAACCCGTCGTCCACGTCGAAATACAGATACCGCGACGCTTCCGAATGCGGATTGGGCAAGGTCACCACCGCCCTGACCCCATCCCGCGAAACGAGTTCCCAGTTCCCGTCGCCTCCGCTCGCTCGCAGCGTCACGCCCTCAGGTTTCTGCACCTCCCAGGCAATCCGCTCGGCATCGACATAAGGTGACCCGAACCGCAACTGCGCCCCCGTATGCCACATGTCCGCGAACAGCCTCGTCAGCACGATGTAGCTGCGCCCGTACTCGCGCGACCGAGCGATATCCGTCCCCTCGTGCCATTCGTTCCACGTCTCGACGTGCACCATCCAGGGCCGTTCTTTCGGCGGCAGTTGCAGCAGCTTCGTCCAGCGCTCGACGTACGTCTGCCCATCCTGCCGCTCCACGATCAGAGGCTGCCGCCCGGGCACAGCGCTGTGATCGTAGCCTGGCCCCAGCGCCACCACCTCCTCGAACAGGATCGGCCCGTTGACCGCGCCGCCCCACGAGTAGACCGCGTCCGCCTGCCCCTCCCACCCGGATGACTTGACGATGAAAGGCTCGACCCCGAAGTCCTCGCGAAAGCGCTCCTTCACATACGCGAACTGCCGCTCGGGGTCCTGCCCGCCCGCAAACGCCGCCTCGTACAGAAACACGATCGGCCTGCCGTCGACGCGAGCCCACTTCGCAGGCGGGATCAGACTGTAGAAATCGCGAATCGCGGTATAGAACCAGCGCTTCCCGAACTCCGTCCTCAGGTCCACATGATAGTGGCTCCCATCGTCGTTGAACCGGTTCCACGCCAGGATCGACGTATCGTAGAACATCCCGATCGCAGGGGGCTCGAGCCCCGCCTTCTCCAACGCACTGTGCGCTTCGACCAAGGGAGGCAGTCCCACAAAGCTCCAGCCCTCGTACTCGCCCGGCACGCCCCAATACACCGGCATCACGAAGTCGATCCCCGCCTCCATCACGTCGAGCAGTTCGCGCCGGTGCCACGACGCCCGCTTGTAGCTCAGGTCGTTCATGTCCGCCGGATGCGTCGTCATCGCGTCCGAGCCGTCGGCGTTCCAGATATGAGCCCCGCTTTCGACGTCGTACCAGTAGAAATACGTCGTCCCGATCACCGCCTCGCCCCGCTCGAACGACGCCGCACGCTCATGGTCACGCGCTGTCAGCGGGAAGAACTCTCCCGGCGCCTCTGCCGGCAATTCCTTCAACTCTCCACCCGCTACCGCACACCACAGCACCGCCCACACCACCATCACATTGCGCATAACACCCCTCGGTCCTTATCCTGTGCTCCGTTGCCATTCCATCCGAGAGGTCAATTATACGCATTTCCCCCCGCGCCGAAACCCCGCTCTGCCTCGTCGCTCGCCAGATCGTCCGTCTTCGCCCGACAGACACAACCTCGCAAGCCCGCTCCCCAGCCCGCGCCCGCGTCCCTTCTTGTAGGGGCGAGGCATGCCTCGCCCTCTTTCGCTACCGATGGACCTCCCGGAAGGGCTCAAACGGCATTTCGCGAACGAGGGCCATGCGAGCTTCGATCTCGTCTTCCTGCCCCGAGGAAAGGATACGGTACAGTTCAAGCTTCCCCGCGTCGTCGAGACGGCCCACGTAGTCATCAAAGGTCTCTCGCCACTGGAGCAGAGTCTTGTTTGGCCATCCATGCCGGAACGAAATGGGTTGCCCCAAGAGATTCCTTCCGGTTCCCATGAAGCTGA
>CAZTGH010000493.1:0-3874 GCA_964612985.1 uncultured Pirellulales bacterium
CCCAAAGCCTTCGGCAAAGACCGCCGGCTGCCCATCACCAACCGCTACGCGACGACCATCACGAACCCGTAAGGGCGTCGCTCGTCGCGCGTCGCTGGTCGCTCGGGGCTCGGGTGAGTATCTCGTATCTGGCATCTCGTATCTCGACGGGGCCGACCTGTTCGTAGTGACGCCGTAAGGCGTTATCCCCCAGCGGCAAGCCCTCCTCCCACGCCCCGCAGGATGGCACGCCAGAGCAATCCCCGTGAATTCCCCGAACGAATTTCGTAAGATACTCTTGTGAAAGCAGTTCCATAGCCTTTTCCTAGAGAGACGTCGCCGATGGCAGATGAAATCATCGAAGAACTGTGGGCGGCCAAGGCCGCCATCGCCAGAGAGGCCGACTACGACATCGACAAGCTCGTTGACCGGTTGGAAGAACAGGAGAGCCAACGAAAGCGCGACCCCGTGGAGGTAATGGACCAGCAGGATTGACAGGACATCGGCGAGAAGCAGAGACAAGGCGTCTTTGGCCCTGCCCTTCGTGCAACGACGGTGCCCAGGTTTGGTATACGTTTGAGGCTTGCGGGCTGTCAAAATGGGTATTATCGCCCTTGCAGGCGACCGCCGATTCCGGTATACTCGTATTGTAAGGATGCCGAGACCTGAGGTGCAGATCGATCTCGGCTGCAATGACAATGCTGCTTCATGATGGAGCGAAAGGAATATGGCCGATCGAAAGCAGTTTCTACCAACTCCAGAAACAGACAAGGAATTGCAGGCGCTCTTGGACGAAGCCAAAACTGTCGAGGTATCCGAAGACGAGTTCAAGGAGCAGAGGATCAGTTTCGCCTTCGGCAATGCGCCGGAGTCAGATCTCATCACGAAGGACTCCGTTCGCCATTCCTCAGCCCACATTCGAATAAAGCACAAGAACGTGTAAGGCACAGCAACCGCTCGGCAAAGGGTCCCGCTCACAGATGTCTGTACGGGAAAAAGACGATCCTGAATTGTACGCACGGATTCAGGAGCAGAACCTCCTGCGTCAGTATGATCTTCTGGCGAACTGTGTTGAAATCGGATTGGCCAAAGGGATCGAAGCTTTTGACAAGTATACCCTGTGGTCCTTCAATGCCGTAGCTGTAGCCAATCTCGCGCAGTTCGGCGGACGGTACAGGGAACAGCCGATCTATGTGGGGGATCACATTCCTCCTCATTTTGATCGTGTTTCTCACCTGATGGATCAGTGCTTGTCACTGATTCATGAGAACTGGGAGATTATTGATCATCCTACCTACCTGCCAGCTTTCGCTCTATGGCGTATGAACTGGATACACCCGTTTATCGAAGGCAACGGACGGACAGCGAGAGCAGCGTGTTACTATCTCATTTGTATTCGGCATGGTGGGTTGTTGCCGGGGAGGAAGATTGTCCCGGAACGAATTCGGGAGAACCGTCGGCCGTACTATGAAGCCCTGAGGGCGGCCGATCACAAGTGGAGCGACGGAGAGTTGGATGTCTCTCAACTCGCATCCTACCTCGAAGGCTTGCTCAAGAGCCAGTTGACCGAGTGATTCCCACCTCTGGTTTTGCGGCATGCTCCGTTGCTGGAGAACGCCTTACGGCGTCACTGCGAACGAAAGAAGGCCCGCACCGGTATCAACTCGGTGCGGGCCTTTGGTTTGGGGGCATGCTGGGCTGTTATTGGGTGGTGGTGGCGAGCATGCCTTTCATGGCGGCGACTCGGATGTGGTTGGGTTGGTTTCCGGTGTTGAGCTGGCGGTAGAGGGCCAGGGCGTCGGATTTCTGGCCTGCGGCGAGGAGGTGTTCGGCGCAGGTGAGGCAGGCGTCGGCGGCCGGAAGCTTCATACTGGCGGGCGCGTTCTTCGCGAAGGCGGCCAATTCCTTGGCGGCGGCGGGGGTGCCGATCAGGGCCAGGGACTGGGCGGCCGAGCGGGCGACGTTCAGGTCCGAATCGCCCAGGCACTTGGCGATCGCGCCGATGCTCTTTTCGTCCCGGCGGGTGCCGAGCGAGCCGATCATGCCCGGCTTGAGTTTGTTATCGACCTTGGGCAGCCCCTCGCGCAGTGCGGCAGCGGCCTTCTCGTCCGGAATGCGCTCCAGCGCGTAGCGAGCGATGTGCGAGGTGTTCTCGTCGGCCAGCATGGCCGCCAGCGGCTCGACGGACCGGGCGGTGCCGACGATTCGCAGCCTGCGGCAGACGTGGTCCTGCGCGGAGCGCGAGAGGCCGCCCGCCAAGGCGTCCAACAGCTTCTGCTCGAGCGCCGCGCGGGCGGCGGCATCGCCATGCGAGGCGACGATGGCTTCGTCAATCGCCTGCAAGGCCTTGGGGTCGTCGCCCCAGTCGTAGGTCTTAAGCGTTTCAAATGCTTCGTTCGTCATGATCAAGTCTCCTAGTCGCGGTCGCGTGGTTAGATGACCCAGGGCTCTCGTCTGGCGACGTCGACGAGGCGGTTGGCTTCGTCGTCGTTCACAAACTGCTGCTTCGTCGTGTCCCACTTCAGCGAGCGCTGGAGCTCGTAGGCCGCGAGGAAGAGGTGGCAGACGTTGGCAGTGTGGACCGCGAACTCGATGTCGCGGAAGGGCTTGCTGCGGGTCTTGACGCAGTCGATGAAGTCGCCATAGATGCCGCCGGTGCCGGCGTACGCGGGGACCGGCTTGGCAGGCACGGGATCGCCGGTAAATTCCACGTCCAGGTTGCCGCGATCCGGATAGTTATGGTGGATGAGCTTGCCGTTGGGGAAGCGGCAGGTGGCGAACTTGCGGCCATTTTCGTTATGGAAGATCACCTCTTCGGGCTCCATCTCGCGGACGTCGATGGCAAAGGTGGCGCCGCCGAAGTGGTGGGCGCCCCAGTCGGTCATGCCGCCGCCGGAGTAATCCTTGAAGGAGCGCCAGCTCGTGCCGTCGATGCTGTAGCTGCCGCTGCACCGATGCGGATGGTACGGGGCCCAGGGGGCCGGTCCGAGCCACATGTCCCAGTCGAAACCGTCCGGAATCGCCTCGCCCTTCTTGTTGCAGTCGATCGGGAGAGGTCCGACGTTGACGTTGATCGATTTGACCTTGCCGTTGGCTCCGCCCCAGCAGGCATCGACGACCTTGCGGTAATCTCCGAGGACGCGCTGGCTGCCGCCGGAGACGACACGACTGTAGCGCCGAGCGGCGTCGATCATCAGCTTGCCCTCGCGGAGCGTGCGGGTCTCGGGCTTCTGGCAATAAATGTCCTTGCCGTGGCGGCAGGCCTCAATGACGATAACCGCGTGCCAGTGGTCGGGCGTGGCGCAGTGCACCGCGTCGATGTCGTCGCGCGTCAGGACTTCGCGGAAGTCGTTGTAGGTCTTGCAGTCCTTGTTGCCATACTTCTCATTGACGCGATTCATCTGGGCGTCGCGAACATCCTTTTTCACATCGCAGAGGGCCACGTACTGGACGTCGTCTCGTCCCAGGAAGGAGCCCAGGTCCCCCCGGCCCATGTTACCGATGCCGATGCCGGCCATCACGATGCGATTGCTCGGCGCGACGCTGCCGCTGTTGCCCATCGCGGAGGCAGGGACGAAGTACGGCAGGGCCACGGAGGCGGCGGTTGCCTTCAGGAATGTTCTTCGGCCGAGGGGAATATCCCGGCCCTTCGCTGGTTTGCTGCTTTGGTTTGCCACGGGTTGATCCTTTCCTGACGGTCAGTGTGGATAATGACGTATATCGAACCTGAGTTTCACCTGCCTGATCTAAACCTCCGAATCCATACGGCCCGACCGGGCGGCCGCCGCATGTCAACGGTTATCGTACGGGATATTCCCCAAGTTCACAAGGGGCTTCCTTGCCAAGGAAATCGTAAAACCGATTTCCTTGAAGAATATAGGCCTACTGTCCTTTT
>CAZTGH010000494.1:0-3760 GCA_964612985.1 uncultured Pirellulales bacterium
AACACCTTCGCCCTCAAGGAAGGCACCGAGATCACGAGCGGACGGGCCAGCGGCAAGATCAACACGAGCACGGAGGGCGGTCGTGCGACGCTCGTCGCGCAGACCGAGATCACCGGTCTGGCGGGCACCGTCCAGGGGAAACCCCTGAGTCTCAGCGAACCCGTCGCCGCCAACCTCAGGCTCAGCGCCGATGAGGCAAGCGTTCAGGTCGAACAGATGGACGTCTCCGCCGCCTTCGGACAGGTCACCGCCCGTGGCGACTTCAACGACGTGAACTACGACGGACAGATCGACCTGGCCCGCCTCCAATCGGAACTGGGCCAGTTTGCCGATCTCGGTCCCTACGAGATGACCGGCAACGTGAGCAGCAAGGGACAGATCGCGATCCAGGAGGAGCGCATCGCCGTGACCGGCGCCCTTTCGGCCCGCGAGTTGGTGCTGACCGGCGCCGACGGCAACAGTGTCTCGGAGCCGTCCGCCCAGATCGCCTTCGCGTTCGACGTCAACCAGGTGACCGATGCCCTGGCGATCCGCGAGTTCGACGCCCAGGGCAGCTTCGGTCGTATCGCCGTCCAGGACGGAACGGTCCCGCTCGATGAAGCGTCGTCGGTTCCGATGAACGTGGATCTCGTCGCCCGCAACGTCGACCTTGCGAAGATCACGCCGTACGCCGTGCTCTTCGCCTCGCTTCCCCGGGACATCCGGCTGGAGGGCATTGCCGAATCGACGCTGGACATCACCGGCGAGGAAGGCGCCTATCGCATCCGGACGCAGGATACGCAAATCCAGAACTTCGTGCTGGCCACTGATGCCAACGAGCCGTTCCGGCAGAAGCAGGTCTCCACGAGCTTCGATGTCGCGATCGATCCGAATGCCAAGACCATCAACGTTCAGACGTTTCAACTGGAAAGCCCGCAGATCAAGATCCGCAAAGGTCAGTTCACGAGGGCCCGTCAGGCGGAGCAGATGCTCGTTCGCGGAACCCTCGAGGGCGAATTCGACTGGCAGGCGGTGGGTCAGATCGCTTCTCTCGGGTTGCCCGAAGGACTGGAACTGTCCGGGCAGCGGGCGATCTCGGCGGAGTTCGCCAGCACCTACCCCGCCGATGAGCCCAACGCCCTGATGGCCCATCTCGATGGCTCGGCGCGGACCGGGTTCGACAGCGCCCAGTACAAGGGATTGAACATCGGGTCCACCGACGTGCAGATCCGGGTCGCCGACGGGCTGCTGAACATCGAGCCCTTCAGCACCACCGTCAACAACGGACAACTCAACTTCGCCGCCCAGGCCAACTTCAACCGGCCCACCCCGCTGTTGCGGACGCCCAAACCGTTGATGCTGGCCCAGGGCGTCGAGCTCAACCAGGAGATGACCGCAGGCTTGCTGCAATACGTGAACCCGCTGTTCGCCAACGTCACCGGCATCAGCGGCGTGGCGAATTTTGAGTGCCAAACGCTGGCCATTCCCCTGGCCCGAGGACTCGAACGCAAAGCGGAGGTTGTCGGCACGATCTCCGCCAATGACGTGCTCGTCGAAGCCTCCGGGCTGCTCGACAAGATTATCAGCGCCACCGGACAGAGTCTGCGGGGCCAGAGGTTCACGTTGCGTCCGACGGAACTGGTCCTGCGCGACGGAGTGGTCCGATATGACAACATGCAGCTCGACGTGGGCGACAATCCGATCACCTTCAGCGGGGCCATCGGCCTCGACCAGCAGCTCGATATGACGGTCATCCTGCCGTGGACGCTCAAGGGCCGCACCGCCGAGGCCGATCGAGAAACCGAGGCCGGACCACGCATCAAGGTCGCCTTGACAGGAACGCTCCGGAACCCCAAACTGGACCTCCAACGAACGTTGCAGGATCAGTTGTTCCGAGGCCTTGAAGAGCTGTTACGATGATCGGGAATGGATGAAGTCCTTGAGGGAACTGTCGACATCGCCCACCGCGCAACTGAGCCGAGCCAGGCTCTTGCTGGTGTTTCAGGTCAAGCTCTGGTCCTACTGCATCCGCCTGCTCAAGCGCAACCGGGCGGGCCAGCAGGCCGCTGCCCTGTCCTACTATACCATCTTCGGACTCGTCCCGCTGGCGATCGTCGTGCTGCTGATCTTCCAGTCGTTCCCCGCCTACCAGGACATCGGAGACCGCATCAAGCTCTTCGCCTACGAGCAACTGCACTTGACGAGGATCGAATACCAGCAGGACGAGGAGCATCCTGAAGAGAAGGTGATGCTCACCGAGTATATCGACAGCATCATCAGCCGGTTCTTCGGCGGGCTCAGCAGCAAGTCCCTGAGCCTGCTCAGCGCCCTGCTGGTCATCTGGGCGGCCCTGGTGCTGCTCTCGACGGTGGAGAGAGCGTTCAACCACATCTGGCACGTCTCGCGCGGACGGAGCTTTCTGCACCGCATGATCAACTACTGGGCCCTGCTGACGCTGGGGCCCCTGCTGGTCGGCGTCGGCCTCTATGCCACCACGCAGTACGCGGTCCTTCAGAGCTTCGAGACCAAGGTGCTGGCCTATCACGTCGTGACGCTGCTGCTCAGTTACCTCGTGTCGGTCCTGGGGTTTTTTCTTCTCTATTTCGTGCTGCCGAGCACAAAGGTCAAGCCCAGCGCCGCCCTCTGGGGTGCGGCGGTGGCCTCGTTGATCTGGAGTATCGCCAAGTACGGATTCAGCACCTACGTCACCGAGTTCATCCCCTACAGCAAGGTTTACGGCGTTCTCGGCCTGATCCCGCTGGGCGTCTTCTGGATTCATATCACCTGGCTCATCGT
The DNA here is from genome assembly GCA_964612985.1 of uncultured Pirellulales bacterium. Taxonomy (GTDB): domain Bacteria; phylum Planctomycetota; class Phycisphaerae; order Sedimentisphaerales; family Anaerobacaceae; genus Anaerobaca. The sequence continues at coordinate 2,776 of CAZTGH010000494.1, forward strand.
CCTGTTCGGACTGCAGTTGACCTACACGACCCAGCACTTCCACACCCTCGACGCCGCCGAGATCGAAGCGTCCAAGGAGTCCAAGCAGGAGTATTTCATCACCAACGACCTGACGGTCATCAACGTGGCGCGCGAGATTGCCCGAGCCTTCGTGCAGAACGAGGGCCCCCTTTCGCGCGAGACGCTGTGCACCCGCCTGAACCTGCCGCCGGAACTCGGTGAGAACATCCTCGAACACCTCGTGCGCGTGCGTCTGCTGGCCAAGACCGCCGAGCCCGAGGCGGGCTTCGTTCCCGCCCGGGATCCCGAACAGATCAAGCTTTCCGAGATCACCGAGGCGCTGGCCTCTGTGGCGCTGTCCCAGCCCGATCTTCACGAAACCGAGACCCTGGCGCGTCTCGTCCACGCCCAGCAGCAGTTCCTCGCAAGGCACAACCTCCGCGAGACGCTCGGACCCGAGCCTCGCGACGAAGAGCAGGAGAGCCCCGCCCCGAGCGAGCCACAGTCGCCCGCGTGAGAGACACCGGGCGGCTCAACTTCCCAGCGAGACGAGTGCGCGATAGAGGAAGTGAAGCCCGAAAAGGGTCAGCGCGACGCCGCAGATCCAAAGGACGATCCGCTGGCCGCGGGCCCCGAAAACGCGGGTGCCATGAAAGCTGGCCAGCGACAGGATCGTCAGCCAGACCAGGTCGCAGAGCCAGTGTACCAGCGCAAATAGCGCGAAGGCCAGCCAGCCCAGATCGCGGGCCTCGATGGCGAGATTGAGCCCCACGGTCGCCCACCAGAGCAGAAAGTACGGGTTGCCCGCCGACAGGATCAGCCCGGTCATCAGCGGTCCGCCCTGTACCGCCTGGCTCGACGATGGATCGGGACGGCCCTTCTCGCGGATCATCCCGACCCCCATCCAGACGAGAAAGCCCCCGCCGAGGAGCCCGACCGCGATCTTGAACCACTCCGCCTGAAACAGCACGCCCAGACCGAACAG
>CAZTGH010000494.1:3770-3859 GCA_964612985.1 uncultured Pirellulales bacterium
ATGAGGAAGATCAGGGGCACCTCGATGATGCCATGACCGACCGACATCAGCACGCCCGCCCACCGCCGCCGCGAGCCATGCGCAATGGC
>CAZTGH010000495.1:0-3859 GCA_964612985.1 uncultured Pirellulales bacterium
ATCGGTGTTCGCCACGCTCTCGACCCGGGCGACGATCGAACCGTCGCCATTGAGCGACTTGTAGGCAAAGCGGAACTGATCGGCCGTATTCCAGATGTCCGTGCCCGCCGCGCCCATCAGGATCGTGCCCGAAGCCAGTTCGGTGAATGGACCGGGCACGCCCTGGAAGTGAATCACCAGCGTATCGGCGCCGTGGCCCGTCCAGTCCTGAGGCGAATCGAAGGTCCGCTGCGTTTCGGAATAAAACGGCGATTCCGTGTTGTCGTACGTCAACGGCATGGACTGGCCGCCGCTGTGAACGATCGCCCTCTCAGCAAACGGCGCGTCGAAGTAGCCGACCGTCGAACCGGTCTCGTTCACCCAGCCGTCGATCCAGGTATCGAAGATCGTCGTGCCGGCGTCGATCTCGTCGTCATAGGTCTCGAAGCCCTCGATCCACTCGTATTCCTTCGTGGAGAAGCTCCAGATATCCCCAGGCCAGGCCGGGGTGGTCTCGGCCTCGTTGACCTCGACGATCTGCCAGAAATAGGTGCTTCCGAACGCGAGATCGGCCGGAGCATACGTCGCCTCCCCGACCACATTGACCATCGCCAGATCGTTGGCGTCGGTTCCCAGGTAGATCTCGTGAGAGGCAGTCTGCCGTCCGGCGCGCCAGTTCAACGTCACAGTCGGATCGAGGCCCGCGGCCCCATCGGCCGGCTCGGGTTCGCGCGGATTCACCGGCAGATAGTAGAAACGCACCTCGCTGAGACCGTACTGGCCCAACTGGCCCCACCCGCTGTTGACGTTCAGACGGACGTATCGGGCCGCCACGCCCTGGAGGTCCACCGTGGTGTTGGCGGCATACGTGGGACGAGCTGTCCCCTGCGCCAGTTCGACATCGCCCAGGCTCGTCCAGTCGGCGCCGTTCTCGGAGTATTCCACTGTGACATCCTTGACGCCAAAGCCCAGGATCAGCTCGAACTGCACGTTGTAGTTCCAGATGCGCATCTCGTGAAGCTTGTAGAGGCGGTCGAACTCATACTGGATATAGACGCCTTCCTGCCCTGGTGTCGTCACCCACATGTCGTCGGGCTCGATGGAATGCTCGCCGGAGGCGTTCAGGCCCGAGCCGTTGACGGTATTCTCGGGGCCAGCATTGTCCCCCGAGACCGCGTTGCTCGTAGCGATCACACCCTCGACCGGATAGACGAACGGCTCGACCGTGAAGCTCCAGACGCCCCCTTCGAAGACACTGAAGTCGGGCGCCGAGTTGACCTCGTCCACCCGCCAGTAGTAGGTCGTTTCGTACGCCAGACGTCCGGGCGCTACGCTCGCGTCGGTGATCCCGTCCGCCACCAGGGCACTCGGCGCTCCGCTACTGACGTCGCTGAGATTGTCGCTGAGATAGACCTGGTGCGTGGCCGCAAAATCACCGGGCACCCAACGCAGCACCGGATCTCTCGGCACGTCCGTCTGGCCGTTCGCGGGCTGCGGATTGACCGCCACCTGCGAACCGCCCATCACTTCCGCCAGACCTTCGTTCATGATCGTCCGCACGTCCTCGGGCGCGATCACCGCGTTGAAATAGCCTACCTCGTCGACGCTGCCGTTGAAGAACCCGCCAGCAGCGCCCGCATCCGAACGCGCCCCGATGATGAATGCCCGGCTCGCATCGAGCAGAGTGCCGCCGCTCGGAGTGCTGGCCGCCAGCTCCCCATCGTGATAGAGCTGCATTGCACTGCCATCAAAGGTCGCCACGATGTGGTGCCACTCGTTCAGCGTCGTCGGGGTGTTGATGCCCGTCCAGGCGGTGTCATGGAAGGTTTCATACAGGATCGTCTGCTGGGCGTCGTACATCATGACACCCCAGTTAACCGAACCGGGCGTTCCGGCGGCGACGTGGGAACCGCGTGATATGATGTGGTTCCAGCCTTGGGTGCTGGGGATGTTGCACCAGAAGGACACCGAGAACAGATCGACATTCAGCATCTCGGCGTTGCCGCAGTTTACATGCGTCGAAGAGCCCGTGAACCGCAAGGCGCTGCCGAACCGACCGTTGATCCAACCGGGCGAACCCATCAGTGTACCATCGTTGCCGTTGCCGGAGGCGTCCTCAGCGAAGTCGCCGTTTCCCTCGTCGAGGAGCCAGATCCCAAGGATGGTGTCGGGATCGATCGCGGCATAGCCTGGTCCGGCCCACAGCGGAACGAGAAGGGCCAGGACCACTCCAACCATCATTAAGCGTGTCATCTCTCTTACCTCCACTAAGCCGGTCGGTATATCCTCAAGACGCGACAACTCACTTCAAAAAGGGCCTGTCCCGATGGCGATCGGGACAGGCCCCCAAGAGTCCATCGTTGCCGGCAGAGGGCTACTCTGCGGCGGGTCGACCGAAGCCGACGTCGTCGATGTAGACGGTGCCGGTGCCGCCGGCGCTCGGGCTGATGGCGCTGCCGACGCCGATGCTCATCGCTTCGACTCGGCTCAGGTTCACACCCGCCAGATCGCTGTAGGGAATCGCCCATTCCTGCCACGTCGGACGCGTCGTGATCGCCTCGTCGGGATTCGTGACCGTCACGCTCTTGCCGGAGGCGTCCTCGATCCGCACGTACATCGATTCGGATGAGTTGCCGGTGGGCTGGGCGACGCCGACCTCGGCGGTCTGCCATCCGCCGCTGACATTGCCGGTGGTCGAGAGGTTCGAGAACTCGGCCGCCGTGACGATCCCCGCATCGTGGCTGGTGACTGCCAGACCGATGAAGACGCTGTCGGCCATCTGGATTTCCACCGGTGCCGTCGGCGTGACGTCCACCCACGTGACACCGTCCTCGGACTGCTGCATCGTGAAGACGTTGCCCGTGCGGGTCAGCTTCACCCAATGCGGGATCTCGATGTCGGCTACATCGGTATTGGCGCTGGCCTGGCCCGCTACCGGACGACGCTGGAACGAGAGACCATGCGACGGCGTCGGGGTTGCCGCCGCGAACGCGTGCTTGGAGCCGGGCTCCAGCGTCTCACGGATCATCACACCCGCCTTGGCCCATTCGTTGCTGTTGACCAGGCTGTCGACGCGAACCGTGATCGAGCCGTTGCCGGCGAGGTTCTTGTACGCATAGCGGAACTGATCCGCCGCGCCCCAGATGTCCGTCCCGATCGCGCTCATCACGATGCTGCCGTCGGCCGCCTCGAGGAAATCCGGCGCGTTGCCGCGAACGTACAGCACCAGGGTATCGGCGCCATTGCCGGTCCAGTCCTGCGCCGCCTCGAACTCCCGCTCGGCCTCGGAGTAGAACGGCGACTGGCTGTTGTCGTACTGGATGGGCATCGACTGCGTGCCGCTTCGAACGATCGTCTTTTCCGCAAACGGAGCGTCGAAGTAGCCGACGGTCGAGCCGGTCTCGTTGACCCAGCCGTCGAGCCACGTGTCGAAGATCGCGGTGCCGGCATCGATGTCGTCGTCGTACGTCTCGAACCCGTCGATCAACGCATATTCCTGCGTCGAGAAGCTCCAGACGTCGCCGCCCCAGGCGGGCGTCTCGTCCGCTTCGTTGACTTCGACGATCTGCCAGTAATACGTGCCGCCGAATTCCAGAGTATCCGGCGTATAGCTGGCCTGATCCACCGTCGCCGCCAGCGGCAGCGCGTTCGGATCGGTCCCCAGATACACCTCGTGCGAAGCCGCCTCGCGACCGCTGCGCCAGCTCAGCATCGTCGACGGATCGATCTCTACGGCGCCGTCGGTCGGTTGCGGCTCGCGGGCCTGGGCCGGGATGTACAGGAACCGAACTTCGCTGAGTCCATACTGGCCCATCATGCCGTGACCGCTGTTGACGATCAGGCGCACGTACCGGGCGGGCACGCCACGGAAATCAACGAT
>CAZTGH010000496.1:0-3856 GCA_964612985.1 uncultured Pirellulales bacterium
GATCACGGACAGCACCGATCGCACGGATCAAGAGACGGCGAACCCAGACGACCGAGAAGGATGCACACGGACCTGTCCGCCGAAGCCCCGCCAGGGCATACGGAGCCAGAGGCCACGGCAGGGCATGCGGGCCACCCCGGTGTGGATGTCGATGCGGTCGAGCAGCGGCCCGCCGACCCGCGACATGTAGCGCGCGATCTGGCGCGGCGTGCAGCGGCACTCGCGCTTCGGGTCCCCGAAGTAGCCGCTGTCATGGGGCACCCGTGTGAGGAGGAATTGACAAAGGACACCCACCGGCGTCGCCGACGCATGTACTGACCCGGATGCCTTCGCGGCACGAAGTGTCGTGCCATACGAGAATGTGATACATGACAGCCCACATCTGCGGCTTCATGCAGTGAAGCTCGATCACATCAGTTGTTGTCGCGTCCTTGCTCGTCGCCCCCCGCTTCGGGAGGACCATCCTCTGGCGTGCTGGCCTCCCTTCCCTCCAACAACGCCCCACACCGCTCGCGGACCTCGGGAGCCAGATGCCGCTGAGTCAACTCGTGCCTGAACATCGCAACGCCATGTTCTTCGTTTCCTGAGCGGACGATGTAGGTGCCCCTGAGCGCAGTGACCAGAGCCGCGGCGCAGTTGAATTGCATGGTCCGCTCAGTGTCATCATCTGCTCGGCGCAGGGGGAACCCGATCTCTGCTCGCCGCCATAAGAGCTCCACATCCTCGTCCTCAGCGAACTCCGACAGAAGGAAGACCTGCCTGGTGAGCCTTATAGAGCGAGCAGAACGTACCGGGATATCGTCCAAGAAGTCCTCGGCAATCCACTGCCGCACTTCCGCCTTCTGTTCCAGAAGAAGCTCCTTGCTGAAGAACATGCCGAGATCGCGCCTTCCCGGAGCCATCAGTCGGTCATAGCTGTGCCGCAGTTGCCACGACCGAAAAACGTCCCAGCCAAGCACCACAGCGCCTGTAGCCAGAAGAGCGACGGCGATCCACCAACTGGCACGGCGTGCCCAAAGCGCCGCTACCCTCTGCATGCTGCGCCTCCTCATTCCGGAGTCAAGAACGACTGGAACACTTCGAAGATGGCTGCCGTGTCTTTGTAGTACAGATCATACGAGGCCGTGCAGAAACTGTACGGTTGACCGTAGTGCTGGGACCTGAATGAGCTAGATGTCCATCGGCTCGGGAGATTGGACCCGTGGAAGCAGTGCCATACATTGACGTAACGCAGGTTTCTCACGTCTTTGTCCATCAACGCCTTCGGCGCCCCGAACGGCAGGTTGATCTTCCCCCAGTCGCAGACATCCCCTTCCTGAAGCTGATCTGGGTCGTAGTCGGGGCTCGGCACACGAGCGAACCCCGTCTGCTCGATGGCGAGCATCACGAAGTTCGCGAGTGACAGTAGCCCCCCGTCTGTCCCGTGGCGGATGGAGTACTTAGTGGTCCAGTCATTCGCACCGTTCGTGAACCGTTGCGGGTTCAGTCGCACGAGCGTGTCCGCGATGGCCCTCATCCTGGCAGCGTGGACCCAAATCGAGAGCCTTTCGTCCGTCCTGAAGTACCACTCCCTCAGGTACTTACCTCGTCTCTGGAGCCACTCGAAGCGCTCGCGGTGCTCGTCCGGCACCAAAGGGTAACCCATGTACTGCTTAGTCTGGAGGTTGTAGCCCATGTAATCGCTATTTGCAGCGAAGCTCTGGTGCAGGTTGGCGAGCCCGAGGTTCTTGGCGCGAGGCACCAACGGGATACGCGGAAGCCAGTGGAGCTTCTCGCCCAATCGCATCTTCCAGTTGTCGTCGCTATACTCCGCGAAGAGGCTTGCGAAGAAGACCACTGGTGGAACCTGGAACAGGATGCAGGCAGGCTGAACGTCATCCCAATAGTTCATCATGAAGATCAGCTTCTGCCAGTGGAGTGGAGTGGGCAGCAGTTCTGAGTAGGCCTCCAGCACAATAGCGGTGGGTCTCTTACTCTTCGTCGCTTCGGCCCAGTCCTGGATACGTTCATCAAGAAGTCGTCGTGTGGGCCATACCACCTGATCGGTTGGCGACAGCACAAACTTCTTGCTCCTCAAACCCACTAGGTACGCCACAACATGATCGGCTTGGTCGTCCTTCAGGAACTCGCTGATCGTGCGGTTGAGTTCCACGGGTATGAATCCGCCCAGCTTGGCCTTCTTGAGCACCTCAGGACGGTTGCCTTGGGCACACAGGGCGAATAGGTGGCTGTCAGTGTAGGGCAGTTCGTTGATCACCCGGTTCACCGTGTTATCCTGTGGGTCGAATTCGTAGGTGATCAAGACGGCGTACTTCTCACTGTTTGGCGGGCTCCCCTCTTTACGTCGGTACACGAGCACGTGGATCTTGTTGCTGCCGCCTTGGGGGTAGTAGAAATCACCTCCCTGTTCCAGGGGTGTGGACTCGCCGGCGATAACGAATCGCGCAGTGCTGGGGTTCCGAAGTGACCCACGGATGCGCGGCATCCATGGCCAGTAGTCCCCCTTCGGCGTGCCCTCGAGGCTCTCGATGCCCTCCAACTCACACGGCGGGTTCGTGCGCTCGGTGAACCGAATGATCACCCCGTCTCTTCCCCATTCATCGGCCACGTTGGGCGTAGTGTCGACGATGATGGAAGCCGTGCCCCGGGCCACGATGTCTATGACCGCCTCGAAGGTCCCTCGGTAGGCGTGCTGCCTCCAGAAAGAACTGTTCGCCTGCTCGTAGGCCACGTCACGAGTGACGGAGAAGGTCTGAAGGTACTCGCCTCCGTTGACGTACACCTTGACGCTGTCAATGTCGGCCCCGCCGTCAGCCATGGGCCTGCCCGGGAAGTTGTCCGCGATGGGGTCGAACACCTCGCCGCGGAGCGTCACGGTGGCCATCTCCCCGTCGATGGTGATATCGGCTTCCGTGACCTCATCGAGGATCAGCTCAGGCCTCGGGTTGCAGAACTCCAGCTTGTTCGTGACCACGGTCTGGCCATTCTCGTCGCAGGTGACGAACTCCATCTTGAGCATCGGTGTGGCGGTCCGAGCGAGGGTGCTTCCGTCCTTGGTCAACTTCAGGTTGAGGGTCGGGATCGCGACGTCCTCGATGGCGATGGGCCGGATGGCCGCGACGCCCCCGCCGGTGTCGGCGAAGCCGTGTAGGGAGTACGACGAATCGACGGTGCCCTCTTCATCCTCGGGCAGTTCCTCGACAACGTGGAGCAACCCCGCCTCGTGGCCCTTCAGGTACACGCTGCCGTCGCAACGGCAGAGCCGCCAGTCGGCGCCCGAGTTGTTCACGTCCAACCGGTACGTGCTGAAGTCCATCTCCGTTGGGAGGCCCGCCACACGGACCGTCATGGGCACATAGACGCCGGGGTCCGAGCCGTCCTCGTCAAAGACGTTCACGATCCACGCGGTCGGGAGCTGGCTGCCGGGATGCACGTTCGTGAACTGCACGTGCGCCCGGAAGACATTGCTGCCCGCTGCCGTCTCCGTGAAGTTCGCGGGGAACTGGATGAAGGCACTGTCGCCGAACACGCATCGCACGGTGCCGCTGAAGGTGTCCTGCTCCTCCGAGAGGCCCTCCCCCCAGGAGTCGCGGTCGATGGTGACGAGGACCTGCACCTCGCCGATCGTGACGTGGAAGGCGAGCGTGTCGACCGCCTGGGTGAGGTCCGTTGGGTCCACCTCGGAGAGCGTGGGGTCTTCGGCGACCGGGTCGCGCTCGCCGCAGTAGTACTGCACCTTGTCGATGGTGTCGGGTGTCAGGTTCGCGGCAAAGGCCAGGTTCACGGGCATGATGCCCGTGGCCTCGATGGGCACGGACAGGGGCACCTCGCGCCTCTCGACGTCGAGGAACACCTC
>CAZTGH010000497.1:0-3852 GCA_964612985.1 uncultured Pirellulales bacterium
GCTGAGCATCACGTCCTTGCTGTAGACCCCGTCGGGCAGCGACCCGTTCAACACGAACTTCATCGACTCGGGCACCTTGAACCACAGCTTGCCCGTTGCCACCGCCGCCGCCAGGTCGGTCGAGCCGATCCCCGCGCTGAAGGCGCCGAAGGCCCCGTACGTGCACGTGTGCGAATCGCCGCCCACGATCAGCTCGCCCGGACGGATATGCCCCTCCTCAGGCAACTGCGCGTGGCATACGCCCGCCTTGCCCAGCTTGTAGTAGTACTTGATCTCGTGCTTCCTGGCCCACTGGTCGAGTCGCTTGTGCAGCTCGGCGCTCTTGATGTCCTTGGCCGGCTGAAAATGATCCGGCGTCACCACGATCCGCTCCCGGTCGAACACCCGGTCGATCCCCCGCTCGGCCAGCATCGAAATCGCCGGAGGTGTCGTCACATCATGACACATCACCAGATCCACCTTCGCATCCACCAACTGCCCCGGCGCCACCGTCTGCTCCCCGCTCGCACGCGCGAAGATCTTCTCCGTTATCGTCATTCCCATGATGTGTGACCTCTTCCTTTCCTATGCCTTGATGGGCGGTCAAATCCGAAATCGGAATATCGAAATTCGAGACAAATCCCAAATCTCAAAATGCCAATCGTTAAAAACGTCATTCACTCTTGCGCACAATCGAACCGAAGATACTCATCAGTTCTGTGGCTTCCTGCATCAACTCATGTCTCTGAGCTTCCAGCTTCTGGTCACCACAGGTGTCAACAAGCCTGAGCCAGTATCGGCTTTCTTTGGATTCCTTCCGGCTTATCTTAATCCGCATCAGGAAGTCCTTCTTGCTCAAGGCCTCATTCGCCTCGATGTAGTTAGCTCCAACCGACCCCGATGCCTTGATGAGCTGTTTGCCGTCTTCAACGTTGGCCATCGTACGCTGTAATGCCTTCACGAATGCTCGTACGTCTCGTGCGAACGCAAACGTGCGGTCTTCCAAGTCGTACTGTTTTGAGCCTTGAGCCTTTGGCATTCGGGTTTGTTTCGCGTTTCGGATTTCGAAATTCGTATTTGTCGCGTCAGATCTCCTGTACGGTCGCCGTACTCTACGACGAAGCGTCCTGAGCGGCGGTCATCCGATTGATCGCGTCCACGTACGCCTTCGCGCTGGCCTCAATGATGTCGGTCGAGGCGCCGCGACCGATAAAGGTCCGCCCCGCGTCGATGATGCGCACCGTTGCTTCACCCAGCGCTTCCTTGCCGCCCGTGACGGCGCGGATCGAATAATGCTCCAGCTTGGGCGAAAGGCCCGTGGCCTCCCGAATCGCCTCATACGCCGCATCCACCGGACCGTCGCCGCAGGCCGCCGCCTGCCGCTCCTGCCCCGCGATCTTCATCCGTACGCTCGCCGTCGGCAACGTCCCCGTCCCCGACGCCACGTGCAGGTACGTCAGCTCGTACACCTGCGAAACCACGCGCACCTCGTCGTTGATGATCGCCGCCACGTCCTCGTCGAACACTTCCTTCTTCTTGTCCGCAATCTCGAGAAACCGCGCGTACGCCTGTTCGCGCTCCGTCTCCGTGAGCTTGTAGCCGAGCTGCCGGCACCGGTCCGCGAACCCATGCCGACCCGTGTGACGCCCGAGCACCATCCGTGAGCCGCCCAGCCCGATCGTCTCCGGCGTCATGATCTCGTACGTGCTCCGCTCCTTGAGAATCCCGTCGACGTGGATGCCCGATTCGTGCGCGAATGCGTTGGCCCCGACGATCGCCTTGTTGGGCTGGATCACGAACCCCGTCAGTTGCGAGACCAACTGGCTGGTGCGATGGATCTCCTTCGTGTTGACGTTCATCGTCAGGCTGCCCGAGCCGCTGTCCGTGAAAAAATTGGCCCGCGTGTGAATCGCCATGACGATCTCCTCGAGCGCCGCATTGCCCGCCCGCTCGCCGAGCCCGTTGACCGCCACCTCCACCTGCCGGGCCCCGTTCTGTACGCCCGCCAGCGAATTGGCCACCGCCAACCCGAGATCGTTGTGACAGTGCGTGCTGATCACGCACTTATCGATCCCCGGCACCTTGCTCTTGAGCGTCGCGATCAGCTCGCCGTATTCATAGGGCAGCATGTAGCCGACCGTGTCGGGGATATTCAACGTCGTCGCCCCCGCCTCGATCACCGCCGCCAGGACCTCGATGAGGAAGGGCACTTCGCTCCGCCCCGCGTCCTCAGGCGAGAACTCGATATCGGCGGTGAACTGCCTGGCGCACTGCACCGCCTCGACCGCCATCTTCACCACCTGCTCCGGCGGCTTGTTCAGCTTGTGCTTCATGTGGATCGGAGACGTCGCGATAAACGTGTGAATCCGCTTCTTCGCCGCCGGCGCCAGCGCCTTGCCCGCCGATTCGATGTCCACATCCTTGGCACGCGCCAGTCCCGTGATGACCGGACCTTGCACCTGCTCGGCCACCAGCCGCGTCGCCTCGAACTGGGCCGGCGACGAAACCGGAAAGCCCGCCTCGATGATGTCCACCCCCAGCGTCGCCAGTTGCTGGGCGATCTCCAGCTTCTGAGGGATCGAAAGAGACGCGCCGGGAGACTGCTCCCCGTCGCGTAGCGTCGTGTCGAATATGAAGACCTTCTCGTCAGACATAGCGTTTCTCCGGAAAAGCGTTTCGGACCCCCGGCATTATGCCGTAAAGAGGGCCGAATGGCTACGGTTTTGCGTAAGATTGGGAACGACAATGGGTTGTGGTGGTTCGTTATTCGCGCCTTAGCGGCGCAGGATCAGGCGGCACAGGCCGGTGAGGCCCAAAAGGAGCGAACGAATTGTGCCCTGAGTACCCATAGATCATACCAGTATGCACATCGGCAGAAAAAGTGCAATACTTTTCCCATAAAATCCTGTAATTATGGCTCATCCGGTTTTCGCACACTTTGGTGAAGTCTCACCTAACAGACCGCCGACTCTGTCCTCGCATCCCCTGGCATCTTGCGCTTTGGACCAACAGCATCGCCCATAAGAGACGAGCCGACTGCCTCTACCATGCTGTTGGCCCAAAGCGGCAAATGCCGGGGGTTTGGGGGCTGGCCCCCAAGGAACATGGAAGTACGCAAAACCGGATGAGCCGTAGTTATCTTCCGATTCGCCCCTCCTCGCGCCTAGTTCAGCGACTCCCAGGGATCTTCCACGTCGATCTGGGCGGTCGTCGCGGCGATCTGCCGCTTGCTGGGCAGGGGGGTCATCGGCACCGACAGGATCATCGACGTCGTCCCGGGTCTCCGCCATTGCCACTTCTCCCGAGGCGGAATCACCTGCCCGTCCACGATCATCGTGCTCGCCACCGTCCGAAACACCGTGGGGTCCGCCACCCGAATCGGCGCCGTCGACTTCGTCATCGACAACGTGAACACCACGCCCGCCGCCACGATCTCGTTGAAGTCGAACTCCCGAGGCACCCCGTCGTAGAGCACCACGTCAATCCACGCGCCCTCGTCGTCGCGTCCCGTCTCCATGCGAACCGGTAGATCGTCCAACTGCGCCGCGTGCACCATGAATCGCGCTTCCATCGGGCCCGATTCGAAGTCGATCGTCTCCCCGACCCGCACGCGATCGGGCAGCTCCAAATCGTCGATCGCCCCCTCGAATTGCAGCCGCATCCGCAGGTCCCGCGCCTCGATCGTCCCGTCCGTGATCCGATCGAGCGAGATGTGCGTGTCGCCCCGATCGGTGGCGAAGACCACCGCGCTGAGCAGCTCCGCCTTGTCCTGGATCGTGAAGATGCTGGCCGACGAATAGTCGTACCCGTCGTGCAGGAAACGCACCCGCATCGCCGCCGGGCCCGACGAAGTGTTCCAGTAGGCCACCAAAG
>CAZTGH010000498.1:0-3838 GCA_964612985.1 uncultured Pirellulales bacterium
GCAACGAATGGGCGGCGATCCTGCAGGCCAAGGGCGTGGCGCAGGGCTTCGCCGAGAAATACGGCGAGACGGTCCAGCGCAACGTGGAGACCTTCCTTTTCTTCGATCTCGACAACCCTTCCTCCGTGGGCGCCTGCCTCTCCTCGGCACGCGAGAACGCCCGGATCGTCCGCACGGCGCTGACGAGCCAGGTCTGGGACGCGATCAACACGGGCTACCAGGAGTTCCGGGAGATGAGCCGCACCGAGCGCTCCAAGCTCCCGCTGCCCGAACTCACCGACTGGGCCACCCGCACCACGGCCCTCATCCGCGGCGCGGTGGACGCCACCCAGCTTCGGGACGACGGGTATCACTTCCTGAACCTCGGCTACGCGATCGAACGCGCCGACAACACCGCCCGCCTGCTCGACGTGAAGTATTACGTCCTCCTGCCGAGCGTCACCTATGTCGGCTCGGGCCTCGACAGCTACCAGTGGACGACGCTGCTGCGCGCGCTCTCCGCCCATCGCGCCTACAGCTGGGCCTATGGCGGAGAGCTCTCCGCCTCCCGGATCGCCCATTTCCTGATCCTGAACCGTCTGCTGCCGCGCTCGCTGCTGACCTGCGCGGGGCTCGCCAGCGACCATCTCGAGGCGCTCGCGCGCGGCTACGGACGTTCGACCGAGGCGCAGGATCGCGCGCGGCGGCTGCTCGCCGGGCTCGCCGAGGCCCGGGTCGAGGAGATCTTCGACGAAGGGCTCCACGAGTTCCTCAGCCGCTTCATCGGCGAGAACGCGGCCCTCGCCCAGGCCGTGCACGACGCCTACCTGACCGGGGAGGCCCGATGAGGATCATTGTCTCCCACCTGACGCGCTACCGCTTCGCGGATCCCGTTCGGGGCGCGATCCAGAGCCATCGCCTCACCCCCGTCGACAGCGAGGGCCAGCGCGTCCTCGACTGGACGGTAACGGTGGAGGGCGCGACATGGGGCGCGGCGTTCCGCGACGGGGCGGGCGACGAGGTGCGCACGATGAGCCTTCGCGGCCCGATCACCGAGATCGAGGTGGCGATCTCCGGCACCGTGGAGACCAGCGACACCGCAGGCGTGCTGCGGGGCCACCGAGAGGCGGTCCCGCCGCTCGCCTACACGCGCCCCACCCGGCCGACAGAGCCGGACCGCGCGCTCGCCGAGCTTTCGCGCAAGGCGCTCGCGGGCCGCGAGGGCGCGCCGGCGCTCGACAGGGCCCATGCCCTGGCCGCGGCCGTGGCGGACGCGATCGCCTACCGCCCGGGCGAGACCCACGCCCACACCACGGCCGCCGAGGCGCTCGCCCAGGGCGCGGGCGTCTGCCAGGACCACGCGCAGGCGCTCATCGCGGCGGCCCAGATCGCGGGGATCCCGGCGCGCTACGTGACGGGATATCTCCACGCCACGGCCGACGGCACGCCGCACGAGGCCAGCCATGCCTGGGCCGAGCTGCATGTCGAGGGGCTCGGCTGGGTGGGCTTCGACCCTGCGAACCGCTGCTGCCCGGACGCGCATTACGTCCGCGTGGGCTCGGGCCGGGACGCGGCCGACGCCGCGCCGATCCGGGGCGTGGTCCGGGGCGGCGCCGAGGAGGCGCTCGAGGTGCAGGTTTCCGTTGACGCCGCGCAGCAGTAGCCCCGTTGCGGAAGGCACGGGCGCGGCCTATCGTTCCGGCGAGGCGAGAAGGGACGGGCGATGACCTATTGCGTGGGGCTCCTGCTGAAGGCGGGCATGGTGCTTTTGTCCGACACGCGCACCAATGCCGGGCTCGACAACATCGCCACCTACCGCAAGATGTTCACCTTCGAGCGGCCGGGCGAGCGCGTCGTCGCGATCATGACGGCGGGCAACCTTTCCGTGACGCAGACCACGCTGGCGCGGCTCGCCGAGGCGGCGGAGGACCCGGACGCCGAGGAGGACCGGTCGATCCTGAAGGCGCCCACGATGCTCAAGGTGGCGGGGATCGTGGGCGACATGCTGTCCGAGGTCATGGTGGAGACGACCGAGCGGATGGACCGCATGCACCAGAGCGCCTCGGCCTCGCTCATCGTGGCGGGGCAGCGCAAGGGCGGCCCGATGCGCATGTTCCTCGTCTATCCCGAGGGCAACTTCATCGAGGCCACGGAGGACACGCCCTATCTGCAGATCGGCGAGCACAAGTACGGCAAGCCGATTCTCGACCGGGTTGTGACCGCCGAGACCTCGCTTGCCGACGCGCGGAAGGCCGTGTTGCTGTCGATGGATTCGACGCTCCGCTCGAACCTGAGCGTGGGAATGCCCCTCGATCTCGTCGTCATCGAGCGTGACGCGCTCTCCGTATCGGACGAGCAGCGCATCGAGCCCAACGACGAGTCCTTCGCGGCGATGAGCGCGGCGTGGAGCCAAGCGCTCCGGGACGCCTTCGCGCGCATCGGTCAAGGCTAGTGCCAGCGCACCGGCGCGGCCCTGGCTTGCGCGCCGGCGGTCGGCGCGGCGCCGGCCTCTTCGCCGACGGCCAGCGCGATGCCGGCGAGTTCCGCCGCCGCGGCCAGCGCGCCGGCCATGTCCGCGCGCACCAGAAGGCAGGCGATCAGCATCGCATCCTCCCGCTCGCCGGCCGCGGCGGACGCGCAAAGGCGGGCGATGGTCGCCTCGTCCGCGCCCACGCAGGGGCATCCGACGGAATGGCGCACCAGCGGGCGCCGGGCGTGGCCCACGGCGACGCGGCAGCAGTCGTCGAAATGGGCGAGCGCGGACGCCGCACGGCGCGCGCCGAAGCATGCCTTCAGCTCGGGGCCGAGAACGGCCAGTCCGCGCGGCCCGTCGCACCAGTGGCGGAAGGCCCGCACGATGCGGGCCTCGCCCGCCCCGAACTCGTCGAGACGCGCCACGGGCGCCCCGCCCCTCATCGCGCCGCCCGCTCGATGCGATCCAGCACCGCCTCGAGATCGGGCTCGCCCGGCAGCGCGCCATCGAGCGCCTGCTGAACCACCTCGTGCCAGCCGGGCGGGAGATGGCGGGCGGTCGGGCGCGGCTCGGGCCTTTCCCAACGTCTCATGGCAGATCCTCCACTCTGTCGGCCGGAGCCGTCTCGCGCGGCCCACGGCAAAATCCTGAGCGGTTCACTCTGCCTTGTCAATCCTGATCTTTTTTGTCGGCAAAGAATCGGCAGATCGCCGAAGCGAGCTGCCGGGACGAAGGCTAGAGGCACTCCGCCATGCTTGTTGCCATCGCGCGCAGAAGATCGGGATAGAAGCCGGGCCCGGGCTCCAGCGAAACGCCGAGCGGATCGATGACGGCGGCGTCGAGCCCGGTTTCCGATGCGACCGCATCGACGAGGCCGGGATCGAACTGCGGCTCCGCGAACACGCAGGAGATGCCGGCCTCCGCCACGGCCTCGCGCAGCGCGGCCAGCCGCGCCGGGCCGGGGTCGGCTGCGTCCGCAAGCGCGATGGCGCCGGCCGCGTTCAGCCCGAACCGGTCCTCGAAATACTGGTAGGCGTCGTGAAAGACGACGAAGCGGCGATCCTTCACCGGCGCGAGCATGGTTTCGGCCTCGGCCGCGGCCGCGTCGATGGCCGCGCGGCCCGCCTCGGCGTTGGCGGCGTAGGTTTCCGCGTTCGCCGGATCGGCCTCGGCAAGGGCGCCCGCGATGAGGCCGAGCCACGCCTTCGCGTTTTCGGGGTCGAGCCAGGCATGCGGGTCGGCGCCGTCATGCGCGTGGTCGTGGCCGCCTTGGGCGTGGTCGTCGTGGGCGTGGTCGTCGTGGGCGTGGCCCTCGCCCGCGTGATCTTCGTGGCCATGGCCCTCGTCGGCGTGATCGTCGTGGGCGTGATCGTCGTGGGCGTGGTC
>CAZTGH010000499.1:0-3832 GCA_964612985.1 uncultured Pirellulales bacterium
GATACAGACGCAGACTGCTCTCCCAAACGTTTCATACCGCTGTCCGTTAGTTCAACAAATTCCAAAGGTGAATGTTTTGGAAACTGTCGTTTTGGAGGGCATGAGCAGCAAAGGATTGACATGCATTTTTTGCAAAAACCGGGTTGATTGTAAAGACGTACGCGTTCGTTTAAAAAAAATCTTACCTATACTTTTACCATAGTTAAAAATTATTGCGGTGAACAGCCAGATCAAAGAGATATCCATAGGTAATTTTGACTTATCACTCGGCCAGATGCGAATCATGAACATGAGCCGTATCCTGGAGATGGAAAAGTCGATGCGTCTGCACGGGCAGCTGCAGCCGGTAGTTGCGCGCATGCACAAAGGAGGGATCCAGCTCATAGATGGGTATAAGCGACTATATGCAGCAGAAGCCTTACTTATGGATAGTCTTCAGTGCCGGTTGCTGGAGGTCGATGAGCACCAGGCCAAGGTGCTAATGTTAAGTTACAACTGGACCAGCCATTCACTGGAGTCTTATGAAGAGGCCCTGGTATTGAAGGATCTGACGCAGAGCCATTCTATGGATCAGCGGGAGCTGTCCCGGGTGACAGGAAAGAGCGTCTCATGGGTAAGCCGCCGGCTGGGACTTATAGAAAGGCTGGATGAGGAAATAGGCATAGAGATCCGCATGGGGGTATTGACCGGCAGTCATGCCCGTGCCCTGATGCGTTTGCCGCGCGGCAACCAACTGACAATTGCGCGGGTGATCCAAACCCATAAGCTTACCACTCGCCAGAGTGACCATCTGGTGGATGCTTATCTGTCGGCCAACGATGATAAGTCACAGCAACTGCTGCTCAAAGCACCGGAAAGGGTGTTGTACAAACGCGATGTACATGATCCCCCGACCCATATGCATGACTCCCGGCTAAGTGGTTTTGGCAATGAGGTGGCCCGGTCCATGCAAGAAGTAATTACCTCTGTGCAGGATCTGCTGAAGTTACTGGAAGATAATCGCAGTGATTCATTACAGCAAACCGAGAAGATGATTCTGGCCCCCGGTCTGGAATTAATCACAGATAGTTTTGATGCTTTGAAAAAAGCCATCGATGAGTTATAAATCAATAAAACACTACAAAAAATGAAAGATGAGCAGTTGGAGAATTTAATCGTGATCCTTTACCACAGCCGCGGGTGGCCGATCCGTAAAATATCACGTGAGCTAAACGTATCGCGCAAACGTATCCGCAGGGTACTGGAATCAAAAAGGGTTTTACGCGATACCACCCCTGAAGGAATGATCCGCCCTTTAAAGCCAAGACCAAGTAAGCTGGATCCCTACAAGGAGCAAATCGGTGAGATATTGGAGAAATACCCTGATATCACGGGACAGCGTATTTACGAGCTGATCCGGGATAAGGGATTTGACGGGGAGATAACCATATTGCGTTATTACCTGAAACGTATCGGGAGAGTGGTATCAAAAACACCCCTGACCATGGTGGAAACGGACCCGGGACAAAGGGCCAATCATGACTGGAGTGATTATAATATCACCTTCACCCTGACAGGTGAACCCAGGAAGGTAACTTTCTTCAGTTATATCTTGTCCCACTCACGCCGTCAGTACATGAACCTTACAGATGACAAGACCCAGGACACCCTTTTGCGCGAGCTGATAGCAGCTTTTATCTATATGGATGGTGTGCCTCATGAGATCAAGAGTGACAACCAGAAGGCCTGCGTGGACCGCTGGGAGATGGGCAAAGCTGTATTTAACCGCAGATATCTTGAATTTGCAACTCATTACCGGTTCCGACCACTTACCATTACCCCGGGTAAACCCATCGAGAACCTTAAGGTAGAGAGACCTTTTTATTACTTTGAGCGAAGCTTTTTAAAGGGCCGACGGTTCAAAGACAGTGAAGATCTTAGAGGGCAGCTTCACGGGTGGCTGCGTGAGATAAACGATCAGCGCATCCATGGCACCACTCACAGAAAACCCATTGATATGTATAAGGATGAGCTTCCTTTTTTGCAGCCTCTTCCAGCCCATCATTTTGACACATCACAAATCGTTCACCTGACGGTCAACCAGGAGTCCTGTGTTCAGTGGAAGGGTTACCATTACGTGGTTCCAAAGCAGTACATGTATGAGCTGTGTACGGTGCGGATCACCGGGGAACACATGGAAGTATACTCGCAAGGCGGAGAGAAGATAGCAACACATACCCTGGCTGAAAAGGGGCGTAGGGAGCGATATGTGGGGAAACCTCAAAAAACAGCCAAATCAAGGGGTGTTCCCATCTCAGATGTTATACTGAGGTTAAAGAACTTTGCGCCTGAGATGGAAGAGTATACCGAACAGGTAAAGCGGCACAAACCCTCTTCATGGGGTTACCACCTGAGAAGACTGTTGGCTCTTAAAGTGAACTATCACATCGATGATATCCTGTTGGCAGTTCGCAGGGCACAGCAGTACAAGGTTTTTGATGCCTCTACGATCGAAGGCTTTCTCAAGAACAACTCCGAGCCTAAGTACAATGTCAGATTATCCATCAAATCCAGAAACCGCACCAATGATGAATAGTAAAAGCAAGAGCCATATCAAACAGCAGTCAGGAGAATTTACCCGGATGTGTCAATACCTGGGGTTGAAGTATCTGGCTGAGCATTATCCGCAGTTAATAGACCAGGCCGGGAAGCAAGACCCGGGGTATTATGAATTTATCCGCCAGATCCTACAGGCAGAGGCGGCTGGCAAACGTCAGCGCCGTGTTGAGTACCTGGTCAGGCAAAGTCGTCTGCCACAGCCTTTGAAAATGCTCAATGATTTTGATTTTGACTTTCAGAAGAAGCTGGATCGCCGGCTGGTGATGGACCTTTCCAGAATGGAGTTCATTGAACGCAAGGAATCCATACTTTTTGTTGGCAACAACGGAACCGGCAAGAGCCACCTGGCACAGAGCCTGGGCCTGCTGGCATGCAAACAGGGGTACCGCACCTATTACACCACCTGCAGTGATCTGATCAGGGACCTGAACCAGGGAGTTTATGAAAAAACACTGGAGAAGAGGATCAGAAAATACATTGGTTGTGAGCTGCTGCTGATCGACGAAATGGGGCACGATAGACTTGAATTACAGGTCATTAAAGAAGCGCACCTGTTGTTCAAGGTGATTGATCAGCGGTACAAGGAGAATAAATCCCTGATTTTTACTTCCAACATTGAAGAGGAGCAATGGCCGGAGTTTTTGGGCGACCCGGTCTCGACCGATGCCATCCTGGACCGTATCTTTCATCACTCGGTGATCGTGAGGGTTTACGGGCCCAGCTACCGTAAATACCAGAGTGAACTTCTGCAAAAAAAGTATGCTGAAAACAAAACCGAAAAATGAAACCGGATCGATACTGTTTTCAATCCACAAAAGGGAAGGTGCTGACAGAGGTTGGTGCCTTTTTTTATGCTCCTAAATGGTGTCCGTTTTGCCCGGGAATCACTGTCCGTTTTGCACCAGAATGCTCTATGGATCTTATTGTGTGGGAGATAAGAGACAGAAATTGTTCCGCAATGCTCTCTGAAACGGAATCAGCATCGTCCGGTTATAAGTATCCTGTTTTTAATCAGAAAATGAAATTAAAAATCTGCCGGGGTTTATCAAGAAAAATCAACCTCTGCAGCTATTGATAGCCGCGGAAAAGAAAAGGGTGGAATCAAAATGTTTTGTTTGGTGGTAGCATTTTTGTTCCTCGTTATAATTTGGGGTACATCAGAAAATGCCGTACGTATCCAAATCTATTCTGCAATTATTTCGTATTGCATGGTAGCTATAGTTGGCTCAGATTT
>CAZTGH010000500.1:0-3826 GCA_964612985.1 uncultured Pirellulales bacterium
CCGACTCGAAGAGCCGCCGGATGAAATCCGGGTGCGTCCGCGACAGGATGATCTTGACCTGACTGGCCGTTTCTTTGACGTCGAGAATCAGACAGCGGATGCGCTCTCCAGGGCGGTGGGTCTGGCCCATGATCTGCTCGCCCTTCGGCATGAACCCTTCCGTCCAGTGGTCCAGGTTGACGATCAGGGTGCCTCCCTCGTACCGCACCACGGCGCCGCTGATCAACTGACCTTTACGCTGGACGAACTCGCTGTAGATGCTGTCGCGCTCGTCGGCGCGGATCTTCTGAATCATCACCTGCTTGGCCGTCTGAGCCGGAATTCGACCGAGCCGGCGGATGTCGATCGGCTGTTCGTCCCGGAACGCCGCCACCTTGCCGTTGCTGCGGTCGATATGGACAACGATTTCGCTATCCGGATCGCCGAAATGTTTGCGAACGGCCGAAACCATCGCCTCTTCCAGATCCGCGAAGATCGACTCCTTGTCGATGTTCTTGTCTCGGGCGATGTTCTCGACGATTCTCAACAATTCCTGGTTCATAGTCTTTTCTCATCCAATCATTAAGACGACCCCTGGCGCCTGCCCTGGCCGACCGAGGACGACAATGGCTCGGATCCGTCGCCCGCCGTACGGTTGTGCAGGCGAGAATGGCTATCCCAAAAAAGAGCAAAAAAAAGTGGAAACCTTTATCAGTTTCCACTCCAAACACACCCATGCCAAACCGAGGTTGTCACCTGCGTTTCGCCTACATCAGTCGCCTCCGACAGCAGCTTGGCCCACCCATCGGTCGAGACCGCCAAACCTCACCATCAACCTCGCTGGCGCTACGATTCTGAAGCAGAAACATCGATTGCCCAGCCGCCCCAGGCGCGAGTGCGCAGCCACGAATTGCTACTTTACGCCGCTGCACTGTTCACATGTCCTGTCAAGACCATTGCCTGCACCTCACACCGCCTAGGCGGCAGCCAGTAAATTTCACCAATCGAAGACGTTATCTTATTCGTCCTCTGAGC
Source organism: uncultured Pirellulales bacterium (assembly GCA_964612985.1). GTDB lineage: Bacteria > Planctomycetota > Phycisphaerae > Sedimentisphaerales > Anaerobacaceae > Anaerobaca. The sequence goes on from CAZTGH010000500.1 coordinate 1,015, forward strand.
CCAGGGCAACAACTTTTTTCGGGATTTTCGCCTTTTTTGCCGTCTGGTGATATCCGAAAACCGGGTTTTTCGGCGATGCCTGCGAAGGCAAGCGCACCGAGGCGAAGGCTCCGGCGTTATGGTCATCCCGCTGATACCCTACCGATTCCCTGGGACTCACACTTTTTCGTCATCCTGAGCTCGCCAGCGGCGGGTCCGCGATGGTGGGAGAGCACATGACCGCATCTTGCGGATCGCTGACAACCGCCATCTCCATCCTTGCCGGACTTCTGCGTCTTCGCCCGTCGGACCTATGTTCTTAAGCGTGCCCGGGGAAGTTCCATCTTGCCAAGCTCCCTTCGGCTCACTATGATCGGCACCCACAAGGATACTACGCATTTTGCTCAGGAAAAGGTCGCGATGAAGCCAAAATTAGCAGTGGTAGGCGCAGCGGGGCGCGTGGGCAGGCGGATTATCGCCCTGGCGGTTGAGACGGGGCAGTTCGAGATCGTCGGCGCGGCCGACGCCAAGGGGCACCCCGATCTGGGCAAGGACGCCGGCACATTGGCGGGAGTGGGACCGCTGGGCGTGGCGCTGAGCGAGGGCTGCGGCGCTGGAGCGGACGTCGTGATCGATTTCTCGCTGCCCGAAGCGGCCGGTAACACGGTGGCTTACTGCCTTGAGAACGAGGTCCCGCTGGTGATGGGCACCACAGGGCTGGGTGGCGATCAACAGGCGGCGGTGATGGAGTCGGCACAGAAGATTCCCGTAATCTACGGGACCAACATGAGCGTCGGGATGAACATCCTGTTCGCTCTGGTAGGCAAGGCCGCCGCCATGCTGGGTCCGGAGTTCGACGTCGAGATCGTCGAGCAGCACCACCGCTTCAAGAAGGACGCCCCCAGCGGCAGCGCCCTGACGCTGGCCGAGCGGATCTGCGAGGCGACCGGGCGGGATTTCCCGGGGTGCCTGACGCACGGTCGCGAGGGCAAGGATGCCCAGAGGCAGCCCGGCACCATCGGCATGCATGCGGTCCGGGCGGGCGATATCGTGGGGATCCATTCGGTGATTTGCAGCACGCTGGGCGAGAGCATCACGCTGAATCACACGGCGCACAGCCGGGATACGTTTGTCCGAGGGGCCCTGCGGGCGGCCGGGTGGCTCATCGGCAAGGACCCCGGCCTGTATTCCATGGCCGATGTGCTGGGCCTCGAATAGCCGAAAACGCGCCGAATCCACGTTTTCGGACGCACAAACCCCGTCTTCGGGCGGGGCAGCAATACCGCTCTTGTGGGAGAACGCCATGAAATCACGCCCTGCCCTTCCGCTGATTGCCGTCGTCGCAATGCTATGCCTGTTCTGTGCACACGGGACTCCTGGCCAGGATTCGGTCACGATCGGTCCGGCAGCGGGGGTCGAAGAGACTCCAGCCGACTGGCCTGTGCTCAGACGCTACGATCAGGACCATCTGGCTCGCATCGCCCTGCCCTTGGGCGGGATCGGGACTGGGACGGTCTCACTGGGCGGGCGCGGCGATCTTCGCGACTGGGAGATCATGAACCGCCCGGCAAAGGGCTTCGTGCCCATGAGAGGCTCGTTCGGGCCGTTCTTCGTGGTCTTCGTCAAGACGCCGGATGGCGAAACCCTGACGAAAGCCGCCGAAGGACCCATCGAGCTGTCCGCCTACGAGAACAGCCATGGGAGCACGGCGCCCAATCATGGACTGCCGCGTTTTGAGGAATGTTCTTTCGCAACGGCTTATCCGCTCGCCCAGGTGCTGCTGAGTGATCCGGAGATGCCGATCGATGTTCGCCTGGAAGCCTTCAATCCGCTGGTGCCTGCGGACCCGGAGACCAGCGGCATCCCCGTCGCCATCCTGCGGTATGTGCTGACCAACAAGACCGATCAACCGCTGGTCGCTTCGGTTTGCGGGACGATGCCCAACTTTGTCGGCATCGACGGCTCGGGGCAGACGCGAGACTGGAAGGGTGACCTGGTCGCCACCGGGGGCCGGGCGAACCGCAACCACTATCGACAGGGCCAGGGCGTCCGGAGCATCTTCATGGACTCCGAGGGGGTGGCCGAGCGGGCCGAGCAATGGGGGACGATCGCCCTGGCGACGACCGCTGAGACGGGTGTCAGCCACCGAATCTCCTGGATTGCCTCGGGATGGGGCCGATCTCCATTGGACTTCTGGGATGATTTCAGCGCCGACGGCACGCTCGAAGAACGCGAGCCGACAGGGGAAGATACGCCGATGGCGTCGCTGGCGGTCGGGGTCGAGATCCCCGCCCAGGGCGAGAGGGCGGTCACCTTCCTGATCGCCTGGCATTTCCCGAACCGGATGACGTGGACGCCCAATGGCATGGAAGAGGACCGGATCGGCAACTACTACACGACACAATATACGGACGCCTGGGACGTGGCGGAGAAGGTCGCCGGGCGACTGGACCGGCTCGAGGCGGACACGGTGCGTTTCGTCCGCGCCTTCTGCAACAGCGCCCTGCCCGACGTGGTCAAGGAGGCGGCGCTGTTCAACCTCAGTTCGCTCCGCAGCCAGACGTGCTTTCGCACGCGGGATGGACGGTTCTTCGGATTCGAGGGGTGCAGCAATCGAGGCGGCTGCTGCCATGGCTCGTGCACCCATGTCTGGAACTACGAACACGCGACCGCGTTTCTATTCGGAACGCTGGCGCGATCGATGCGTGAGGTGGAATTCGCCCATGCGACCAACGACCAGGGGCTGATGAGCTTCCGCGTGAATCTGCCGATCTCGCGGGCCCAGGAGTTCGGCAAGGCGGCCGCCGACGGGCAGATGGGCTGCCTGATGAAG
>CAZTGH010000501.1:0-3818 GCA_964612985.1 uncultured Pirellulales bacterium
GTTCATCAGCTTGCGGGTGTAGGGCCGCCACGCCGCCGGCCCGAGATACATGTCCCAGTCCACCTGCTCGCGAGGAGGCTGTTCCTCCGCCGGCATCCAGCCGCTCATCGACGTGCCCAGCCCGCCCGGGTGAGCGTGCAGCGTCTGGAGTTCGCCCAGCTTGCCGCTCTGCGCCAGTTCGACCGCGTAAGCAAAGTTGGGCAGGCTCCGCCGTTGCGTTCCCGCCTGGAACACCCGCCCGGTTCGACGGAAAATATCCGCCAGCGCCAGGCTCTGGGCGATGTTCTTCGTGCAGGGCTTTTCGCAGTATACGTCCTTGCCCGCCTTGGCCGCCATCGTCGCCGCGGTCGCATGCCAGTTCGGGCCCGTCGCGATCAGCACCGCGTCGATATCGTCGCGCGCCAGCAACTCGCGCATATCGATGTACGTCGTGCAGTCCTTGTTGCCGTTCCGATCGTCCACCATGTCCTTGGCCCGCTGGCGGTTGTCGCCGCGTACGTCACAGACCGCGATGCAGTGCAAGTCCGGCTCGTGCAGAAAGCAGCTCAGGACATAGCGGCCTCGATTGCCGATGCCGATCGCTCCCAGCCTGATGCGCTCGCTGGGGGCGACGTTGCCCGCCTTGCCCAGTGCGCTGCAGGGAATGATGGAAGGCATCGCCAGCACCGCGCCCGCCTGCAGCGCCGTCTGGAGGAATTGACGCCGGCCCTGACGCCTGGGTTCTTGAGGGGGGTGGCTCCGTGCGGTGTTCGTCACGCTCTTCATGTTCATTCCTTCCCATTTCTGCCACGGATGGTTCGTTGCCTCGAAGCAGGGCGCTCCCGTGAGTCGGACGCAATCCCAGCCATACGGACGCTTCTGGAGGATCTCCAGGATGGCCCTTCGAAGCCAACCAATTATGATAGCGGCCTCCTGCGCCCCTCGCAAGCCAGAATCTTCCCACAGGCGGGCCCGCGCGTGATCTGCGGTCTGCGGGTAGGGGGTGGAGCATGCCTTGCCCTCGCCGCCGCAGAGGCTCCAAACCCCATGCGGTGCACCTCGCCCCACCCGAGCCGTCCAACGCTGCCAGATGCGAGCAACGAGATACGAGGTATGCCTTCTACCGCTGGCTGTTGGCCCAGCGGATCGCCGCCCGCAGCAGCTCGTTGGCGTCCTGGAGGCTGAGCTTGTCCTTGATATGCGCGCGGTAGGTCTCGATTGTCTTGACGCTCAGGTGCAGCTTCTCCGCCATCTCGCGCGTGCCAAAACCTTCCCCGATCAGCCGAAACACCTCCAACTCGCGGTCGCTGAGCCGGTCGACGGGCGACGAGCCCTTCTCGCTCGCCCCGGCCGCGATCGTGCTGACCATCTTCGCCGCCATCCCCTGGCTGACGTACACCGTCCCCGCCAGCACCCGGCGGATCGCCGTGACCACCTCCTCCGTCGCCTCCTGCTTCATGATGTACCCCTTTGCCCCCGCCCGCAGCGCCCGCTCGGCATACAGCGCTTCGTCGTGCATCGACAATGTCAGCACCGGCACCTCGGGAAACTGGATCTTGATGTCCTTGATCAGATCGATCCCGCTCGTCGTCCGCAGCGTCACGTCCACGATCACCAGGTCCGGCGACAACTCCCGGATCGCCCGCATCGCCTGGTGCGCGTCCTCCGCCTGACCGCAGATGTGCAGGTCCGCCTCCTGGTCGATCAACTGCGCCAGGCCCTGCCGTACAATCGGGTGGTCGTCCACGATGATGATCTGGTATGTCTCAGGCCGATTTGTCTTCGCTGGTGTCCGCGAGGCCATCTTTGCTCTCCCCTTCCTTGCTGTGCGACTTCATGTCCAGGATGCACGTTACCCTCGTCCCTCCGCCGACGCCGGGCCGCACCTCCAGCGCTCCGCCGATCATCTCAGCGCGGTGGTGCATCATCAGCAGCCCGATGCCCTTGCCATTTCCCGCCGCCTCGAAGCGGCGCCCGTCATTGCGAATCGTCAGCGTCGCCTGCGAATCCGCAGCGCTCAGTTCGATCTCAATGTGTTGCGTCTTGCCGTGTCGGATCGCGTTGGTCACCGCCTCCTGGGCGATCCGGTACAAATGGACCGCCGTCGAGGCGTCACGCATCGGTACCGCCTGCCGGCACCGAAATGCACAAGAGACCCGGAACACGCTCTGCGTCGTCTCCGCCAGCGCCGCCAGCGCCGACATCAGCCCATTCTCGTCCAGCGCCACCGGATGCAGCCCGCGCGACAGCTGTCGCGTCTCCCGGATCGCGCTGTTGACCAGCCGCGCGATCTCCTTCGCGTCACCCGCCTCCGCCATTCCGTTCCGCCGCAGCTTCTGCTCCAGCGCCTTGCTCATAATCGCCACCCCTGTGAGCAACTGGCCCAGACTGTCGTGCAATTCCTGCCCGATTCGCCGTTGCTCCCGCTCGCTGATCTCCAGCAGATCACGTTCGAGCACTCGTCGCCGGTCGTTGGCCGTCTTCAACTCCGCCGTCCGCTCCCGCACCCGCTGCTCGAGCTCTTCGTTGAGCCGCCGAATCTCCCGCTCCGCCTGCCGCCGCTCGTCCAGATCGAGACAATATTCCAAAATCTGCATGACCTGTCCGCCCTCGCCGAAGATCGGAAATGCGTGCACCTCCACCGTCTGCGCTTGTCCTTCCGCATCGCGATGCACGTGCTCGACGACCGCCGGCTCGCCCGTCTTTGTGATGGTTGCGACCGGGCACGGATGATCGGGCCGATCGCAAGGCGTTGCCCGCCCGTGAACCAGCGCATGGCACGTAACCTCTTCTTCGCCCGTTCGCCCCTGCCGCGCGGCCCGATTCGCCAGGCGAATCCCATGGCTCTCGACGTCGATCACATAGAACGGAAAGCTCAGCGAATCGAGCACGACTTGCAGGAGATTCGCCTGCGTCCCCAAGGGCGGGCAGGACATACTCTGAGGCTCGTCTCCGTGTCTCTCTGCCATCAATAAATCATCCCTAACGACCCGCCGACAAGAGCCCCCAACCAATGTCCAAATCGGCCTTGCGGACCCCTCAAACGCCTCCATTATAGGGGCCCACAGCCCCCCAGCAACAGAAATCACCCCCGTGAATCGTCGCGTGTCCGTGCAGATTTTAAGGCATTGGGTTTTGGGCCGCCTGGCGTTTGCGACCGCAAAAGGCGCATTGACATGCGAAGTGCAATCGGGCCGGTCGTGACGGTCACGAGTGGACCGATAGCGTGTCGTTGCTATTGCTCTCTGGATACTCTGTCCCCAGACCCCTGAGATTTATCGCTTTTCGCCAGGAACATGGGAAAGGGAAGGCGGCGTGGGTTACCCACAACGTCGCCCATGTCCCCGGGCCGCGACGGCGCTCGGGTTGGTTCCCACCAGAGCCCAGGCAGCGGGCGGTCTCCACTTGGCTGTAGCCCTGAAACTGGATTCGGTGGATGACATTTCGCTCGTCCATGGTAAGGTGGTGATACGACATCCCGGGTTCTCCGTAGTCTGAAGTCCTCGAAGAACTCCAAGCTACCGGATCGAGCTGGCGATGTCATTTCTATACCCCTGTTGCACTTAGCAGGTGAATTCGCGTTTCTCTCTCTTGACTGCCAGTACTTCCCCGTTTAGCATTGTGCAGACCATGAAACCCTCTGGAAAAGGGAGTACAAACAATGCGCGAGGTACAACTTATCGGCATGCTTGCAGTCATTCTCGTTCTTGCTTCAGCGGCCTGGGCCGTGCCAGTCAACACACTCACCGCTGAGGAGCGTGAGGCAGGATTTGTACAGCTCTTTGATGGTAAGACACTCACCGGGTGGGACGGGGATCCGAGGTTCTGGTCCGTCGTGG
>CAZTGH010000502.1:0-3812 GCA_964612985.1 uncultured Pirellulales bacterium
CTGCGGTCCACAGGGTTTCTCCTTCGAAAGGAGGTGCGGGGGCGAAAAAGGTAAGGATCGGGATCCCCGCGACGGGGACGGAGTGAATCTCAGTACGATTGACGAAGCGGGTCGGCTCATCCGGTGCCCGGCGGCCGCTTCATCTCATTGACTGATTCTGAAGGAGGACTGTTATGTGTAAGAAATGTGTAGGGTTGATGGTGTTGCTTGGTGTCGTAGTCTGTACCATGAATGTGGCGCAGGCGCAGTTGATCACCGGTATCGAACGGAGGGGTAGCACCAACACCCCACCGCAGGTGGCCCCTGATCCGCTTGCCGAAAATGCCGTCTGTTACGTCGATCGGGTCCATGAATACACTGATATCCCGGAGTTCCTTCTTGGGGCTGAGTATGTCATGGTGGCCAACGATGACAAGAATCCGGCCGGCTATGAGCTGGACGTGACGTTATCCAACAATGCGATCCTGTATTTGATCCTCGACAATCGTCTCGGCGGTGGCAGCATGGCTGCGCCCGGCCCGGTCGGCGATCCCATGCCCTGGGTGCTGGAGATGGGCTTTGTCAACCTGGAGGTGGACCTCGGTATTGATGAGGGCGCCGATGGAACGATCAATCAACGGTCCAGCATCTGGGCTCTGGAAGTCAGGAAGGGCACCATTACGCTGTTCGAACAGAACGATGGCGGCAGTCGAAACATGTACGGCGTGGCAGCGCTGCCGAGCACACCGGCGGGTCTTGCCTCCGCACCGGCGCCGGAGGACGAGACCAGCGACGTGCCTCGCGAGGTCGTGTTGAGTTGGACCGCCGGCGAATTTGCCGCAACTCATGATGTGTACCTTGGGATGTCGTTCAACGATGTCAACGACGCGAGTCGGGCCGACCCGAGAGACGTGCTTGTCAGTGAGGGACAGACGGCAACCAGTTACGATCCGCCGGACCTGCTTGAATTCGGCGAGACCTATTACTGGCGAGTCGACGAGGTCAATGCTGCACCCGATAACACGATCTTCAAGGGCGAGGTCTGGAGCTTTACGACCGAGCCATTTGCCTATGCGATCCAGAATGTGACGGCGACCGCGTCCAACTCCTCGGCCGATACGGCGCCCGAGAACACCGTCAACGGCTCCGGGCTCAACGAGGACGATCAGCATTCAACCGCGGCCTCGGACATGTGGCTTACAGCCGCTGATGCCGAAAGGCCCGTGTGGATCCAGTACGAGTTCGATCGCGTCCGTAAACTGCACGAGATGCTTGTCTGGAACTATAACGTCCAGTTCGAGCCGGTGCTCGGCTTCGGCCTCAAGGACGTAACGGTGGAATACTCGATCGACGGCGACGAGTGGGTGTTATTGGGTGATGTAGAATTCGCACAGGCGACAGCCCGATCGGATTATGTGGCCAACACCGTCGTGGATTTCGAAGGCATCGCGGCCAAGTTCGTCCGTTTGACCATCAACAGCGGCTACGGTCCGATGGGCCAGTTCGGGCTCAGCGAAGTCCGCTTCCTGTACATCCCCGCCCAGGCAAGAGAGCCGCAGCCGAACGATGGCGCGAACGACGTCGACCCGGAAGTCGTGCTCGCATGGCGCGCCGGGCGCGATGCCACATCGCATGATGTGTATCTCGGCACCGACGCAGAGGAATTGCCTCTGGTTGACAGTGTCGTCGGGACGTCTCTTGTGCCGGATGAGCTGACTTTCGGGACCACGTACTACTGGCAGGTGGATGCAATCAGTGACGAGGTCTGGGCGGGCGATCTGTGGAGCTTTACGACGCTGGAGTACCGTCTGATCGACGGGTTCGAGGACTACACCGACGACATCGATGCCGGCGAGGCGATCTTCGACACCTGGCTCGACGGCTGGGTCAACGACAGCGGTTCGACCGTCGGCTACTTCGATGCGCCGTTTGCCGAGCAGGCGATCGTCCGCAGCGGCAGCCAGGCCATGCCGCTGTTCTACGACAACACGGAATCGCCGTTCTATTCCGAAACGGAGCGGACGTTCGACTCGACCCAGGACTGGACCGCCAACGGCGCCGACACGCTGCGTCTGTTCGCTGCCGGCGTGGGCGCTCCGTTTGTCGAGACCGCCGAAGACACGGTCCTGATCACCGGTGGTGGTGCGGATATCTGGGAAACCGCCGACGAGTTCCGCTACGTGTACAAGAGCCTCAGCGGCGACGGCTCGATGACCGTTCGGGTGCTCGACAACGGCAGCGGGACCAACGCCTGGGCCAAGGGTGGTCCGATGATCCGCCAGAGTCTCGACGCCGGCGCGATCAACGTCATGGGCGCGGTCACCGGCGGCGAGGGCGGCGGTGGGACGTTCCAGTGGCGTTCGGAAGCCAGTGCCGCGTCGGAGTCGAACCGCACGCTGACCGGCATTGCGCCGCCGTACTGGGTCCGTCTGACGCGTCAGGGCAACACCTTTACCGTCGAGATGTCAGCCGACGGCGAGCAGTGGGAGCAGCAGGGCGCCGCTCCGATCGACATCGCGATGCAGGACCCGGTCCTGATCGGGCTGGCGGTCACGTCGCATGCGGCCGGTGAGCTGCGGACCTATGAGTTCGACAATATCTCGACGACGGGCAACGTCACGGGTGACTGGGAAGTGGCCGATGTCGGCGTCGATCAGGATCAAGGCAACGATCCAGCCCCGTTCTATGTGGCGCTGGAAGACGCGGCGGGCAAGGTGGCAGTGGCAAGCCATCCGGACCTGGTGATCCGCGGCGGCTGGAACGAGTGGGCGATCCCGCTGAGCGATTTCGCGGGCATCAACACCAGCCGCATCCGGACGATCTACATCGGCGTCGGCGATCGCAACGCACCGACGGCCGGTGGTACCGGCGTGGTCTACATCGACGACATCGGATTCGGTCGACCTGTGGGGCAATGACCCCGTCCCTCAACCATGATGGTACGCTGCGGCGGAATGCCGTAGCTGAATTGATTCTCGCCTGAAAAGGGGCCGTGAACTCCGTGGCATCGGGGTTCACGGCCCTTCGTTTCTGCCCCGCCGAGCCTCAGGCCGTTCTTCGCCTCAGGACCCGCCTCTGACGGCGGAAATCGCGAAACAATCGGCAGCTAATCCGGGTATACATAGCAGGATATTATGAAAGGAGCAGCTATGAACCGGAAAAGACGTTTCCGAGCGGCCGGATATACAGCATTCATACTCCTGATCGCTACCGCCTTCGTCGTGGCCTGGGGCCAGCAGGGTCCGCCAGCTGCGGCGCCGGAGAAACCTGAGGTCTCGCGCGACTGGCTGATCGACGACTTCTCAGGCCAGGATCGAGTCAGCGCGCTGGGAACCAAATGGGGGCTTCGGGCCGACCGCAGTTCGGGCGGGACCTCCCGCGGCGCGGTCGAGTTCGAAACGCAGGATGGCCAGACGGTGCTGCACCTGAAGGGAACCGTCGCTTCGGGCCAGCGGGGAGGGTACATACAAGCTCAGCTTCCGCTGCATCCGCGCGGTCGCAACGTCAATGCCCGTGGGCACCAGGGCCTCAAGCTGCGAGTCAAAGGCAACGGCGAATCCTACGCGGTCCGCCTGAGGACCAAAGACACACGGTTCGCCACCCAGTATTATGAAGCCAGGTTCCCGACCAGCGATGCGTGGCAGGAGGTCAAGCTGCCTTTCACGCGGTTCAGTCCGGTTTCGGTGGCGACACCGCTGGACCCGACGGCACTGCGAACGGTGGCCCTTGCAGCGGCCGGCAAGGATTTCGAAGCCGATGTTCAGGTCGCCACCCTGGCCTTTTATCGAGAGGAAACCATGTACAACGAACTGACCGCCGAAGAAGAACGCGTG
>CAZTGH010000503.1:0-3810 GCA_964612985.1 uncultured Pirellulales bacterium
CGGTGGGAGTCGGCTATAGCCAGGTCGTCAGGTTTGAGAAGGAAGAGCCAAAGACGAGGCTCTTCCTTCCCAAAGTAGGCCTACTGTGTATTTTTGCAGAAGTCCGGCGATGATACCGATGACCGTCATGAGCAATTCACGCGATGCATTGATGTTCTGTACCACCATCGCGGCGCCGCTGGCGAACTCGGGATGACGAGGAGGAAGAAGCCGGTCGAGATGACAGACCGAGGGCAAACCAATCCCGGGAGTGGCGATCACAAGGCGCAGCTCGAACCCGCCACCATATGCCGACCGCATCCCCGGCGTCGCCGTTTTTCCCAACTTTAGACTTGACATTCGCGCCGGATTCGCATAGAGTACACAGTACATGGAAGGACGGATTCAAATCGGCCACGGACGCAAAACGGCAAAGCACCTGGCAAGAGACACCGACTGATTGGCGTCCGTAGACCGACATGCGGGGGGTTCATCGTGTCGAGATTCTGATGGTCTGTCTCTGCTCCAGGGCCCGCGGAGTTCGGTGATGGCAGAGTCCCTGATGGAGACCCGCAGAGAAACGGCAAGAAAGGCAAGTCTGGATGGATGGAATCTGGCCGTCTCCACAGCCGAGGATCATCTGCCGCCCTGCGCATCCCACCTTCGCACTACGATTCGCCGCCGTCTCGCAAGCACGGCTTGCTGGCTGGTCGCCGCAGCGCTCGGCGGAGCCCTCATCTATCTCTGCCTTTGTCACTGGCTGCTGGCGGTCCTGGTGGTTGCGCTTCTGCTGGGTACTCTCGTATCCGTTTGTCTGATCGATGATTACGCGCCGAACGACTACGAGTCGCACATGCTGCCATAACATCGCATCAATGGGAGTCGCTCCGGACCGAACCGGTCACGAGTCCCTTCCGGTCTTCAGCCCGCTGACCGTCTGATGGGCCAGGCGGGTCGGCTCGGGAAGCCGATATCTCGTGGTCCAGGCGAGTGTCACGCGAATAGCATCCTCCAGCCGGCAGCGATGTCCCACGGAGACAAACAACGGCTTGACGTTGCTCCGTGTGCGCACGACGGCGCCGATCACCTCGTCGCGATCCCGAAGCGGGCTGTGCGCTCCCTTCTCCGGCCCAGGTTCCTCGAACGCGCCGGTCAGGCGGCTCTTCGCGCAACCGACGGTCGGCTTATCGAGAAACAATCCCAGGTGGGCCGCCAGGCCCAGCCCTCGCGGATGGGCGATCCCCTGCCCGTCGATCAGGAACAGGTCGGGTTTGCTTTCGAGCTTCTCGATGGCCGCCAGGCACGCCGGCGCTTCGCGAAACGACAGCAGCCCTGGAATATAAGGAAACGTCACGCCCTGTGACGCATTGACCGTTTCGACCAGCTCAAACGAAGCCATACCCAACTCCCGCCCCGTTGAGGCTGCCACACGGTGCAGCACAACCGCCGCAGCGACAATGCGCTTGCCGCCATCTGTGAACGCACAGTCCAGTCCCGCAACGAGTTCCGGCTCTTGCCTCAGCCGTTCGACGCGCACCTGCCCAGCCAGCCGCCTCTGAACCTTCCGCGCCTCCGCATACGACAGATCCCAGTCATGCAGATGACGCATCGACGCGATCCTCATCCTCTCCGCCCCATTTTCGCGTCAACTGGACGAGCCCTTCAATCTTCGCCAGTTTGTCCTCGCGCAGCCCTTCGAGATCCTCCCGCGTCAGCCAACCCTCGTTCAGCAGACGACCGAAGACCAGGATCAGCACAGAATAGCGGTAGTCGTATTTGTGGTCGGTCGCTCGTCGCTTGTCGTTGAGAAGATCGTGAATCCGCCACAGATCGCGCGGCTCCCGCGCCTCGGCAACCATCGTGCGGACTTTCGCCAGAAGCTCCGCACACTCCCTTTCGTACGCCTTCTCAAATGCCCGGCGGGCCACCTCCTTCTCCGCCTTCGACCATGTCATGTCTTCCACGTGTCACACCTGTCGTACGGGTCCGTGATAGATTCGCCACAGATCGTCCTCACCCCGACGGCCGCCACGTTCGAAACTCGATGAACTCTTCGGGGTAGTGGCTGAGGTCGAGCCGCTCTTCGTCCGGGACGCGGCGGATGCCCCACTGCTGCATGGCCAGCGCACCGAACAGGACCTCAATACGCCGCCCATCCAATCCTGCCGCATTCTACCACCGCCGGTCCGCCCCCGCAACGCCCAACTCCATCCCCTCCCAACAGGGTGCGGTCGGCAAATGGCGGCGCATTTGGACCACAGCTCCCGATCGCCGTTCTTGGGCCCGATCTACCCTCTCCGCCTCTGGCGGATCATCTCGACCGGGGCCCTCTCTCTTCTGTCATCCCCAGCGGAGCGAAGCGTAGTCGAGGGATCCAGCCGCGAAGAAGTCGGTCTCCCGCCCTGCATCCGAACCCTTCGAAACGCTGACGAACCGTTGCTTGCTCGATGCCGCCGCGAAACGCAAGCGATAGCCCGTTCGCTGCCAGATTCCTCCATTCTCCGCCTGCGGCGGACTCCAGTCGCAATGACAAAGCCGATGCAGGCGACACAAGTGCCACCGTATTCCGACTGCCCCCCATACCGAACAGATGAGGGGAGATTGGGCACGAGGGAAGAGTTGCCTTTTCGGACGAAAGCGGTACAATGACTGGTTTGTGCCGTCCGGAAAAATGCGGAGGCGCACCCCAGGAACGGGGGTCCGTATGGATGACAATCGAAATCGAAGGATTGGGTTCGTTACCGATATGCCGCAGCGAAACGACAAGGTCATCACGATCACCGGCGCCGCCGAGCACAACCTCAAGAACATCAATCTGAGCATCCCGCGCGACAAGCTCGTGGTCATCACCGGCATCAGCGGCTCGGGCAAGAGCTCGCTGGCGTTCGATACAATCTATGCCGAGGGCCGACGCAAGTACGTCGAATCGCTCAGCGCCTACGCCCGGCAGTTCCTCGAACAGATGCAGAAACCGTCCGTGGGCGACATCTCGGGCCTGCCGCCTACCATCGCCATCGAGCAGCGCAGCGCCAGCAGCAACCCGCGTTCGACCGTGGCGACCACCACCGAGATCTACGACTACTTCCGCCTGCTCTTCGCCCGGACCGGTCAGCCTCACTGCTGGGTCTGTGGACGCGAGATTACCAGCCAGCATTCCTCGCAGATCGTTGAATCGATCCTGACCCACCCCGAAGGGACCAAGATCCAGGTCTGCGCGCCGCTGGTCAGGGGCAAGAAAGGCGAGCACAAGGACGTTTTCGCCCACATCCAGCGCGAAGGCTTCGTGCGAGCCCGCGTCGACGGCACGATCCTCGACGTCCGCAACGTGCCGGAACTCGACAAAAATAAGAAGCACGATATCGCCGCCGTGGTCGACCGCCTGATCCTCAAAGAAGGCGTCCGCATCCGCCTCGCCGATTCGGTCGAAACCGCCCTCAAGCTCGCCGAGGGCATCCTCCTCGTCCTGCTCCAGGACCCCGACGCCGACAAGAGCAACGGAGGCGATGGGAAGTGGGAAGAAGCGATCTACAGCGAGAAATTCGCCTGCCCCGAGCATCCCGACGCCAGTCTGGAAGAGCTTTCGCCCCGCCTGTTCAGCTTCAACAGCCCCTGGGGCGCCTGCAAGAGCTGCGACGGGCTCGGCACGATCCTCGAATTCGATCCCGAACTGATCGTGCCCGACAAGACCGTTTCGCTGGAGAGCGGCGCCATCGACGCCTGGCGCAAAGGCGGCAAGCGCATGAACATCTTCTACAACCGCCTGATCAAACGGTTCTGCCGCCGGGTCGGCATCAGCAAGGCGAGCCCGTACGAAGAGATCCCCGCCGAGCT
>CAZTGH010000504.1:0-3776 GCA_964612985.1 uncultured Pirellulales bacterium
GGTATCTGGATCGGGACCGCGCGACGGTGGCCACGCTGACGCAGATCGGCGCGGCGGCGCGGGAGGTGATGGACACGTTCATCCGCAAGGACCGGGCCCGTTTCGGCCAGCTCGTGGACGCCGCCTGGCGGCTCAACAAGCAACTGGACCCGAACAGCAGCAATGCGGAGATCGAGGCGCTGCTGGCGCGGGTCGCGCCGCATATTCACGGGGCCAAGCTGCTGGGGGCCGGCGGGGGCGGCTTTCTGTTGATGGTCTGCAAGTCGGGCGCCGACGCGGCGGCGGTGCGCGAGAGGCTGGAAGCGGAACCTCCGAACGAGCGGGCGCGGTTCTTCGACTACAGCATCAGCCACGAGGGGTTGGTGGTGACGGTCAGTTGAGGCCCGACCCGAGTTGGCAATTGCATTTGTGACCAGCGCCCTGCAAGCATGATCCAGACCTCTCCAGTGCTTTGCGGGAACCGGTCAGGTCGTATGGTGACCTGGCAGCACCCACGATTTCCTGGAGAAGGGTGTCAGTATTTATGGCGAGGGCTACGATACGAATGCTGAGCGTCTACGGCGCCGTCCTGCTGGGGGCGGGGGCGCTGTATGCGATCAGTTGCGCGCCGGGGGCGCTGTGGCAGGACAGCGGACTGATCCAGGTGCGCGTCTGGCGGGGCGACATCGAGGGTTTTCTGGGGTTGGCGATTTCGCATCCGCTGTTCTATCTGGTGGCGATCGCAGGGCAGGCGATTCCTTTCGGCGCGTTTGCGCACAAGGTGAATCTCGTCTCGTCCCTGGCGGGGGCGGTAGCGGCAGCGAATCTGTATCTTCTGGTGCGGCTGTGGATGGGCCGGACATTTCCCGGCATCGTTGCGGCGGTGACGCTGGCGCTGTCGCACACATTCTGGCAACATGCGAGCATCGCGGAGACGTACACGCTGTGGTCGGCGCTGTTTGTCGGCGAACTGATCGTGCTGCTGCAATACACGCGGACGCAGCGTGCGGGATATCTTTATGCCCTGGGTCTGCTGAACGGTCTGGCGATTGCGGTGCACATGCTGGCGGCCATCCCGCTGGTCTGTTATGTCGTCGTGTTGGCGGTGCTGGTGGCGCGAAAGAAGCTGCGCGTCAGAGACGTTGGTCTCGTTGCCCTCTTCTGGATGCTCGGGGCACTGCCGTATGGATACCTGATCGTCCGGCAGATGTTCGCGAGCGGCGACGTGCTCGGCACACTCGCCTCGGCGGCGTTCGGGGACCGGTGGCAGGCCGACGTGCTCAATACGGCGGTGTCGTGGGCCATCGTGAAGGAGAATCTGCTGCTGATCGTGCTGAACTTTCCGACGCCGAATCTCCTGCTCTTTGCAGCGGGATGCCTCGCACTGTGGAAGATGCGAGCAGACCCGATCTTGCGACGAGTGGTTGCAGCGCTGGTGGTGCTGTTCCTTTTCTTCGCGTTCCGGTACACCGTCTCGGACCGATACGCGTTTTTCATTCCGTTTTATATTGTCGTCTCCGCGCTGGTGGGCCTTGGCGTTCATTTCGTTCTGCAGCGAGTGCGTCGCAGAACGGTCGCTGTTCTTCTGACCTTGTTTGCCCTGGTGCCGCCGGCGGTCTATGCGGTGACGCCAAGGGTGGCGCAACGGATGGACCTGGATGTGGGAACGCGCGGGGATATCGCCTATCGCGACGACTATCGGTATTTTCTGCAGCCCTGGAAGCGGGGCGATGACGGCGCTGCGCGATTTGCGCGGGACGCTCTGGAGGCGGCAGGGCCCGACGCGATCATCTACGCCGATACGACGACGGTGGGGCCGCTGCTGCTGGTCCAGGAGGTCGAGGGCGTGCGGCCCGACGTGAAGATCGTCACCGGGATCGTCCGCAGCGAGGGAGCGCCGGCGTATGGCGCTGAGAGCTTCCGGGACCTGGTCGGTTGCCATCCGATCTACGTGACCTCGGAGCAGGCGGGGTACGCACCCCCGTTCATCCTGGGCGAGTACGACCTGCGTAAGACGGGCCCGCTGTGGCAGGTCGTCCCGCCGGAGGGTGGGGCCCGTTGACATTGCGGCAAGGACTTATATGCACACCCGATCCGAACCCGACAACCCATACGCCTTCGACCGCTACGCCTTTGCCTGGCAGCACGTGCCGACCGGCTCGGCAGCCCATCTCGACTTCGGCTGCGCGGATGGGCGGTTCCTTCGGTCGCTGCGGGACAAGCGGGTGAAGTGTCTGGTGGGGATCGATATCAGCCGGCAGGCGATCGCGCAGGCGCGGCAGGGCTCAGGCGGTCTGGAGATTCTCCGGATCGAGCGCACCGTGCCTCTGCCGTTTCCGGACGGGACGTTCACGTCGATTACGGTGCTGGACGTGCTCGAACATATTGACGAGCAGGAGGAGTTGCTGGACGAGCTGCATCGGGTGCTCGCCGACGATGGTGTCTTGATCGTCACGGTTCCGCGCCGACATGCGTTCTCGTGGCTGGACCTCGGGAACCTCAAATTTCGTTTTCCCAGACTGCACCGCTGGTATTACTGCCGGAGGCACTGCCGCCAGGAATACGAGCAGCGCTACGTCCGCAACCCGGATGGACTGATCGGCGACGTCTCGGCGGCGAAGCGCTGGCACGAGCATTTCTCGGCGGAGCATCTGTCACGACTGCTGTATCTGAGCGGCTACGACATCACGGATTTCGACGGCTCCGGTCTCTTTGTCCGTGTTTTCAAGAGCATCGACCTGCTGGTCGGGCGGATCGCACCATTCCATGCCGTGATCGGCGCGCTTACGGCGTGGGACGCGCGGACGTTCGCATCGGCCAACCTGTTCTGCGTCGCGCGCAAGGGCGCGTCGCTGTCTGTGAAGCACCGAAAGGATTCGCGTTACGACTATGACCCAGCAGGTCACGACCTCCAAGCGGCTGGTCCACAACACGTTCTATAACGTGGCGATGCTGATGGGCAACGCCATCGTCGCGTTTCTGCTGATCCGGTTCTTCCTGGGGCGGCTCGGCGAGGCGCGTTATGGCGTCTGGGTGCTGATCGGGTCGGTCTTCCGCTACCGGATGGTCCTCGGGATGGGGCTCAACAGCGCGATCAACCGGCGCATCCCGATGTACCTGGCGAAGGGGGACGACGAGGGCATTCGCAGCGTAGTGAGCACGGCGCTGCTGTTCTTCTCGATCATCGGCGCGGTGCTGGCGCTGCTGAGCGTGCTGCTGTACGTCAAGATCGGCGACTGGTTCGCCATCGAGGCGGACCTGGTGCCGGCGGCGCGTACCCTGGTGCTGATCGTCGGTCTGGGTTTTGCGATTTCGACCCCGCTGCAACTGACGACGGCGGTGCTGAGCGGGCTGCAACGGTTCGATGTCATCAGCATCGTGACGCTGATCGTGTTGACCGCGCGGACGATCCTGCTGGTGGTGATGCTGCGTCACGGCTACGGACTGCTCACGCTGGGCTATATCTATGGGGCCAGCGAGATCGTCGCGCGTGCGGCGCAGTATACGTACGCGAGGCGACTGCTTCCGGCGATGGCGGTTGCGTGGAAGAGCGTCGATCGCACGCTGCTCAAGGAGATGCTGTTTTACGGGACGAACACGCTGCTCTATGCGACGGGGACCCTGATCGTCTACCGCGCCAGCGAGACGATCATCGGGATCTTCCTGGGCACGACGGAGGTGGCGCAGTTTTCGGTGGCAGCGGCGGGGGTGCTGCTGCTGTCGCAGTTCCTCCAGGCGTTTACGGCGGCGGTCAAGCCGGCGGTGAGCGATCTCGATGCGCGGGACGATCACGTCCG
>CAZTGH010000505.1:0-3770 GCA_964612985.1 uncultured Pirellulales bacterium
CTGCGCGATCTGAAGATCGCCAAATCGTCGGGCCAGGCACCGCAAAACGAAGTCGCTATCCGCTGCGCCCGAGTTGCTCTTCGCCGCGATCTCCCATCTGCCAGCGGTTGGAACACGGTGCCACGCCCTGGGCACGTTGTCGCCCCGTGCTCCGACACGGCAGAGGTCGAGAGTGAATGAGAAGGCCTCACCGGACGCGATCTGGCGAGAAGGGGGTAGGTCCTTCCACCGTGGATTCCGTCCTCTGAAAGACGTATGGTATGGGAACTCGAAGAAGGTCCCTGATCCGCCGATCTCATACAATCTGCCTGTGCCCGTCGGCGACCGAAGTACGAACCAGACGCCTCGTCCCCCGAGATGCCGTGACGAGAGCCTCACAAAATCAGGCCAAAACCTAGGTCCCACGCCGTCCTGCTGCGACGTCGCAAGATCCGCCACCACCTCAACCGAAACAAGCATGGGGAATCCAACTACGTAGTTGCCAGCAGTGTTGATGACCAAAGTCGATCCATCTCCAGATTCGACCTCACCAGCCATCAAAGCTCCACAAGCCGCAACCACGATCACTGATCTGACCAACAACATTGCGCTTCTTGATAGGGGCGCCAGGCGCGGCGATTTGGACATTCTGCCCTCCTGAGCGAGTCCCGCGAATGAGGTCGGACGGGGTAGGGGTTGTAGCGGCTTCGCGTCACTGCGTCGCCGCCCGGCTGAAACGCTCAAACAGCGCCCGGTCGAGCTCGACGAGTTGGTCCCGAAAGACCGGGTCCGACGCGCGCAGCTCGGCGCCGCGCCGGACCCACCGGCTCACGACGTCGGGTCGGCGCCCCACCCGACGGGCGAGGGCGCTCGCCGCGAGACGCCAGCGTTCCACCGCGAGTGCGGCCACCATGTATCGGAGGCGGCTGGCCTCACGCCTCTTTCCCGGCCGCGCGAAATCGGCGACCGCGCATCCCAGCTGCTGGCAGGCGACCTCGAGAAACGCCTCAGGAGCGACATCCTCCTGCTCCCGGCCGCTGGTCCGCCCCAGCCTCCGAGTCACGTCAGCCGCCCGCGCGTTCGACCAAATCGGCTGCAATCTCGGCCATCTCTATCACTCCACTGCGCATCTCGGACCTCCACGGCTCTTCAGGGTCGAGCATCGTGCGACCAACAATCCAGACGTCATCGCCGTTCTCAACCATCAGGATCGCTTCCGTCCAGGAAATGAACCACCGGCACCGCTCGAACGGACAGTCCCACACCGCCTCTGGATAGGTCTGACGGTGTTCCTCCTCGAACTCCATCCATGGAATCCTTGACTGCTGGACCGCACCTTCGGTCTTCCGCAGTCCTTCAGCGGACGGAAGCTCTACAATGAACATCTCATCTGGGCCCGCCGTTTCGAACAATTGCCAGGCTCTACACGGAACTCTGATACCCTCCACTTGCCTGTCAACAGGCTCGGCACAGTCGAAGAACCCAGAGCTCCGCACACTCCAGCCTGACACCTCGATGTCTCGTTTGAGCCCGGGAGAGGCCCCCCCCAGTACCCCTTCCGGGAGACGGGCGCCTCCAAGATCGTGATTCCTGATGAAGTGTTCCGTGAGTTCAACTTCAGGAACCCCCATCCCCTTGTCCACCTCAACGACAAGCGTTTGAGCCAAGTCGAAGAGAAACTCCTCCACCTCACCTTTATCGAACTCCTCAACCCCTGTACGAGAGATCGACAGCGCGACTTCACCGGTCGCGAGAACTAAGGAGGATGGTCCCCTGAAACAGACCGGCACCGAGCCTGACCCGACACGACCAGTGCAAGACTCAAGGGCGGAATCCACGGATCCCGCAATTCGAGTTGCGGCAATCGACGCGTCCATCGAGTTCGAGAACTTCGCGACTCTGATCTTGACCTTACCAGTCTCCATGGCACAGCTGTACAGGCAGCCCTGCACAAAACGCGATCGACCATCAGGGCGGATACCCACGCTACCAAACGTCGACTCCGCAACGCTACATTGGTACCTCACCGTGAGCTCGTTGATCATGGCATCGCACGCACCAGCTTCAGACAAGGTAGCAACCAGCATCCAAGACCAGATTAGACCAAAAGTAAGAGCACTTTGCATTGAATACTCCATTACTCCACAACACCGATTTGCCATGTCACTACTGGTGAAAACAAACAGTCCCCGCAAAGCCGCTTCAAGTACTCTGTTTCATCCACAGAAACTGGAAGGCGAGGGTCAAAACCGATATCAGGATAGTCCAGGTCCAGATCTGATGGGTTGAGTTCCCAGTTGATTCGCACGAGCGGATCATAGACTTCCAAATCTCGAAGAAGAAAGCCATAGGAGTGCCTCTCCCACGATTGCCGAGAGTACTCATTCGGGTCCGAATAGAGAAACCCCCGATGGAAGAGCAACAGTCGTCGAGTCAGACGGCCATCACCCTGCCCGATACCGATGCTTCCCTTTCTACCGAGTCCCTCAATCCCAACGATCTTTCCTGCCAGCTCAAAGAGGCCCGCCATGCAGTTGCAGTCTACGTCCTTTTCATCGAGCACTCGGGTCAATTCGAAGGTCGTGCCTTGACAGAAAGAACCCATGTTCGCATCATAGACAGCGCCGGCCACCCGCCACTCGTCATAGAGAAGTGTCGCCAACTCCACTGCCAAAGAACGGTTGAGATCATCAAACGGATCACCCGAAACTGGCTTCCCGTCTAGCCACTCGCAGGCATAGTCCAGGAGATCAACCCACGGGTTTGTCGTCTGTCCAGGAGACTGCGTCCAAGGCGGGCGAGGGAGGTCAAAGAGCACAAAGAACCCATGTGGTCCAGTTGCATTTCCGGCCCAGGCCAAGGACGGTGGGTCAGTGTTGAGGTAGTAACTCCAGGCAATCTCCTCCGCAGTCTTCCTGACCGCACCACCGTTCACCTGCAGGTGGATTGGAACGAAGCTGGGGTCGAGGAGGTGGTCTTCATAGACAGGATCAGAGGGATCTCCCGCTGACAGTCCTCCGAGAATGCGGAAAGATTGGTGGAATGGCAGCGAGAAAATCGATGTGTCTCCGGGTGGGACAGTGTACGGGACCGGTACGGCGGTGACCTCAAGCTCGCGGTCTGTTGAAGAGGTGCTGAAGCGCACATATATGACGATATCTCGGGTCAGGCCATCCGAGCTCGCGATAAACGCCGCCGGCTGATTCGCCTCCGGCTGTCCATCGCCCGCATCGTCCCTGTACTCGGGAAGAACGATCTCGTTGGCAAAATCCTGCCGGATGTTCACGGCATCGCTTGACCAGTCGCCTGTGTTCCAATTGAACGCGATGCGTTCGACCTTGATATCGGGTTGGATGAGAACGGTCTGTCGGGCGGCCTCAGCGGAATCGAGGAACAACACGAGATCGCCAAAAGCGGTAGCAACGATGGACGGGCCGACACAGTCGTCCGTTTGTCCCTGGGGCGGCACCAAACATAGATCGGAAACGGCCAGCGAGCCATTGCCAGCCGGTGTGAAGGTGACCGGAGTCTCGACGATCAGGCTGCCGGTTTCGTTCACATAGCGGATAAAGCCAGTAGTCTTGGTGGACGGAAAACTCGCTGAGATGTGAAGCTGCCGATCTCCGACCGCCGAGACGGGCCCAGTCAGCGGCTGCCAGTCTTCATCCAGGAACGTAGCGCTCCCCACGACGATCTCCTCCGACCAAGCGTCGTGCCAGGATGTCGCTGACAGGGGGCGCCAGTTGTCGCCACGCCGGAACGCCGGGTCGAGTGGTTCGAGGAGCAGCCGG
>CAZTGH010000506.1:0-3768 GCA_964612985.1 uncultured Pirellulales bacterium
GGCTGAAAAACGGGAGGCGGCGACCCGACGGCAAGTGTTTTTCTGCGCCTCACAAACTGCGCAGTCTTTCAAGTGATGGGCCGGTGATTCCTGCGAAGACGGCGGCAATTTCCATGGCTTGACAGGGTCGGCGCGCCGGCGGACCGCGTCAGTCGAAGGCCTCCGCGAAGAAAAAATCTGCGTTCTACCAGGAAATGCATACACATTTGTGCCCCCATACGCTTGCTGGCTGAAGTGTGGAAAATCGAGGACCATTCGGAGCACCGCTGCATCCCACCGGACTCCGAGGGGCGCCTGCCACCTCGGAATTACCATCGCGGAGGTGCTCCTCTTTTTTTCCACCTGCTTCCCCGGGGGCGCCGTTCCATCGGTCTGATGTTCTGGGCAAGCGAATGTACACGGGGTGGGCTCCTGCGGTTCACGGGAACCGCCATTGCGCTCCGTGGACCAGGCTCGGCGCCGGAGAACACATCGTCTCGGACGTTCTGTCGGGACGAATTCCTTGACAATTCGTCCCATAAATGCGACAATCCCTTGTGTGCCAAGCACATAAGGCGGCTCGCGGAGGTTGTTCTCCCGAGGCGCGATCGGATGGAGGTGACGGCTTTTCGTGGGGCGCCGTTTCGGACGGGCACGATGATTGTGGCATGAAGTCGCGACAACGAAAGGATCAGGGGATGAAGGGTATATGCTTGGGAGTGTTGCTGGTCGCCCTGGCGGGTCTGGCGGCCGGCTGTACGGGCCTGTCGAAGAAGTCGGCCGAGGATCCTCTCGAACTGCACGATGAGCCGGCGGCCGTCTGTTCCGTTACGGAGGCGGGCCATCCGAGCGAGAGACGGGCTGCCCTGGTGCAACACGGATTTGCCATCCGGGATTTTCGCGTGATCCGTGACGAGTACCGACGGGTCCACGCGATCGGCGAGATCGAGAACGTCGGGGACGCGACGCACGGGGTCGAATTGCAGGCGGCGCTGCGCGATGCCGACGGGCGCCTGGTGGCGGTGGGGCATTTCTGTCCGGCGGCGGGCAACAACATCGCACCGGGCGAGGCCTGGCCATTCACCTATTCCTTCGGACGGCAGGACCAGGCGATCTGCGGGGAGCTGCGAATCGTTGACGTGTTCCGATCGATGTCCGGCGTGTGGTGAGCGCCTCGCCGCGACACCGTGCCACGCAGTCCACCACCGAGCACAGCCCTATTCCTCCAACGGCATCAGTTCCACTTTGCGGAAGTCCAGGGGGTGGCTTTCCGCCTGAAGGGCGATGTAGCCTCCGTCGAGCATGGTGCTCCCGGTGGCTTCGATTCGCTTTTTCGCGTCCGCATCGTTTTCGTCGAGCTGAGGCTGCTCGTACTCGAAGACCACTTCGCCGTTGACGAGGTGTCGGATCTTGCCGTTGCCGTGGACCTCGATTTCCATGGTCACCCACTGGTCGCCATGATAGGTCTTCGACTTCGAATTGGTGCAGTGCTGCGTGATGAGCCGATCGTTCATGACGAAATGCGTGCCCGGCGAGCAGACGTTGGCGGTGGGGCGCGGGTTGGTGCCGTCGCCGCCGAGGATCTGGGCCTCGATAGAGACGGGGAAGTCCTGGTCTTTTCGCAGGGTCTTGGGCGGCTGGCAATGGAACATGATGCCGCTGTTGCGGAAGGCCCAACCTGGGCCGCCGGGCGTTTGCTCGCCCACGAAGCGGTACTCGATGCGCATGCGGTAGTGCGAGAAGGGTGTTTCGTGGAAGAGGTGCCCGAACTTTCCGTCGAATTTCTCATACTGGTCGTAGCGGACCTTCAGCAGGCCGTCCTCGACGCGGAAGGTGTTAGCGTAGTTCTCGTCCAGCGCGTAGCCGGTGATTTTGGGATGCCAGCCCGTGAGATCTTTTCCGTTGAACAAGGGGATCCATTTGGCCTGGTTCGAGCCGTTCACTTCTGACGCGCACCCGGGCGAGGCGATCGCACCGAGCAGGACCATACATGCCGTGACAAACAGAGATGGAGAAATCGCAACGTTCTTCATGGTTTGGCTCCTTGGGTATCGGTTTATGATAGCGTCAGAGTACGCTCATTTGCGCGCGGGTTCAAGCGGGAACTTGCCGACACGGACGAGCAGGTGGGTGATCGCCCGCTCACCCCGTTCGTTGCTTCGGTGGACGGTGACGATGTAGCATCCCGGCTTGCGATAGGCGTGCTTCGTCACCGCGTAGCCATCGGGATTGTGGGCGTCGACGTTGCCGTCGGACTGCACCGTCACACGGGGGCTGCCGTCTCCGAAGTCCCAGGTCTCGTGACCGTGGGTGGTGCGGAAGGTGCGGACCTTGAAGGTCAGTTCGTCACCCGGTTCGATGTCGCAGGTGGGATAATACGCGGCGTGAATCGTCGGGGGCAACCGGTCGGGTCTGGCCCGGTCGAAGACCTGGACGACGGCGAAGTCATAATCGACGTTTCCGTTGGCGTCCGTGATCTTGACAACTTCGTTGTATTCGCCCGGCTGGTCGTAGGTTCGCTGCACCTTGGCGCCGCGCGCCGATTCGCCATCGCAGAAGGTCCATTCGAATGTCTCGATTGGTCCGGAACGGCTCCAGGATCGGCTCGCGTCGAGCTCGACCGACTCACCCACCCAGGCGACGCAATGGGGACGTGCGACTGCGATGATTTCAGGCTGGTACTGCTGCCGATAGGCCTCCCAGGCGAAGGCGTAGGCGTTGAGGATGCCCCACTGGCCCGAGGGTTGCCGGCTGCTGATGGCGAAGTGCAGGTGCGACCATCCGCCGCTGGCGCCTTCTTTGCCGAGCAGGCCGATTCTTTCGCCCATGCGGACCTTCTGCCCGAGTTGGACGGAGGGATCGATCTGGTAGAGGTGGCTGTAGCGGTAGAACCATCCGCGATCGTCGAGGGTGTAAACCACGTCATAGCGGGGGCTTACGGGAGTGTCCTCGTAGTCCGGCAGGGTCTTGCCGCCAGCGGAGACGACCAGGGCGTCGGTGGCAGCGACCACCTCGACGAGGCCTTCGGCGCCGCCGAAGTCCAGGCCGTAATGATAGTAGATGCTCTTCTGTCCAGGGACCTCTCCGCCATTGACGAAGACAGGGACGTTGGCCATCTGCGTGTCGGAGGCGAACCACCGCTGTCTGGCGGGGTAGACGAACGTTCCGGCGCGGACCAGGGGCGAATTGGCGGGCCAGAGGCGGATTCGAGCGTCTTTGAGGAGGCCCCAGGCGTTCTTCTTGCTGCTGTTCTGGGTGTAGCCTCGGGTGACCGGGCAATCGATCTGTACACCGGCGGTGGTCTGGGGCAGGTGATAGGTCGAGGAGACCAGCGAGAGGGGTTGGCCATTGACCTCGACATCGACCGTTGCCCGCCGGACAGCGTTACAGACGTTGTCGCGGATCTCTTCGAGACCGATGAGCTTGACCGTGGCCCAGGAGCCGTCGTGAAGCTGCACCGTTCCCGATTCGCCGACGCTCAGGTCGAGAGTTCGCACCAGAGGGACCACCCTGGGTTGGGTGAGTGCCCCCAGGACTGGCTGACTGCTCCATATAAATAGGAGAGACCAGAAGATGAGCGGCGAAAGGGGTCTGTGGCTTTCTCTCATGCGGCACCTCCCAGGTCGAATCGGATGCGTGCAAGACGGTGGTTTCCTGAGATCCCAACGGTAGCGGCCCGGCGGGGGCGCGTCAACCTGGAAAACAAGCCCGGAGGGGGCAAAAAGGGGACAATGGAGCCAATGGGATTCGAACCCACGACCTCTTGCATGCCATGCAAGCGCTCTCCCA
>CAZTGH010000507.1:0-3767 GCA_964612985.1 uncultured Pirellulales bacterium
CGCACGAGCCATGATGGGCAACAGCCGTTACGACCCGGGCGAGAAACTCGGCGACATCGTCCTGGCGGCCGAGGAGCCGGTGGGCAGGGGCCATGTGATCGCGTTCGGCGACACCTCGGGCCTCTCTAACGCGATCAACGTCTCGTCGCACGCGTTCACTTCGCAGCTTCTGGCCTACCTTGCCGACGCCAAGGCAAAGACGCATCCGATGTGGCGGCAAAGGATCGGTCTGCTGATCGCTCTGGCACTCGGCGTCCTGCTGTGCGTGCCGCCGAGTCCCTGGAAGACGGCTCTGGTCGCCCTCGCTCTGGCAACATCTCTGGCGATCTGCGCCCAGGCGACATCGGCGGCGGCAACACCTTTGTCCGACGGTCGTCGAGCAACGCCGAACAACCTGGCTTATATCGATGCGTCCCACCTGGAGGCTTACAGCGGGGAATCCTGGCGACCGGACGGGATCGGCGGACTGGCGTTGACGTTGATGCGAAGCGGGTACCTGGCGCTGTCGCTGCCCGAGTTGACGGCCGAGCGACTCGAACGAGCCGGGCTGCTGATTTCGATCGCGCCGACTCGCGCTTTTTCGCCGGCCGAGCGCAAGATCGTTCGCCAGTTTGTCGACGATGGCGGCATCTTCATTCTGACCGTCGGATGGGACCGGATGGGACCGAGTCTGCCTCTGCTCAGGGAGTTGGGATTTGAGCCGCAGAAGCCAGACGCGCCTGAGCCGGCGCCTTTCGGCCACTTCAAATCGCCTTACCTGGAATCGGTCGATCGGCGGGTCTACGTGCGGTTCCACGCTGCCTGGGGCCTGCATTCCAGCGATCCCGACACGCGCGTCATCGCCTATGGGCCCGGCGACCAACCCGTGATCCTGCTTCGCAAGATCGGCAACGGCAAGGTCGTCCTGATCGGCGACACCTGCTTTGCGATGAACAAGAACCTCGAATGGGAGGGCGGCGAGCCTTTCGAGGGACTCCGGGAGAACGCCGATTTCTGGCGGTGGCTGCTCACCCTGCTGCGCGACGAGCCCATGTGGGTTCCCGAAGCGGTCCGACAAGCGCCGGCCGCCGTCACGGAGGGCACGTCATGAGGCGGGCGTGGATCGGCTTGGCGTTGTTGAGTGCCTCCTGGCTCTTCGGTCTGGGATACTACCACGATCCATCGTGGGTGACATGGGCCGTCCTCGTGCTGGCGGGCACCGGACTCCTTATCGGCGTCGAACTGCGGGCGCCCACGCAAACGGAGTCCATTGCGGCGGCGGTCTTGCTCGCGCCCGTTCTGATCCTGGCCCCGTGGCCTTGGCGGATGCCGGTCCTGTTGCTTCTGATTGGACTGCTGCTCGGCGCCGCACCGATCCCGCGACGATGGCCGAGCCGGGTGGCTTTGGCGGCTCTGGCGGCAGGCGCAATCCTGACCGTACAGGCAGCGGGGATGCTCTTCTACGAGATCATCACGGCCCGCTCTCACGAACTTCCGGCGGCACTGGCGAAGGTACTCTACGCCGCCGTGCGGGTAATCGGTATTCCGGCGGCAATGGACGGATCGGAATTGGCACTCTACTCGATCCGCCATACGCACCGCCTGGGCGCGACATGGGGACTGTTGTTGGATCCGATAACCTTCAGCTTTGTCCTTGGAGGCGTGGTTCTCGTCAGCCTCCCGTTTCGCAAGGCGTCGCTCTCGAAATTCTTTCGGCCTGCGCTGGTATTGCTTCTGGCCGGGGCTCTCTGGCTACCCGTTCGCGCCGGTATCCTGATCGCCATTCACATGCATCGCGCATTGCGAACCGGGTACGAGGCGCCGCTTTCGCTGATGGGGCCCTTCTGGAATCCCTGGGTATTGCTGGCGCTGTTGACAGGTCCGGTCTTGCTGGCCTGGCGGTTTGTGCATCTGGATGAAAGCGCGCCGGTGCAAACCACGCCAACACCCAAGCCATCGAAGCGGATCGCCGCGCCGGCCTTGGCCTTTGCGGGTGCGTTGCTCATCACGATGGGGCTCCTGTGGTCTCCTTCCGGACCGCGCAAAGCCGGGCGGATCTGGGTCGATGAACATCGTTCGAACTGGGAGCGCACCGACCGACCTTACGATCCGAACTGGTACGGACAGGAATCGGGCTACAATTACGCCTGTATCTACGATTACTGCTCGCGTTTCTACGACATGGAACGACTGTACACGGCAATCGATGCGAATACGCTCGATGAATGCGACGTTCTGGTGGTGAAGGTGCCGACCGCGCGGTATACGCCGGAGGAGATCGACCATATCGAGCGATTCGTCGCGACCGGCGGCGGCTTGCTGCTCGTGGGCGAGCACACCAACGTGTTCAAGACGGGTACCTATCTCAACGACATCGCCTCGCGATTCGGCTTCCGCTTTCGCTATGACTGCCTGTTCGACATCGACACCGTCTTCGAGCAACTCTACCGTCCGCCCGTCGTCCCGCACCCGATCGTTCAGCATATGCCCGCGATGAATTTTGCGGTCTCATGCTCGATCGATCCGGGAACCAGCCGGGGGCAGGCGGTTATCCAAGCGACGGGGCTGCGCAGCCTGCCTGCCGATTATCACGCGAGCAATTACTACCCACAAGTCGAGGATCGGGCCGATGCACGCTACGGCGCCTTCATCGAATTGTGGGCGATGCGCCACCAGCACGGTCGCGTGGCGGCCTTCGGCGATTCCACGATCTTCTCGAACTTCTCGACTTTCGAGCCGGGCAAAGCGGAGTTGATGCTGGGCATGCTCGAATGGCTCAACCACACGGCCCTGTCCTGGGACCTGCGTCCGGTCTTGGTCCTGGTGGGACTGCTGCTAACCATCGCGGCCCTCGTGGTCGGGCGACCCTGGCCCGGCGGCTGGCTCGTCCTGCTCAGCGGCGCCTTGGTGGGCATTGCCGTCGCAGGCTTTGCCGTACGCGGGCTGCACTGGATCGAGGTACCCGAGCCCGGAGCCAAGCACCCCTTTACAAAGGTCGTCATCGACCGAACGGTCTGCGACTCGCCCCTGTCGCAAGGCGGGTTCATTAGCGGTCAGGCGGACGGATTCGGTATTTTCGAACGCTGGATTTTACGACTGGGGTATTTCACGGCTCGCCACGAAGGGCGCGATGCCTTCTCGGGCGATCTGCTCGTCTTTCTGTACCCGAGCCAGGAGGTCCGCGCCGACTTCCGCCAGCGTTTGGCGGACTATGTCGAGGGGGGCGGTCACGTCCTCATCGTAGATGCGCCCGCCAACGCCTCGTCAACCGCCAACGCCCTGCTGTATCCGTTCGGCATGCGAATGGTCACCAGTCCGGCCTTGGCGGGACCGCTGGAAACGCCGCCTGGCTGGCCTGCCGGCCTGGCGACCCGAAACGCAGGTCAGATCGAAGGGGGCATTCCTCTGATCCGCACTGCAGGGCGTCCGGTGGCCGCAACCGTCGAACATGGCAAGGGAACCGTCACCGCGATCGGCTTCGGCGCCCAGTTTGCCGACTGGAACATGGGCGCAACAGGCGATACGATCCCCGATGCCGCGATGCGGAACCTCTACGAGCTGGAGTTCCGGCTGTTGCGGGAGATTCTGTCCGACGAGCGGCGCATCGCGGAGGACTCGAACGCGATCGAGGAATGAAGGCGTGTGACGATACCCAGACGCAATGGTTTTACGCTGATTGAGTTGTTGGTGGTCATCGCGATCATCGCCCTGCTCATGTCCGTCCTTCTGCCCACCCTGGCGCGGGTCCGCAAGCAGGCGAGAACCGTCGCGTGCCTGACGCAACTGAG
>CAZTGH010000508.1:0-3754 GCA_964612985.1 uncultured Pirellulales bacterium
GATCCGGTACCATGGGGTGGTACACATCACTCATTCCCTTTGGGCGCATTGGCACCGCCCCCGATGGAGAGCCACGTGATCGGATACGCCAGTTACGGCGTGAATGGCTGGACGTACCCCAATCCCGGAGGACAATGGAACGTCCCGCCTTGGCGCAGCGTCGACGTCAAGGGCGCCTCGCGTATCCCGGCGTTCTTCGACTGTGCCATGCCGGAAGGGGCGATACATCATCTGGACCCGCCGCCGGAATACGAGTACGCACAGGCACCCGATTGTCGCTATCCCGACACAGTGTCGGTCGTCTGCATGGACCGGCATCACGCAGGTGTGAACATGCTGATGCTGGACTGGTCGGTGCGGAAGGTGGGGCTCAAGGAACTCTGGACGCTCCAGTGGCATCGAGACTACGACACCGCAGGGCCCTGGACGAAGGCGGGGGGCGTTACGCCTGGCGACTGGCCCGAGTGGATGCGCGGGTTCAAGGACTATTGAAAGGCGGTATCTCGTATCTCGTGGTTCGTATCTCGTGGCGTTGGAGTGCATCGAATCGAAAAGACGCTGTGCGGTACGGCGGGCGAGGCATGCCTCGCCCCTGCCATTCGTGGCGCTGCGTCGTGGCGGGCGGTCTGTGCCCGTAGGGGCGACGCATGCGTCGCCCTGGCTTGGGACGGCAGGCGGCATCGAGGGCTGAGACCATGAAGAAGAGAGCGTTTACCCTGATCGAGCTGCTGGTGGTGATCTCGATCGTCGTCATGCTGATGGCGCTGTTGCTGCCGGCGCTGTCGCGGGCGCGCCAGCAGGCGCGGGCGGTGGTCTGCCAGACTCGGCAGCACGGCTGGGCGCTGATGTTCGCGGCCTACCAGAACGACAACGATGGGCGCTACCCCGACGGCATGCTCTCCGAATGGGACGAGCAGAAACCCTACCGCGAATCTCAGCACCTCTCCTGGCCCGTCCACATGGAGGTGTACAGCGGAACCGACCTGCGCGACGCGATGGTCTGTCCGTCCGCTTCCAAGCCGGTGCCGCCCGAGGCCTCGGGAACGCGAGGCTCCGATGTGACGGGAGGCGCCACGTTTTTGGCCTGGCGACTCGAGTCGACCTGGCGGGGCGACATCGAACTGGTGCGCAAGGCGGACTACACCTACATCGGAAGCTACGCGATGAACGAGTGCCTAGTCGAATACAACTATTACAGACTGGGCAAGGTAAGACCGTCGGCGCTCCCGGCCTTTTCTGACGCGAGGCTGAACTATGCCGCCCTGCGCGATGCGATTGAGGATGAACCGCCTCCGTACGCGGATTTCGAGATGGGAGGCCATTCGCACATCTACACGGCGCCGCTTGTTATCGACCGCCACAAGGGAGGCATCAACATGCTCTTCGCGGACGGCGCCGTCCGCAAGGTCGGCGTCAAGGAGCTCTGGACTCTCCGCTGGCACGAGGGCTTCAACACCGCCGGTCCGTGGACGAAAGCAGGGGGCGCGACGCCTGACGACTGGCCCGAGTGGATGCGGAAGTTCAAGGACTATTGACAGGCAGTATCTCGTATCTCGTCGCTCGTATCTCGTGGACGAGGCATACCTCGCCGTTCGTAGTGTGCCCGTAAGGGCATATAGGTAGAGAGTCTGGCACCAAGCCAAACGAAGTAGCGTCTCACGACGCGACTATGAACGGGATAACGCCTTACGGCGTCACTACAAGCGCGGACCCGCTCGGGCGACGCATGCGTCGCCCTGGGGCGGGACAGCGGGCGGTTCAGGGCTTGAGGTGTTGGGCGAAGAAGGTGGCGACGAGGCGGTCGACTTCGGGGTCTCGGAATCCGCCGTGACCGCCGCCGCGGACGGTGTAGAACGTGGTCTCGACGCCCGCCTTCTTCAGTGCGTCGTAGAGCAGCTCGCTCTGATGGTGCGGGACCAGCGGGTCCCTGTCGCCATGGACGATCAGGAAGGGCGGATCGTCCTTCGTGACGTACGTGATCGGATTGGCACGTTGGACCTTCTCGGGGTTCTCCTGGATCGGTCCACCGATCAGCTTCGACTCGGGCGAGTCGGGGGCATCGTGGTCCATCGTCGACCAGTAACTGCTCATCTGCGCAAAGTCCGTCGGCCCGAAGAAATCGCACACCGCCTGGACGCGACTGGAGACATGCGCGTTCGTAGTGACCGCATCTGGCGCTGTCCCGTTTGTAGTGGCGTCGTCAGGCGTTACCTCGTTCGTAGTGGCGTCGTGAGACGCTATCCCGTTTGTAGTGGCGTCGTGAGACGCTATTTCGTCTGGCTCGTTGCCAGAGCCCTTGTATGCCCTTACGGGCACACTACCAACGGGCACACTACGAACGGGCTCGTTGCAGGCGCCCAGCAGCGCGACGAGGTGCCCGCCGGCCGAGGCGCCCCAGGCGCCGAAGCGGTTCGGGTCGATATAGTATTCATCGGCGTGGGCGCGGAGCCAGCGGACCGCGGCCTGGCAGTCCTGGATCTGGGCGGGGAAGATCGCGTGCTGGCTGAGTCGGTAGTTGATGCTGGCGACCGCATAGCCCTGTCGGACGAACTTCACCGCCGGGCAGTTGTCCTTGCTGCCTCCCAGCCAGGCGCCGCCATGCACCCAGACGATCAGCGGCCAGGGCGCATTCGGTTCTGTCGTGGGCACGAACAGGTCGAGCTTCTGCCTTTCATGTCCATCCGGCACGTAGGCGATGTCCTTCATCACACGCATCACTGGCCTGCCCTCGGCCCGCACTTCGTATGCCGGACCCCGCGCTGTCGGTCGCGAAGGCTGCTGGGAGTGCGACCCGTGAGCGGTCTCCACTGCTGCCATAAACACCGCTACAACAAGTAGATAGGCGCATGCACGCGGCATGACGATGGCCCTTCGTTTCCTCGTATCCATCGCAGTAGCTCCTATGGTCTTTTCGTAGAAAACGCGCCCGGTCTGCCTCACGCGCCCAGGAAAAATCCCGGCGCGCGAAAAAAATCTTCCCCAGCGTGCCCGAAAGAAACGCCCGACGCAAGTGCTTTCCTGTCTGTTGTTTAGGTGTGTAACACGACGCGCGCATGAGCGATTCACAAATACTAAGCCAGACAAAGATTACGCGAATATAGAACTACCCGTTGACAAAACGGAATGGTCATTAGACAATACTTGCGTTGAGACATAAGTGAATAGCGATAGCGACTTTTGCCGAACTCCAGTACACATGAACTCACCCCGGCGGGCGCGAGACCGCCGAAGGCCTGAAACGGGAAAGGGAACAAGGCCATGCGCAATACCGATTTTCAAAGTCTCGATCTGTCCGAGCGGCGCACGCTTGCCTGTCGCGAACTCGTCGAGCGTCTTCAAAGGCGCGTGCTCCTGCTCAACGGGCAAGACCGCGTACTGATGGAGATGTATCTCGACGGTGGGCTGGGGATCCGCCAGATCGCCAAGCTCGTGGGCGCGAGCCCGAGCACCGTGACGCGCCGACTGCGCCGGATCGTTCTTCGGCTCAGCGATGAGACGTACTTCCGCTGCATGCAATACCGCTGGCGCTTTGCCGACGACGAGTTGCTCGTCCTGCGCGACCATTTTCTGCAGGGCCGGTCGATCGTGCGGATCAGCCGGAGTCGAAGGCTCAGCCGGTATCGCATCGCCCGCGCCATCCGCAAGGCCCGACGTATCGCCCGCGAAACCTGTGCTGTCCGCTCGTCGTGATGACTGGAGTTCTGCAAAAATGGACATTAGGCCTATATTCTCCAAGGAAATCGGTTTCACGATT
>CAZTGH010000509.1:0-3750 GCA_964612985.1 uncultured Pirellulales bacterium
CACATCGGGGCGGCCTGGAAGCACTGGGTAAAGCGCATCCCTTGGGAGGCGAGCTGGTCGATATGGGGGGTGTGAGCCTGGCCACCGTAGCAGGCAATGTCGCGGAAGGTGCAGTCGTCAGCGATGATGAAGAGGAAGTTCGGTTTGGCGGGCGTGGCTTTGGCGGACCACGCACCGCGAGCGCCCCCTGCCGCTCCGATCACGGCCATTTTGAGGAAGTCACGTCTTCGCATGGCAACGCTCCCCTGCTCACCGACATCGCATCGAGGCGTTTGTGACGGCGGTCAGTCAATCAGGCCCTTGGCGCGGGCGACGCCGGGGCGGTTCTGGATGAGCCACTCGTTGCGGGCTTGGTTGCAGCCCGGGCAGACGTAGACGATGCCGAACTCGCCATGGACGCTGCGGTCGCCTTCCCAGTAATGGGGGCTGTCGGAATGGGGAAACAGCTGTTCGACCGCTTGGGCCCAGCCGGGTCCGTAGAAATCGGGTTCGGAGACGAGCGGGACCTTCTGCTTGGCCATCACGCGTGCGTGGACCTCGCAGACCGGGGGTTCCCCAAAGTCCCTTCCTCCAGTCAGGTCGGGCGTGCACCCGGCGATACCACCGATCAGAACGAGAGCGGCCGAGAGAGAAGCGAGATAACGGCGTACGCGGCTGATCTTCATGTTCATCCCCAATCACTAATTCTGCACAGGCAGTCCCGTTCACGAGATCCGATCGGCCGGGGCTGCATGGAGGCCATTGTATGCGGGACATCCAGGTTTTTCAATCCCAGTGTCGGTCACTGGGGCGATCTTTGCTGACGATCGGCTCTGGTTCACGTCCCTTCCCTTCCGGATCGCTGCGTCCAAGCTGCGGCTACATGGATTTTCGGACCGTCTCGCGTGATTGGCAGGTGTAGGACTTCAGCGAGTTTTCTCTCGGCAAAACTGCTTGGGCCCCAGAGGCCCAGATTTCCCCCACCGGTCTGCTCCCCGATGCGATTTTGGGACTTCTCACGCCGATCCGGCGACGACCTCTCTCTCCCGCTCGGCGAGCATCTCGATCATCTCATTGGGCGTGTCGCAGGCGTGCAGGCGGGCGACCCAATCGTCGTCGCGGAGCATGCGCACCAGACGGGCGAGGATGTGCAGATGGTGCGTGTCGTCCTGGGAGGCGGTCAGGAAGAACAGGTCGGTGAGTTTACGGTCGGGGGCGCCGAAGGGGATGCCGCGACTGGCCTTGCCGACGACGAGTACGGAATCGGCGATCTCGTAAGGCAACGGCCTCCGCGGATGCGGGATGGCGATGCCGCCGTCGAGGGCGGTGCTGCACATCTCCTCGCGGGCGAGGACCGCTTCGAGCAGGGCCTGGTCGTCATAGACGAGGCCCGTCTGAGCGGCCAGGGCGACCAGTTCGCGCAGCAGGCTGTTCTTGCCGCGCGAGTTCAGCTGGGTGGTGACCGCTTCGGGGCGTAGCAAGGGGGCGACGATGGCATCGCTGTCGGCCTTCTGGCGATGGGCGGTCATGCCGGCGTCGACCTCGGCGAGGTGATCTCCCGTCATCGAGCCCATGTTCTGCTGGAGCCATTCGGTGATCTCGGCGCGGTTGAAGCGGAATTCGCCGCCGACTTTCTGGCAGGGAATTTCGCCACGCTGGGCCATGCGCTCGAGGCGGCGGGCGTCGGCGCCGATCATCTGGGCCAGCTCTTTGACGGTCAGGTTCCGATACGGCATAGATCCTCTTAACTCCGGAGCCACCCTGCGAGCAGGTGGAGCTTAATAACCAGCGGCGTGCCCGTCCTTGCGGGACTCCGAGGCGCCGTAGTATACCCGATTTCGCGGGTCATAGCGAATGGCCTGGTAGCCACCAAAATCTCCGACGTTGACCTGGATGCGGTGACCGGCGCGGGTCAGCTCGCGAACGGCTTCGTAGTCGAAGCCTGTTTCGAGGTAGACGGTGCCTCCGTCGGTCATGGTCTGGCCGGTGGGCTGGGAGGAACCGAGATGGAGGATGCGCGGGGCGTCGCCGGCTTCCTGGACGTCCATGGCGAAATCGACGAGGTTGACGACGATCTGGACGTGCATCTGGGGCTGGGCGGCGCCGCCCATAACGCCGAAGCTCATGAAGGGCTCGCCCTCTTTGGTGATGAAGGCGGGGATGATCGTGTGGAACGGGCGCTTGTGGGGGGCGTAAGTATTGGAATGGCCTTCCTGGAGCGAGAAGAGGGCGCCACGATCCTGGAAGATGAAGCCCAGGCCATCGGGGGCGAGGCCTGAGCCCATGCCGAGATAGTTGCTCTGGATGAGGGAGACCATGTTGCCCTGGGCGTCGGCGACGGTCAGGTAGATCGTGTCGCCATGATTGAGGGCGGGGTTGCCGGCATCGTAGCGCCTGGCGGCGCGGTTGGGGTCGATGAGCTTGCGGCGGGTTGCGGCGTAGTCCTTGGAGATCAACTGCGCAACGGGGATGTCGTTGAACGCGGGGTCGGCATAGAATTTGGCGCGGTCCTCGAAGGCGAGTTTCTTGGCTTCGAGGAAGCAATGGATATAGTCGCGGCTGCCAAAGCCCATCGTTTTGATATCGAAGCCTTCGAGGATGTTGAGGATCTGGAGGGCGGCGATGCCCTGGCCGTTGGGGGGTAGTTCCCAGACGGTATAGCCACGGTAATCCGTCGAGACGGGCTCGACCCATTCGGAGGTGTGCTCGGCCAGGTCGCGATAGGAGAGGAAACCTCCGACGCGTTTCATGAAGGCGTCTATGGTGCGGGCGATGTCGCCTTTGTAGAAGGCGTCGCGACCGCCCTGGGCGATTCGTTCGAGGGTATGGGCGAGGTTGGGATTCTTGAAGACCTCCCCTGCCCTGGGGGCGGGCATGAAGGTCTCTTTGAATCCTTCGTAGTCCTGAAGGAGCGGGACGCTGCGCTGCCAGTAGTAGGCGATGAGGTCGGAGAGGGGGAAACCATCGCGGGCGTAGGCGATCGCGGGGGCGAGGACGGTCTGCATGGGGAGCTTGCCGAAGCGGGTGTGGAGTTCGAACCAGCCATCCACACAGCCGGGGACGGTGACGGGCAGCGGGCCTCGGGCGGGGACGTATTCGAGATCCTGTTCCTTGAAGTGGTCGAGGGTCAGCGAATAGGGGGAGCGGCCGCTGGCGTTGAGGCCATAGAGTTTTCGCGTCTTGGCGTCCCAGATGATGGCGAAGAGGTCGCCTCCGATGCCGCAGCCGGTCGGCTCCATCAGGCCCAGTGCTGCGTTGGCGGCGATGGCGGCGTCGACGGCGGTGCCCCCCTGCTTCAGGATGTCGATGGCGACCTGTGTCGCGAGGGGCTGGCTCGTGGCGGCCATGCCATGCTGGGCGATCACACGCGAGCGGCTGGCGAAGGGTTTGCCGGTGACGCGGTCATAGGCGGTGACGGGCTGGGCCAGGAAGAGAAGCACAAGCGACAGGACGGTTGCGTATTTCATGAGCTCACCTCGATTGGAAGGGGACCTGTGACCACATGTCCGTATTGTGGGCCCCTGCCGGGCCAAACGCAAGGGCATTTCAAGATGAGCGTCGTTCGGCTCTCGTCAAATCAGGAATCAACTGTGTGGTCACAGACACGCACGTAGAGCGCAGCACATAGCTATTCGATGCCAGATTCCTCCACTTCGCTTCGCTCCGGTCGGAAAGACAATGCGGGGGCGCCGGATTCAAGTCCCGCCATATTCAGCCGTGCGAGAGGTGTACGAAGACGAGGTTTGCTTCGGTGTGCACGATCACTTCGCC
>CAZTGH010000510.1:0-3749 GCA_964612985.1 uncultured Pirellulales bacterium
CCTCGTCGGCCACCTTCGACATCGGCAACGGTCGCAGGTGCAGGGGCCCTCGCTCGAAGAAATCCCGCTGGTTGCGGACGATGGACTGGGCGACCTTCAGCAGCGTGTTCTTGCGTTGTTCGATCGCCTCGATAATCCAGTGGGCCGAGCGGATGTTGTTCTGGAGGAATTTGCGCGTGGATTCGTTGACCTGCGTGTCCTTGGCCATACGGGTGTAATAGTTGCTGAGCTTGAGGCCGCGAAGCTCCGACTCGGCCAGGCGGACGCTGAAGTCATCGGATCCGTTGGGTGATTCGACGATCACGTCGGGCGTGATCGGAATGCTCTCGTTGCGACCGACCTGCAAGCCGGGCGAGGTATCGAGCTTGCTGAGCCGCTCGATCGCCTCATTGACCTGCTCGATGCTTAGCCCCATCTTCCGCGCGATTTCGGGCAGCCGGTTCTCCAGCAGATCGTCCATATGGTCCGCTATCAGGCGGTATTCACAGCCCATCTCCTGGCCGCTGTGGGCGATTTGGATCAGCAGACACTCCCGCAGGTCCCTCGCCCCGACGCCGGGTGGATCGAGCTGCTGAACAAGGCGAAGGGCCTCCTTGAGATGCTCCAGTTCGAAATCGTCGCGATCCTTGTTGTGCAATTGCTCCAGGCGAACGGTAAGATACCCCCGATCGTCAAGATAATCGATAATCGCCTGACCTGCCTTCTTGACGGGTTCATCGGCATCCACGAACCGCCATTGCTCGTCCAGATAGTCATGCAGCGACTGTGGCGGGGCGGCGGTGTTCTTGATCGCTTCGAGCTTGCGATCGCGTTCCTCGGCATTGCCCCGGCTGCGGTAGGGACCCGACTGGTTGATGAACTCCTTGAAGTCGTCTTCCAGACTCTCCAGGCGCTCGAAATCCTCGCTCTTGCGACTGTCCGGATCGACCACCAGGTCCCGCTCTGCCAGCCGGTCGTCCAAGTCTGTGTCCTCGGAAACCTCGCCGTTATCCGCACCCGTCGGCTCCTCCAGTTCGAGCACCGGGTTGCTGTTCAGTTCCTGCTCGATGCGTTCCTGCAGCGCCAGGATCGGAAGCTGAAGAATCTCCATCGACTGGATCATGTGCGGAGCGAGCTTCATCCGCTGCTCCATCCGCATCTGTCCTGTCATCTCCAGCTTCATCCAGACACCTTCATACGCTCCAAAAGTTGATTTTCGAGTTCATGCCGTGCGCCTATGATATCCGAGTCCGCGGTTTCGTCAACGATGACTTCACAGCGTCCACGATTCGCGGTACCGATAGTGCAGATACTCGTTGGCTTCAGGCAGGTTGGTGACCTTCATAGTCCTGCTATCCCATAGGAGTTTGCAACCGCCCATCCGCACCGAGACCGTCCCCAGCAGCACCGCTTCGGTCATCGGCCCCGCGAAGTCGAAGCTCGATTCCGTCGGCGTGCCTTCCTTGCAGGCGCGAATCCACTCTTCGTAATGGCCGATCGACCGGGGTAGCGTCTTGGGCGGCAGCTTGTACGCCTTCATCTTCGCCTCAGGGATCAAGCGGGGGCTGTTGCCTCCCCATCCGGTCACCAGCATCGTCCCTTTGTCGCCGACGAAGATCAGCCCATCTTCGCGTGGCAGTTCCCGGTTGTCCTCCAGTTCGGGTGGACGGGCCGCGATCAATCCACCATCGTACCAATGCACCGTCACCGCAGGCATGTCGCCTCGCGCCGGGAAATCGTAATGGACCATCGAGGCCAATGGCAGCGTCTCTTCATAGACCGCTGTGGAACTGGCGTGGACACTGCTCGGCGCCCCGAGCCTGAGCGCGCTGAAGACCGGCGCCAGGTTGTGGATGCCCATGTCACCGAGTCCGCCGGAACCGAAATCCCACCAACCCCGCCAGCGGAAGGGGACATACGCCGGGTGATAGGGGCGGTAGGGGGCGGGACCCAGCCAGAGGTCCCAGTCCAGGTGATCCGGAACGGGCGGCGTCTCCATCGGACGCTCGACTCCCTGCGCCCACCACAACGGCAGCTTGCCTTGGTGCGTTGGTCGGTCGGACCAGACGTGGACCTCACGAACCTCGCCGAGCGCGCCGTCCCAGATCCACTCCTTGATGAGCCGATTGCCTTCGAAGGCCATGCCCTGATTGCCCATCTGCGTGGCGACCTTCGCCTTCCGCGCCGCCAGCGTCAGGGCTCGGGCTTCCTGCACCGTCCGCGTCAGCGGTTTCTCGCAGTAGACGTGCTTGCCCTTCTGGATCGCCGCCATCGACGCGACTGCGTGGACGTGATCGGGTGTCGCGATCACGACCGCATCGATCGCGTCCCCCTCCTGGTCGAACATCTCCCGAAAATCACGGTACTTCCTGGCGCCAGGATAGCGCCGGAACGCGCCCGCTGCGCTCTGCCAGTCCACATCGCACAGCGCGACGATCTTCTCACTCTCCACACCGCGCAGGTCATCGCCCCCGCGCCCGCCGACACCGATCCCCGCAATGTTGAGCTTTTCGCTCGGCGCGACGTGCCCCGCACCGCCCAGGACGTGGCGAGGCACCACCGTAAACGCCGCCAGCGCCGCGCCATGGCCCATGAGCCTGCGCCGTGACAACGCGCCTTTCCGATCTTTCATCTTCATACTCCTTCGTTCTCGGTGTGTCATCCCCGTTCGTCTCTGGCACGTGCCACAATCCGGTCGATTTCGCGCGCCAGCTTCTCATCGAGCGGTTCGACCTCGTGCGTTGCCAGGAGGGTCTGCACCTGCTCCCGCACTCGCTGCGCCATCGATGTGCTCGCGTGGTTCTCCCACCCGTCCCAGCTCTGTCGCGTCCAGGCCGGTCCGGGCATCCAAAGCTCTTCCCGGAAATGCTGGACCGTATGTTCATCGGCCAGGAAATTGCCGCCGGGCCCCACCCGCCCGACGACCCGGGCCGCCAGCTTCTCGGAATCAATCGCGAACCCGCGCGCGACGCGCTCCACGTACGCTGCCAGTTCGTTGTCCACGTATAGCCATTCCAGGCTCGCACCATGATCGGTCCCGCAGATCCCGCAGTGCCCGAACGTATCGGCGCCTGCCAGTAGGCCCAAGAGCAGACTCGATGTCTTCTCGGCGCCGGCCTGAGCGTCGAGCGTCTTGGCGTCGGTCAGCCCCACGTTGACATAGGCAGGCAGGTCGTAGGATCTCGCCATCTGCACCATCGCTGCCGCCATCAACCCCTGCTCGGGCGACCCGAAGGAGCAGATGCTTGTCCGCGCGTCCATGATATGCGGAATGCCGCCGTACATGACGGGGGTCCCGGGCGCGAAGAGCTGCGTCACCACCAGGCCCGCCAGAATCTCGGCATTCTCCTGGGCCAGCGTTCCCGCCAGCGTGCCCGGCGCGGTAGCCGAGGTCATGGCCATCGGACCGATGCTCACGGGTTGCCCCGCCTGCGCAAACACCTTGACAATCTCCAGCCCATGCTCGGGCAACTGGAGTGGGCTGATCGGTTCGAGAAACGCCTCCGCCATCGGCCGCTGTCGCAATGCCTCATCGCCTCCCGCAACCGTGCGATAGATCTCCAGAATGGCCTGTGCCGTCTGCCCGTTGCGCACCCAGCAGCGCGTCGGCTTGGTCGTTCCCTTGACCAGTTCGCCCGTCAGAAAGACGTCCCGCCAACTCTCCGCCACCTCCTCGGGCTGCCCCATCGCGCCGACAACATGAATGCGATCCAGCGCGTCGCCCAGCCGGATTGCATCATGCACGACCCGAATCGTTGCATTGCGCCTTT
>CAZTGH010000511.1:0-616 GCA_964612985.1 uncultured Pirellulales bacterium
CGTGCGCGAGATGCGCGTGGAGGTGCCGGACTGGTCGCAGATTGGGGGACATTGCCGTGGGCGGTTCGTCGATATGCGATTGCTGTGTGCCGATACGCCTGGGGCGGAGATGACGCTGGCGTTCGAGGGGACGGCGATCGGGGCGTACGTGCTGGCGGGGCCCGATGCGGGAATGGTCGAGGTGGCCATCGACGGCGGTCCTTCGAAGACGGTCAACCTGTTTCACCCGTTCAGCACGCAATTGCACTATCCGCGGACGGTGATGTTCGAGGCCGATCTGGAACCGGGCGAGCACACGCTGGCGCTGTGCATCATCGCCGAGCGCGACCCGAACAGCACCGGGCACGCCGCTCGCATTCTGCATTTCACGGAGAATCCGGCAGAGAGTCGGTAGATGGCAGAGCGGTGTGCATGGCAGAGCCTACGAGGCGGCGAGAGTCTTTCGGACTCAGGCAATGTTGGGGCGAGATGGTTGAAGAAGAGGGATTTGGGGTCGTGCTGGGTGCGTAACCATTTGTGGAGCGTGTGATATGGTAAACTCTCGCGGGTTCAATACGAGTCTCGTATTGTTCGCTCTGACGGTCGGTATTGCTCTCGGTAGAGACGGGTGGTATCT
>CAZTGH010000511.1:626-3721 GCA_964612985.1 uncultured Pirellulales bacterium
CGACGCTCGCCGCCTTCGCCTTCCGGCGTGAACAACTCGTCGAGCAGGTCGCGCATCTCCTCGGCGTCGGCGTTGACCAACTGGAACGACACGATCTCAACCGGCACCGGTTCGTCATCCGGAAGCAGAATCGCATCCGGGAAGAAGTGCGGTCGGCCTCATGGGGGCCTCTGCGCGTGATCGCCCGGTCCTGCCGGATATCAATGACTTGCCTTCTTATCCGGAGCAACTGCCGTTGATGAAGCTGATCGACGGCACCTCGATCTCCACATTGAGCGATTGGGAAACGAAGCGAAAGCCCGAACTTATCCAAGCAATGCAGCATTATACCTATGGATACCTGCCGCCTGCTTATCCGATTGAGAGCACACAAGGGAAGTGCAGAAGGGATGTCTTCGCAGGGCTGGCGACCTACGAGGAAATACAGATCGATATTCCTCTGCCGAGCGGGAATACGGAAACGATCCACCTGGCGCTGTTTGTCCCCAACGGCCCCGTGCCGAAGAAGCCGGTCATCATCTATCTCAGCGGGCAGGCGAATCATATGTCCACCACTTACGACCAGGTGACGGTCCGAACGTACGGGGGGCGGTTTCCAGCGACAAGGGGAACGTGGCAGGCGAATTACCTCGCGAATATTGAGTACCCGTTGACGCGGGGATACGCCGTGGCCCATTTCTGTACGGAAGATCTGGATCCGGACACCGACAACGATACCGGGGATGGATTGTACCGCCTGTTGGGTGAGTATGTACCGGGCTCTCCGGAGCACCGTCTTCGCCAGCAGGTCTCCTGGGCGTGGGGCGTTCACAGAATCGTCGATTACCTCATCACCAGAGGGGATATCGATGACGCCAAGATCGCTGTCAATGGGTTCTCGCGACGGGGACGGGCTGCCGCTGTTGCCAGCGCCCTGGATGACCGCATCGATCTGTGCTGGAACCATGCGGGGGGCGCAACCCACAGTTGGAGAGACGGCGAGATCCACGATTCCGGATACATGTACTGGTTCAATGATTATCATCTGCGATTCATCGGCCACGAAGACCTGGTGCCGTTCGATGGCAACGCCATGCTGGCGCTACACGCCCCTCGAGCGTTTCTGGACACGGGAGGGGATCATCCGGGCGTGCCGGGCGAAAGCTATTCCACCTACGACTGTCACGACCACGCTTCCGCCTACGGCGAAATGCTCAGCGCCGATGCGGTTTACCGGCTCTATCCCGGCGTGAACGGAGTCGTGGGTCCGGCCACCCGACCGTCGGTTCCCCATCACTACTCGGGAAGACTCTTCCAAGTTGTCGATCGGAAGAAGGGCCACTTTCAGGACATCGAGTTCTGGAAGCATGGCATTGACTTCATGGACGTTCAATTCCAGGGACGGTATGTCGATCCCTATGCCACGTACGCGTACGAAGCGGAAGATGCCCTCTTGGGCGGCTGTGCCCCTGCGGACGCGAAGATCCATTATTACGGCTCGGGCTATGTCGGCGGATTTGATGCCCAGGGGGACTCCATTGAGTTCCGGTCGGTCTGTCCTGGGCCTGGCAGCCACTATATAGCGATCCGCGCGGCGTGCGGCGGTCTGAATCGCCCACAGCAGATACGCATCGCCGTCAACGACCAGACTGCGGCCCGCCAACATGAACTCGCCTGCTGGACGGATCAGTTGTGGTTCATGGACTACCGGGTCAAAGCGCACTTCGTTGGGGGCAGCAACACGGTTCGACTCACGAAATTGAACGCAGGGCGACTCTATGTCGACCGTTTGGTCGTCTATGCCCACGACGGCCACACGACAGAGCGTCACGCACCGGGTG
The DNA here is from genome assembly GCA_964612985.1 of uncultured Pirellulales bacterium. Lineage (GTDB taxonomy): Bacteria > Planctomycetota > Phycisphaerae > Sedimentisphaerales > Anaerobacaceae > Anaerobaca. Next base: position 2,447 of record CAZTGH010000511.1, read on the forward strand.
ACCAGGCGGACACTGTGCCAATGGCACTTCCGTAAGCCAAAGCGCAGGGTGGGTCCTTGACCAGGCGTGGATTATAGACCCACGGTATGGGTTATTGTGACGGGAGTTATGATGGTGGATGTTTCGAAGGATGTGGTGGAGCGATTTGTGTTGGCGGCTCGGGAGGCGGGTCGGCGGGGGCTGGTGCGGTGCAGCAGCGGGAACCTGTCGCAGCGGATCGACGGGGGGCGGATGCTGGTGACGGCGACGCGGAGCTGGCTGGAGCGGCTGACGGCGGACGATGTGGCGGTGTGCCGGATCGAGGATGGGGCGTATATGGAAGGGCCGCGGCCGACGGTGGAGGTGAACCTGCACGCGGGGATTCTTCGGGCTCGGGGCGAGATGGACGTGGTGATGCACTTTCAGTCGGCGTATGCGACGGTGTTGACGTGTCAGGACGTGCGGGAGGTGAACTTCTTCGTGATTCCAGAGATTCCGTTCTATATCGGGGCGATCGGGCATGTGGGGTATGTGACGCCGGGGTCGCAGGCGTTGGCGGAGGCGACCGTCGAGGTGATGCGGGAGCACAATCTGGCGCTGATGGCGAACCATGGACAGGTGACGGCAGCGAAGGGGCTCGATCAGGCGATTCAGAATGCGGAGTTTTTCGAGCTGGCGTGTCGGGTGATTGTGCAGAGCGGGGATAAGGTGAGATCGCTGAGTGAGGAGGCGGTGCGGGAGCTGCGGACGCTGGGGTCGCAGGCGGGGCATGGGGCGGTGTGATGGGGCAGTAGGACATACCGAACGCGTGGACTTCTGCAAAAATGGACATTAGGCCTATATTCTTCGAGGAAATCGGTTTCACGATTTCCTCGGAGGATGACGAAAGTCGGCTGTGACCATGTCTTGGGGTTTGAGAAGGAAGAGCCAAACAACGAGGCTCTTCCTTCCCAAAGCAGGCCTAATGTCCATTTTTGCAGAAGTCCGGCAACGATGGAGATGGCGGTGGTGAGCGCTGGGTGGGGAGGTCCCTTCGGCAGGCTCTTCGGTTCGTTCAGGATGACAAGAGCGAGAGATCCTCTACGGTGCGCGGGGGAGGTCCTTCGCTGGCGCTCCTAAGGACATGGATTGGACGGGCAGTGACGCAAGAGCCCCTAACCAACGACAGTGACGGAAGTTAGGAGCACGGCGCGTGACACATTGATGTTGTTTCCCACAATCGCGGCCCCGCCGCTGGTCAACTCAGGGTGACAAGAGAAGAAAGGCTCCGATCGAGACGAGAGACAGAAGCCCGTC
>CAZTGH010000512.1:0-3706 GCA_964612985.1 uncultured Pirellulales bacterium
ATCGCAGTCCTGCCCCGGTAACGTCCGAACATCCACCCCGATCGTGCACCGGTCCGGCACGATGTTCAACGCCTCGCCGCCCCGGATGGTGTTGACGCTCACCGAGCATGCCCCCAGTTCGGGGTGGGGCGGGAAGGCGATCTGGTACGTTTCGAGCTCTTCGAGGACCCGACGCATCGACTGGATCGCGTTGACCCCGCGCTGGGGCATCGAGCTATGCACCGCTCGGCCTTTAGTGGTGATTTCCAGCCAGAAAAGCCCGCGATGAGCCGTAATGACCGCCAGATCCGTCGGTTCGGGAATGATCACGCCCGCCGGCTCGCCCAGCCACCCCAGATCGGCCGCGAAACGCTCGATCCCCGCGCTGTCCGTTTCTTCGCCCGCGGTAGCCGCAAACACGATGTCCCCCGCCAGCTCGACGCCCGACTGCACCACCTCGCAGATGGCCGCCGCCACCGCGGCGGTCCCGCCTTTCATATCCACCGCGCCGCGCCCGTAGATCCGCCCGTCGATCTCCCTGCCCTCGAAAGCCGGATAGGTCCAAGGATCTTCCCCCGGACCGACCACGTCGAGATGGCAGACGAACAACAGGCCCCGGCGTGTGCCCGCAGACCGGACGCGGGCGATCACATTGGCCCGCTGGCCGTCCCAGGTATCCGTCCGGCACTCCACACCATGTCGCTCGAAGTAATCGGCCAGCACCTGCGCCGCCGCCAGTTCCCCCGCATCCAGAGTGGATCGGGCCTGAATCATTTGTCGCAGCAAGTCTTTCATGGTCCGCCGATTATACCCGCCGTCACCGTCCGGGCAACCGCCTCTGTCCCGCCGCCCGCCGAGCGGCTTTCTCTTGTCCTTCTCCAAGGAAATCGCAAGACCGATTTCCTTGAAGAATATCGGCCTACTGTCCACTTTCGCAGAAGTCCACTCACCCGATATGTACTCTTGCCTCCTAGCCCGTCGCACCTATGTTCTTAGCAGCGAAGCGGAGTCGAAGGGTCTGACGGCGACCACGTCAGCCGCCTGGCCTGCGTTTGGGCCCTTCGAAACGTCGACGAGTGCTCCATCGCCCAAAAATATCTCAGAAACCCCCGATCTTTCTATTGCGAGTACCGCCGTATCCGCCCATAATTCAGGATTAAAAGGTTGTTGCGTCGACCAGAGGAGCCTACATGGGACCTGTACTGAATGGGTTGGTAAAACTCCAGAGTGTGGAAAATCGCTTGCGGGCCGCCAAGGCCAAACTCGCTCGCTGTCGCCGGAGCGTAATCATCCAGGAAAACCAAGTCCGCAGCCTCCAGAGCGCGCTCGAAGCCAAGAAGGAGGAGGCTCAGCTCACCAAGGTCCAGTGCGACCGCCTGGAATTGGAACTCAAGTCACGAGATGTCGAAGTCAACAAGCTTCGCGCTTCGCTGAATAACGCCAAGACGAACAAAGAATACGCCGCCGTTCTGACCATGCTGAATACGACCAAGGCCGACAACTCGAAGATCGAAACGCAGATCCTCGAATTGATGAAGGCCATCGAAGCGGACGAAGAGGAAGCGACGGGCATCCGCAAGCAGATCGAAGAGCAGAAACAGTTGCTGGAAGAAGTCCGCAAGAAGGCCGACAGTTCCGCCTCTGAGTATGAGGCCGAGATTGCGAAGATCCAGGCCGAGTGGGATGAAGTCGCCAAGGGCATCCCCCCGGCGGTGCTGACGGTCTTTAACCGCGTGGCCGACACCTATGACGGCGAGGCCGTCGTCAAGGTCGACCAGCAGGAAGGCCGCTCCGGCGCCTACAGTTGCGGCGGCTGTTTCATGGGCGTCACCGCCGAATCGGTCAACCTGCTGATGACCAGGGACGAGCTGATTCGCTGCCCGAACTGCACGAGAATCCTGGTGCTCAGCGAATTACCGGACTGAAGCACCCGAGCGCCATGATCGCTTCTCTTGGGGAGGAACGCTGTTGTCTGCCAAGCTGATCGTCCATACCGATGGCGGCAGCCGGGGCAACCCGGGTCCTGCTGCCGCAGGGTTCGTTCTCGATGACTCCGAAGGCCGAAGGCTCGCCGCCCGCGCCGTCTTTCTGGGCGAAGCGACGAACAACGTGGCCGAATACACCGCCCTGGTCCGCGCGCTGGAAGCCGCCGAACAACTCGGCGGTACGCACGTGAAGGTCTACAGCGACAGCGAACTCCTCGTCCGACAGATCGGTGGCCAGTACAAGGTCAGGAGCGACCTGATCCGACCCCTCTTCGACGAGGCCCGAGCCCGGATGGGCGGCTTCGAATCCTGCGAGGTCCGCCACGTCCGCCGTGAGAAGAACGAAGACGCCGACCGCCTGGTCAATCAGGCGCTGGACGCCGAACGCGACGTCGACGAGACGCCGCAGACCTCGCCGCCTGCCGTCGCCGCTTCACAGAAGCCCTCAGGCCCACCCCTTCGCCTCGGTTTTCTCATCAGCGGCAGCGGTCGCACGATGACCAACATCCTCGATGAGATCCGAAAAGGCCGCCTCCACGCCGAGATCAGCGTCGTGATCAGCTCCCGGTCGACCGAATCGGGCGTGACCAAGGCCCGGAATGCGGGCCTGCCGCTGGAGATCGTCCGCAAGAAGGACTACCCCGACATAAATGCCTTCAGTCGCAGGATCGGAGACGTGCTGGCGTCCGCCAACGTCGATCTCGTCGTGCAGGGCGGCTGGCTGTGCCTCTGGAAGCTCCCCAAACGCTATGAGAATCGTGTCCTGAACATCCATCCCGCCCTCCTGCCCAGCTTCGGCGGCCAGGGCATGTGGGGTCACCACGTGCACGAGGCGGTGCTCGAAGCCGGCTGCAAGGTCAGCGGCTGCACCGTCCATTTCTGCACCAACGAATACGACAGCGGGCCCATTGTCATCCAGCGGACCTGCCCGGTCGAAGACGACGATACGCCCGATACGCTGGCCGCCCGCGTCTTCGAGCAGGAGTGCATCGCCTATCCGCAGGCGATTGAACTGTTCGCCGCCGGAAGGCTGCGCATCGAGGGCCGTCGGGTCAGAATCAAAGCATAGCGGCCGCCAGAGCGGGGGTATGCCGTGACGCCATACAAACGATCGCTGCTGATTCAATTCACCGTCGTCTCACTGGCGACCGTCCTCGCCATCGTCGCCATGCTCCACCTGAAGGACTACGTCAACCGATCCGAGGCCATGAGGGCCATGACCCAACTCGGCGAGCGCATCCTCGACTACCGCTCCGAACACGGTTCGCTGCCTCCCGATTCGTTTATCGACGACGTCAGGGACCGGCTCGACGGCGCCGTCCGCATCGGCAACGTCCAATACCGCGCCCTCTCGATCGGACCCGACGCCACCAGCGACAGCATCCTCGCCTATTCCGAGAAACGCCACCCCTCCTCCTTCCTCGAAGATGGCTTCGTCGTCCTCTACCTTGACGGCTCCGTCGAGTGGCTGCCCGCCCCCAAATTCCAAGCCCTCCTCGCCGCCCAGCAAGCCGCGGATCGAACAGAATGACCTGCGGCGGGCGAGCGTCCGCGCTCGCTTCATCCTCCACCACATACGACCTGCCGCGCCACGACCGTGCCGATTTCTCGCCCGCGCAAGAGAAAAGGCCGTGATCAGCGGACTGACCACGGCCTCTGGACTTTGGCTATGGGTCGGCCTTACTTGGACTCGACGACCTCTTTCTTGCCCTTCTCGGGCTCTTCCATCTGTTCGCCCTCGA
>CAZTGH010000513.1:0-3705 GCA_964612985.1 uncultured Pirellulales bacterium
GGCTCATCGCCGGCACGTCGTAGACCCGCAGCCAGTAGCACTTGCCCCGGTTGGTGAAGATCAGCAGATAGTCGTGCGTCGAGGCGATGAACAGGTGTTTGATGAAGTCGCCTTCCTTCGTATCGGAGCCGATGATGCCGCGTCCTCCCCGGCCCTGGCGGCGATAGGTGTCCGTCGGCATCCTCTTGATGTAGCCGATGTGGCTGACGGTGACAATGACGTCTTCCTCGGCGATCAGGTCCTCGACGTCGAGCTGTTCGACCGCGCCGGCAATCTGCGTCCGTCGGCGATCTCCGTATTTCTCCTTCATCTCGTGCAGGTCTTCGCGGATGATATCAAGCAGGACGCTCTCGTTCGAGAGGATGGCCTCGTAGCCCTCGATCTGCTCGATCAGGCCGGCGTATTCCTTGGCGAGCTTCTCGATTTCCAACCCGGTCAGCCGCTGCAACTGCATCGTCAGGATGGCGTCCGCCTGCGGTCCGGTCAGGTAGTGCTCGCCCTGGCTCTTGGCCTTGACGAACTCCGCGGGCAGCAGTTTGTGCAGCGTCGCGATCTCCGCCAGCCGCAACGGCTTGTTCATCAGGTTCAGCTTGGCGGTCGGCGCATCGGGCGACTTCTTGATCATGTCGATGATCTCGTCGATGTCCGCCACCGCCAGAATCAGACCCTCGAGGATGTGGGCCCGATTGCGGCACCGCCTCAGAAGGAACCGGCTCCGTCGGCGGATCACCACTTTGCGATGGTCGAGGAAGCATTGGAGCATCTCGCGGATGTTCAGCGTCTCCGGCTGATTGTTCACCAGCGCGATGTTCGCGATGGCGAAGGTGGTTTGCAGCGACGTGTAGCGGAACAGCTTGTTGAGAACGATTTCGGAGTCGGCGTCCCGCTTGAGCTCGACGACGATCCGCAGCCCGTGGCGGTCCGATTCGTCGCGCACGTCCGCGATCTCCGGGATCGTCCCGCTGTGCACGCACTCGGCGATCTTCGAGACGATCGACGTCTTGACGACCGTGTACGGGATCTCCGTGACGATGATCCGCTCCCGCCCCCGCTTGTCGGTCTCGACCTCGGTTTTCGCGCGCACCCGCAGGTGCCCGCGACCGGTCGTGTAGGCGTCGACGATGCCCTTCTTACCGCAGATCATGCCCCCGGTCGGAAAGTCGGGTCCCGGCAGCACCTTCATGATGTCCTTGAACCCGCACTTGGGATCGTTGATCACCAGCAGCAGCGCATCGCACACTTCCTTGACGTTGTGCGGGGGGATGTTCGTCGCCATGCCCACCGCGATGCCCGTCGAGCCGTTGACCAGCAGGTTCGGGAACTTCGACGGCAGCACCACCGGTTCCATCCGCGTCTCGTCGTAGTTCGGGATGAAATCCACGGTCTCGTAGTTGAGGTCCTGGAGGATCTCCATCGCCGGTGCCGCCATGCGAGCTTCGGTGTACCGCATGGCCGCCGGCGGGTCCGCGTCGATGCTGCCGAAGTTGCCCTGCGGATCGACCAGCGTGTACCGCATGTTCCAGTCCTGGCCCAGGCGGACGAGCGTCCCGTAGGTGGCCTGGTCTCCGTGTGGGTGGTAGTTGCCACTGGTGTCGCCGACGATCTTGGCGCACTTCCGGTGCGTGCTTCGCGGCCCCAGGTTCAGGTCGTTCATCGCCACCAGAATGCGGCGCTGCGAGGGTTTCAATCCGTCCCGCACATCAGGCAGGGCCCGCGAGACGATCACGCTCATCGCGTAGTTCAGATACGAATTCTTGAGCTCGTCAAGAATCGGCATATCTTCGAAACGTTCCTGCGGTTGTTCCACGTCCTTCGTCATATCGTCGATCTCATTCTGTCCGGATTTGGGTCAAGCGGTAAGGATGAGCCATGCCCACCGTCGCCTCGAACGTCGTGTGCGAAGCACACCGTGCACCCCGGATCGGGTCCAAAAAAGCGTGATGACGGCACCAGGGCCGATCACCGTCCCCAGCCAGGGTCCAGAGAAACGCATACCTTACCACCGATTCCGGAGCAAGTCAAGAAATGCCGTGCAAGAGAACGGCCGATTCTCGGCCGGGAAAGCTGCAAGGAGTCCCCCGATCCCGTCTCACGGCTCGCCCATCGTCCGCACGGCGATCTCCGCAATCAGGTTGTCGTAATCGACGGTGTTTCTGAGCACCTCCACGATGTCGTGGAGCCGCATGATCCGGGCGATGTCCGCCAGGGCCTGGAGGTGCCTGGCGGGGTCCTGTCCGAGCGGGTCGAGCAGGATGATGAGGATGTGAGGCTCGCCCGAGGCAAGGGGTACATTCAGCGAGTGTTTCGAGACGCCCAGGAAAACCACCGATCCCGCGACGTTCGGCACATGGGCGTGAAGCAGCACCACGTCCTTCGTCAATTCCACCGGCTCCTCCTGGCTGATGGTATGCAGCAGATGGGTGATCGCGTGCGTATCGGCGGAGCGTTCGCCGAAATAGCTGCTCAGAAGCTCCCGTACGGCCTCTTCGATCGTCCGGGCGTCCATCTGCAACCTGGTTCGCTCGCGTGTGAACGTCGAGAAGATGTACGAGGAATCGAGGATCTTCTCGGCCGCCTGTTGGCTGTCCCACCTCTGGGTGGGTGGGATGACGACGGAGAAGGTCGTGGTCGGGAATTGTGCGGCCAGACGGCCGGGCAGACGGTCGAGAATCGGCTGCCAAGCCACTTCTCCCTTCCGTGCGCCCATGAGGATGAGCCAATCCCCCGCCTCGATCTCGTCGGCGATGCGCTGTTGCACAGCCTTCCATACGCCGAGGGTCTGGACGGAGGTTTGAACCGAGGGAGGCGTCTTTGAGATGAAGGTCTCCGCCGCCGTCTTGGTCTGCGACGAGCAGAGGACCCGCAGGCTGGTTCCCGCCTGGTTGGCCAGGGTCTTGACGGCGGTAATGACCGACTCGAAACCGGGCTGACGTTCGGCAAAGGGCGGCAGAACGAGCACGATCCGTTCGGCGGTGCTGACGGGTTCGCAGAAGCGACTGACCATGACGAGCTGAAGGCTCTGTTCGACAATGGCATCGATGATCCGGCCGAACGTCCGCGTCTTGAAACCGACCCGCCCATCCCACTGCAGCAGGATCATCGAGATGCGATTGTCTCGAACGGCGCGCAGGATGCCCGATGTGACACTGACGTCCACAGTGGTCAACGGGGTCACCGGAACGCCAGAGGCCATGGCGCGCACGACCGTATGCGCAAGAATCTTCTCGGCCGTCGCGACCTGTTGTTCGGAATCGCTGCCCTCCTGCACCACGCGAATAGGGTACACCGGCTCGTGCGACCCCTTTTCCCGAAGCAGCAGGGCGACGTCGAGTAATTCCCTGGCCCCTTCCCGCTCTTCCAGAGGGATCATGATCCTGTGCGGCGCCGACGATGCGTCGAAGGCCGCTTGTTCTTCATGTGTGGCCACCGTCCGTCCCGCCCGCTCGGTGACGATCGAGCCGAGCAGACAGGTCACGCCAATCATCATGATGGTGCCGGTGATCACCGCCTCGGAGAACAGTTCGATGTCGTAGCCCACCATCACGGCCGCCAGCGTGGCTGCCGCCTGATTGACGCTCAGCCCGAAGATCAGCCGGCCTTCGTCGCGGCGGTACCGCAGCGCCAACTGGCTGACCCAGGCGGCGCCGAACTTGGCCACAATGGCGACGACCGTCATGCTGATAGCAATGATCCAGGCCCCCGACC
>CAZTGH010000514.1:0-3700 GCA_964612985.1 uncultured Pirellulales bacterium
ACGGTCGCGCTGGTGGCCGGCGGGCACACGTTCGGCAAGTGTCACGGCGCGGGCCCTGCGACGCATGTCGGTCCGGAACCGGAGGGGGCGTCCATCGAGGAGATGGGGCTGGGCTGGAAGAGCAGTTTTGGCAAGGGCAAGGGCGGCGATACGATCGGCAGCGGGATCGAGGGCGCCTGGAAGCCGAACCCGACGAAATGGGACATGGGTTATCTGAACGTGCTGTTCAAGTATGAGTGGGAACTGGTGAAGAGCCCGGCGGGGGCGCATCAGTGGCTGGCCAAGGACGTGGCGGAAGAGGACATGATCGTGGACGCACATGATCCGTCGAAGAAGCACCGTCCGATGATGACGACCGCGGACCTGTCGCTGCGTTTCGATCCGATTTACGAGCCGATCGCGCGGCATTATCAGCAACACCCCAAGGAATTCGAGGATGCCTTCGCGCGGGCGTGGTTCAAACTGACGCATCGTGACATGGGTCCGAAGTCGCGGTATCTCGGTCCGGAGGTGCCGGCCGAGGACCTGATCTGGCAGGACCCGGTGCCAGCGGTCGATCACGAGCTGATCGACGCGCAGGACGTCGCAGAGCTCAAGGGCAGGATTCTGGCGTCGGGATTGTCCGTTTCCGAACTGGTCTCGACAGCGTGGGCCTCGGCATCGACGTATCGGGGCTCCGACAAGCGTGGCGGGGCCAACGGGGCACGGGTTCGGCTGGCGCCGCAGAAGGATTGGACGGTGAACGAGCCGGCGAAGCTGAAGAAGGTGCTGAAGACGCTGGAGGGCATCCAGAAGGACTTCAACCAGGCCCAGTCGCGCGGAAAGAAGGTTTCGCTGGCGGACCTGATCGTGCTGGGTGGATGCGCCGGGATCGAGCAGGCGGCGAAGAAGGCGGGGCACGAGGTGACCGTTCCGTTCGTGGCGGGACGGACCGACGCTTCGCAGGAGCAAACGGACGTCGAAGCGTTCGCGGTGCTGGAGCCGGCAGCGGACGGGTTCCGCAATTACCTCAAGGCAAAATTCACCGTGTCGCCCGAGGAGCTGCTGGTGGATCGGGCGCAACTGCTGACGCTGACGGGGCCGGAGATGACGGTCCTGGTCGGAGGGATGCGCGTCTTGGGCGCCAACTTCGGGCAGTCGTCGCATGGGGTTTTCACCCAGCGGCCCGAGGCGCTGACGAATGACTTCTTCGTGAATCTGCTCGATATGGGCACGGAGTGGAAGCCCACCTCGAAGGACGCGGACGAGTTCGAAGGCTACGACCGGGCCACGGGGCAACGCAAGTGGACCGGCACGCGTGTCGACCTGGCTTTCGGTTCGAACTCGCAACTGCGGGCGCTGGCGGAAGTGTATGGCAGCGAGGATGGTCAGGAGAAGTTCGTGAGGGACTTTGTCGCGGCGTGGAACAAGGTCATGAACCTCGATCGTTTCGACGTGAAAGATGGTCAGTAGACAAGGGAAACCCAGAATCCGTAACTGAATTGAATGAAAGGAGCACTGAAGATGTATGAGGAATGCCGCATGCCGCTGATCGGCGAGAAGGCGCCGGAGTTCGTGGCGGAGACCACGCAAGGGATGATTCATTTTCCGCAGGATTTCAAGGGCAAGTGGGTGATCTTCTTCTCGCACCCGGCGGATTTCACGCCGGTGTGCACGACCGAGTTCATGACGTTCGCCAGCATGGCGGACGACTTCAAGAAGCTCAACACCGAGCTGCTGGGCCTGTCGATCGACAGCACGTACAGCCACATCGCCTGGCTGCGGACGATCAAGGAGAAGATCGAGTACAAGGGGATGAAGGGCATCGAGGTGAACTTCCCGGTGATCAGCGATCTGACGATGGAAGTCTCGAAGAAATTCGGGATGCTCCAGCCGGCGGCCAGCAGCACGCAGGCGGTGCGAGCGGTATTCATCATGGACCCGAAGGCGGTGGTGCGAGCGATTCTGTACTATCCGCTGAGCAACGGGCGGAACATGGACGAGGTCAAGCGGCTGCTGATCGCGATGCAGCACAGTGACGAGCACGGGATCGCCACGCCGGCGAACTGGCAGATCGGCGACGACGTGATCGTGCCGCCGCCAGGCTCGTGCGGCAGCGCCAAGGACCGCGTGGAGAAACCTGCGGCCGATACGAAGGTGCTGGACTGGTTCATGGTTCTCAAGAAGTGTCCGCACGGTGGCAAGTAGCGCTACCGATTGGAGTACCGACCCTACTCATGGCGGGCGGCAGGTGACCCCCTGCCGCCCCGCCGTTTTGCAGGTGTCGGGGCGCACCCGCCCGGCATCCCTGTGCACGTCTGTTGTTGCGCCGGGTGTAGTCAACAGGACGGCACTTTTTTCCGGCGTATTCGCTTTGTCATTCCGAGACCGTTCGACTCCGCTCCGGACAGCCGGCGCGAGGAATGTGCCCGCGAATGAGTTGGGCCCGGCCTATGGCCAGATCCCTCGACTCCGCTTCGCTCCGCTCGGGATGACAAAGGAGCACTGGGCGGCGCGCCGGCGACGAAACAGAGGATGGTCGGCGGCGCTAATCGATGGCTTCGGGCGGGAGAGAGGGTATGCTATGGGTAGTGACAGGCCCCCGGGGGTGGGGACAGGTCTGCGGGCGGCAGCGAGGACGTGACGGATGGCGGAAGGGGCGACTATGAAGGCGAGACAGGGGCTGGTTGCGGCAGTTTTTCTGAACGGATTGTTGTGCATCGGCATGGTGTTCGGCGACGGGGGGATGTTCTTTCCGTGGGACCCGCAGGGGACGCCGGAGGTGCGCCAGCCGACGCAGAAGGTCTATATCCGTTGGGACGGGTCGCAGGAGAAGCTGCTGATCCAGACGCGGTACGAGGGACCGGCCGAGGAGATGGTCTGGATGGTGCCGGTGCCGTCGCAGCCGACAGTGGAGCGGGGGGACGCGGCGATCTTCGATGAACTGCGGGAGCAGACCGCCTGGCCCGATCTGTCGTGCACGGACTTCGCGGGTTTGCAGATGCATGGTCCGATCGGCGCCGTTGCCGGCTCGGGTGGATCAACTGCTGCCGAGTGGCGTCGGCGGATCGGGGACTATGACGTCGTGCTGCTGCGGCCGGTGGGTGCGGAGAACGTGCTTCAATGGCTCAACAGCAACGGATTCGGCGTTCCCGACGCGATTGCGCCGGTGCTCGAGGACTATATCCTCAAGTTGACTGACTTTTTGTATTGGTCTTCATGCGGCCACCAGGAGTCGCTGCAGCTCTTTGATCACCTCCGTACCGCTGGAGAAGTGACGCAGGTGTTTGGTCAGATCGTCCCAGACCAGGCGACGCAACTCGTTTTGCAGGTCGGCGGTGGATCGACGGCGGGCTCGTTTCTGTCGTCCTTGTGCACTGCGGTCATCCCGGATGGCCATGTGGGTCAGGAGGGCATAGGCCAAGAACACCAGGTGCAGGTGGTTAACTGCGGCCTCACAGGAGAGGTTCTGGTAGTGGCCCAGCCCCAGGAGTTGTTTGCCGTCCTTGAAGAACACCTCGATCTGCCAACGATGGTCGTATGCCGTAATGATCTGACGGGCCGAGAGCTTCGGATCATCCGTCACCAATCCCAGGATTTTGGGCTCGCCCTGTTTGCGCGAGAACACCACGTGCAATCGTCCCAGGGAACTGACTTTCATCCAGGCGGCATCGACACAGGTGTATCGCACCGAACCGTGTTCCTTCTGAATCGCGAAGGT
>CAZTGH010000515.1:0-3671 GCA_964612985.1 uncultured Pirellulales bacterium
TACGAGCCGTTCTTCAGCATCGACGTGCGCGAGCCGATGTCGGGGCGCAACACGAGTTGTTACATCCGCGTCCCCTTCAACCTCCTGGGCGATCCGAGCGAATTCAACTACATGGCCCTGCGGATGCGGTACGACGATGGGTTCATCGCCTATCTCAACGGTGTCGAGATTCGTCGGGAGCTTTTCAGCGGCACGCCGACCTGGAATTCCCGTGCCGAGGGCAATCACGACGATCTGGCGGCGATCCGCTTCGAGCCGTTCGACGTCTCCGAGTACGCGGACCTGCTCAAGCAGGGGGCCAATGTCCTGGCGATTCATGGCCTGAACTCCTCCACAACCAGCTCCGATTTCCTCATCTCTCTGGAGATGATCGTGGGCCGGATTGCTTCTCCTGATGGAAGTACGATGGGCGACCAGGTGCGTCCGTACACCGGGCCGATCACGATCGGCAAGAGCACGCGAATCAAGGCCCGCACGCTGGTCGCGAGCAATTCCTACAGTCCGTGGAGTGGACTGGCCGATGCCGTCTTCTCCGTCGGACGGGTGGCCGAGAACCTGCGTATCAGCGAGATCATGTACCATCCCGCCGATCCGAACACCGAGTACATCGAATTGACCAACATTGGCGCCGAGACAATCGACCTGAGTCTTGTCACGCTGGCAGACGGCGTGGACTTCACGTTTCCCAGCGTCGAAGTCGCACCAGGCGACTACGTGCTGGTAGTCGAAGACATCGCGGCCTTCGAGGCGCGATATGGGCAAGGCTTCCCCATCGCGGGCCAGTACACCGGGCGGCTGAACAACGCGGGCGAGCGGATCGAGTTGCTGGACGCCGCCGGGCAGACCATCCATAGCTTCGAGTACTCGGACGAGTGGTACGAGATCACCGATGGTCTCGGGTTCTCGCTGATCGTCAACGACCCTGCCACGACAGATCCGAATGCACTGGACGAGAAGTCCGCCTGGCGACCCAGCGTGCACAGCGGCGGCTCACCCGGATTCGACGATAGCGACGAGGCCATCCTGCCCGATTCGGTGGTCATCAACGAAGTGATGGCCAGTCCCCTGGCGGGTGAGTCCGACTGGATCGAGCTGTACAATACGACGGACCAGGCGATCGACCTGGGCGGTTGGTTCCTCAGCGACAGCGGCAATAACCTGACGAAATACGAGATTGCGGCCGGAACGACGCTGGAGCCCGATGGGTACCTCGTTTTCTACGACGACCTGCACTTCGGCAATGACGACGATCCCGGATGTCATTCGTCGTTTGGCCTGAGCCGCGACGGCGAAACGGTCTACCTGCACTCCGGATCGGGCGGGATCATCACCGGCTACAGCGCCCGGCAGTCCTATGGGCCCTCCGAACCGGGCATGTCATTCGGGCGCTACCGCAGCTCCGAAGGCAACTACGACTTCATCGCTCTCAGCGCTCCGACGCCGGGCGAGCCGAACGTCGGGCCATGAGCTACAGGCTCGCGTTCAGATCGGCAAAGAGACTCTCGAATCGAGCCAGGGCTTCCTGCATGCCGGGCACCTTTTGCGCCCTTTTGTTTCCGCTGCCCAGCAGATACTCGGCCGGCAACATCGGATCGAACCGGCCTTTGATCGACTCGCGATCGTTCAACTGATCGGAGACGATCTTGAGAATCGGCGTATCGGTCGCCGTTGGCGCAGCCCGGCTTAGCCTCTCTCTGCGCGGCAGTCCGTAGCATAGATCGATCAGAGCCGGGTAAGCGGGACTGCCAATCAAATCCTCGATGGTACTCCGGACCGGCTGGGCATAGCGTCTCAGCGGAAACGTCCGGCACGCCTCCAGCATCCGCGACAGCTCCCGCTGGTTCACCACGTCGGGATCCTCCTCCGAGAGACTGAGCAGCACGGCAAAACCCTGGGTATCGTTTGCCAGCAGTCCGACCAGCGTCGCCAGACGGACCAGGTCGCCGCAGGGGACGATGGTCCAGGCGGGGTCGAGGCCACGCCGTCCGCTCTCATTGAGCCGCGCGGAGAACCAGTTCAGGTAAATCACGTCGGCGGGCTTCTCCACCAGCAGCAGTCGCTTGTCGCCCGCCATGTCCCGCATGATCCGGTAGCCCAGCGACGCCTGAAGCGGCAGCAGGGTATCGTGGTCGGTGCTCAGGACCTTGTCGCCCACCTTGGTGCCCAGCATCTTCATGCTGCCTTCCGGCGTCTCCTGTGAAACGTCTTCCACCGTCCGCACCCAGGCCATGCGATCCGGATCGATCATGAATGGCGAATGCGTCGTGTAGACGATCTGGTAATGCGGCGCCAGCCGGTCGGTGACGTACCGCATCAGGTCCCATTGGGCCTTGGCGTGCAGACCCAGCCCCGGGTCATCCAGCACGATTAGCAGGTTGTCCCCATAGCGTTTTCGGACATCGGAGTACCAGACCAGGAAGGAGAAGAACCATACGAAACCGGTGCTGCGTTCTTCGAAATTGAGGGACATGTTGGTCTTGGTGTTGACGATACGCGTCTCGAAGACGAGCCCACGATCGAACGGCGAGGGGTCCTGCGGACGGCCCGGGTACAGGTGAAAACTGATCCGCAGATTTCGCTCCTGGGTCCAGTAGCGCGCGATTTCCTCGGTCACCGGGCGGGCGGCGTCTTCGAGATCGGCGATGAGTTCTTCCGACCGCTCGATCCGGCTGATCGCCTCGATGCTCGTGCCGCCCAGTTCGAGCAGTGCCAAAAAGACCCGGTCGGGTCCCGTCAATTCGCCCTTTTGCTTGCGGTGCAGCAGGGCGTCGATGGAGATGCGGCCCTGCATCATATGCCATTCCGAAAAATACAGCAGCTTGGGCAGGAGCTTGGCCACGTGTTGTTCATAGAACGCATCGTTTTCATTGGCCGACGATGGTGCACTCGGTGCCACCTCGGTCGATTCTTCCGGCTCCGGTTCGGAGACCGCCGGCTCGGGACTTCCCGTGGACTCACCAGCCTCGGCCGGCTCCTCCATATTGTCCTCAGGTTCCGTGGTAATCTGGGCAGGCTGCGAGTTGGGAAAGGCGGCCGATTCGTTAGTCGGCTGGATCGATCCGGCCCAATGACGCTCCGGATAGTACCCCTTACGGATGACCACAGTCCGCGACTGGACGGCGCCGACGCCGAGCGTTTGTTCCAGTTGCGCCACGTCCTGGTCCTCCAGTTCCCAGGTGGCGATCAGGGCATCGTCCGGCTCGCCGCCCGAACGCTTCTGATATTGCCTTCGACGGGCCCGCGGGTATTCCATCAGCACATCGAAGTGGCGCAACTCGCGCACGTCGGGGTTCAGCTTGTACAGAGCTTCCAGCATCGAGGTCTTTCCCGCTCCGTTCTTGCCCACCAGGCAGGTGACCGGGCAGATCGTAAACTCTGTCGAATCCTCGATGCAGCGGAAATTCTTCACCTGAAGGCATCGCAGTCTCATATCCGTTTTCCTCCTGCGACCCGGGTCGCACGTTCAGTCCTTTGATCGGTCGTGTTTCAAAACACACATCGTAGCAGCAATCCGGACCCTCGTCAAATCCGGCCCGCGACGAGGATGCGAGAAAAATACCAGACGTCGGGCTCGGCCGCAGTGAATCGATAATGAGACTACACAACAGCAGGGGCGGTTGGGCTACGGTGGCAGCTCTACCTGCCGCATGCACTTTGTCATTCCGACTGGA
>CAZTGH010000516.1:0-3660 GCA_964612985.1 uncultured Pirellulales bacterium
TCTCCCGGGCCAGGGAGCGGGCCAGCCCCCATCGGACCCGCCACCCTCGCGGCAACCGAGCTATCCGGAATACTCCAGACCTCGCAGACGCTCGAGTGTATGGCGGATCTTCTGGGGACTTCTGTTCGGCTTGTCCGTTCTGGCCAACGTGGGCATGTTTCTGCTGCTGATCGGCGTGGTCGTGTTCTTCGCCACCGGTCAGAGCCGATTCTATGACGAGGCGGTCGTCCGCGAGGGGCCGCACAGCGACAAGATCCTGGTTGTCCGCATCGAGGGCGTGATCGGCGACGATCAGGCCGACTACGTCTACCGGCAGCTTCAGATGGCGCGCGACGACCGCAACGTCCGCGCGATCATCGTGGCGATCAACTCGCCCGGCGGAACCATCTCCGGCAGCGACCGCATCTACCAGGAAATTCTTCGCTACCGAGAGGAAACGGGTGAGCCGGCGGTGGCTTTCATGCAGGGAATGGCCGCTTCCGGAGGCTACTATGCATCGGTGGCCTGTGACCGGATCGTCGGCGAACCGACGGCCATCACCGGTTCGATCGGCGTGGTCATGAGCTATTTTGTCTTCCAGGAGTTGCTCGAAAACAAGCTCGGGGTTCAGCCGGTCTTTCTCTCCGAGGGCGAGAAAAAGGACTGGCCCAGTTCCTTCCGCGCACCACGAGAAGAGGAGCTGGCGTATATCGAGGAGCGCCTGCTGGAGCCGGCCTACGAGCGGTTTGTCGAGGTCGTCCAAGCCGGACGGTCGTCGGCGCTGTCGCCCGAGCAGGTGCGTGAACTCTCCGACGGCAGCATCTTCGTCGCTCCCCAGGCGATGGAGGCCAAGCTCATCGACCAGGTTGGCTATCTCGACGATGCGATCGGCACGGTGCTGAGCCTGGCGGGCCTGGCGGATGCCAAGGTGGTCGAGTATCGCCGGCCGTTCTCCTTCATGGACATGCTGAGTGTCCAGAGTCGCGCCAGCCTCAACCTCGATCGGAACACCCTCTATGAACTCAGCACACCTCAACTCCTCTATATGTGGAACGCCCACTAAAGACTGGAAAACCCGACGTGCTTTCGGCACAGAGTGGAGATCGCAGGATGCGACATGAATCGCGAGGTATCTTCAGGACAGGGGCACGAACATTGGCATCCGGCGGATGGATCATCCTGATCATCGCTCTGACGGGATGCTCGTCCTCGCGGACCATGAGGCTCGTGAGCGTGGCGCCCGACGGTCAGGGGTTCGCCGAGGTCGGGTCCGAGCGGTCCTTCGTGCCCTTCGGTGCCAATTACTACGATCCGAACACCGGATGGCCTCCTCAGGTGTGGAAGCAATTTGACCCGAATGCGGTCGCCCTGCACTTCCAGCGGATGGACGACCTGGGAGTCAACTGCGCCCGGGTGTTCCTGGCGGCCGCCACCTTCCAGCCTGACGTCAATACGATCGACGAAGAATCGTTGACGAAACTCGACACGCTGATCGAGATCGCCCGCAAGAACGGCATTCGCCTGATCCTCACCGGGCCCGACCATTGGGAAGGCGAACCGCCTTACTGGAAACCTGACCGCTTCGCAGGCCCGGACGCCCTCCGCGCACTAGATCACTTCTGGCGCACCGTGGGCGAACGCTACCGGGGCGAGCCGGCTATCCTGGCGTGGGATCTGCTCAACGAACCGCAGATGCCGTGGCACCTCGACTCATGGGATTCCAAATGGAACCAGTGGCTCCGGTCCAAGTATCAGAACCAGGAGGCTCTGGAGGCTGCGTGGGGCGATGAATTGCAGGAAGGCGAAACCCTCGGGAGCATCCAACCCGCGAAGGACGCGGGGGACCGAGGCAATCCGCGACTGTACGACTGGCAGTTGTTCCGAGAGCATTTAGCCGACCAATGGGTGCAGCGACAGGTCCGGGTCTTGCGTGAGGTGGATCCCGCACACCTGATCACCGTCGGGTATATCCAATGGTCGTACCCGATCATTCGACCGGGCGATCCGCACATCTATTCCGCCTTCAACCCGCATCGGCAGGCGCAATGGCTGGATTTCATCTCCATCCATTTCTATCCATTGATGGGCCGGCCTTTCGGCTCTCGGGTCAACTGGGATCGCAATCTGGCCTATCTCCAGACCCTGCTGGCGTACTGCCAGACGGGCAAGCCCGTGGTGCTCGAAGAGTTTGGCTGGTACGGCGGAGGCGCGCCGCAGGGCCGTCCCCATTTGACCGAAGACGAGCAAAGCCGGTGGCTCGGTGCAGTGGTGGAGGCATCCAGACGTCTGGCCCAGGGCTGGTTGTCCTGGCCTTTTGCCGATACGCCCGAGGCAGCGGACATGAGCGTCTATGGCGGCATGGTTACGCGCGATCTGGTCAGTAAAATGTGGGGACTTCGCTTCCGCTCGTATGCGGCGGCTCTGTTCATGCTGCCCCAGCCGACCCCGGAGTTGCCATCCTTTGACTTCTCGCCTTCCCTGACCGCGCCGATCGACGATCTGATGCCGATGCACGAGGACTACGCCAAACAAGTCCAATCTGCGCTGGGCGAAGCAGGACCCGTGCCTGAAATCGAGTTGGAAACCCGGCCTCTGATGAAGGACGAACTCGAGGCCTTCCAAGAGCGACAGGAACAGAGACGCAAAGAGTATTATCGACAGCAAAAAGAACGCAACTGATCCCAACGACGCCGCTACGTCAGGACGGGTCGGCCAGCTCGCCGAATAGCGTCAGCGGCGATGTCTCCGTAATGCGAACATCGACGAATCGCCCTGCCAACGCAGGGTTGCCGTTGAAAACGACGATGTAATCGGTCGCAGTCCGACCCACCAGTTGGGGTTGATTCTGGTCGTCGGTCGGGTTGACATGGGCTTTCTTACTGAGCCCTTCCACCAGCACTTTCACCGTCTCACCCTGCAATTCGCGACTCAACTGCGCGCTGATCCGTTCCTGAACCGCCAGGAGTTCGACGTTGCGCCTCTGCTTGACCTCGTCGGGGACGGTGTCCTGGTGTCGCTTGTCAGCAGTCGTGCCGGGGCGGGGCGAGTACTTGAAGATGAAGCAGTTTCGATACCGCGCCTGCTCGACCAGACGTACGGTCGCCTGAAAGTCTTCGTCCGTTTCACCGGGGAAACCGACGATGAAATCGCCTGCAATCGCGATATCCGGGACGATCTGCCTGGCACGGGCGAGCAACTCGAGGTACTGCTCGGCGGTGTAGTGGCGGTTCATGGCCCGCAGGATCCGATCGGAGCCGCTCTGGGCCGGCATGTGCAGGTAGTTGCAGATCTTGGGCGAAGAAGCCAACACCTGCAAGATGTCGTCGTAGAATTGCTCCGAGGGATAGCTGGTCACGAAGCGAATCCATTCGATGCCTTCGACATCGGCGGCCATGCCCAACAGATCGGCCAGTGAATAGACCTTTTCGCCATCCTGGTAACGATATGCGTTCACGGTCTGGCCCAGGAGCGTCACCTGCCTGACTCCCTGGTCGGCCAGTCTTCTGACCTGCTCCAGGACCGCCTCTGGCGGGCGGCAGACCTCGGGGCCACGAACGTACGGCACGATGCAGTACGTACAGAGATTGTCACAGCCCCGCATGACGCGTACGAACGCCTGCCCGGGCAGCACGCTGCCTGGCTCCTCCTCCGGCCCGAAGCAGGACTCGAACTGCTCCAGCG
>CAZTGH010000517.1:0-3656 GCA_964612985.1 uncultured Pirellulales bacterium
CGCTCGGTTGGCGAGCATCACCTTCAACTGCTCATCCAGCACGAGCAGAGGCTGGCGGACCGTCTGCACGACCGCCTCGGCGAAATCCCTCTGCTCCGCGATGAGCGCGGTGTGCTTTTGACGCGTGATGTCGATGAAGGTGGCGACGACTCCCTGAATCACATTGTCCCGGGTGCGGTAGGGGACGATGCGCATCAGATACCACATGTTGCCGCTGACGACGATCTCCTTTTCGATCCGCTTGAGTGTATTGAAAACGCTGGTCAGGTCCCGGACGAAGTCGTCGTACTTGATGACGGTGGTGATATCCTCGAGCGGACGGTCGATGTCGCGATCGATCAGGCGAAAGAGCCTTCGTGCGGCCGGCGTGAAGAGGCGAATGCGCATGTCCTTGTCGAGAAAGAGCGTCGCGACTTCCGTGCAGGCCAGCAGGTTGTTCATGTCGTCTCGCGCTGCGGACAATTCGTCGATCCTGGCCTTGTGCTCGGCGTTGACGCTGCGCAGCTCTTCATTGGTCGACTGAAGCTCCTCCCGGCTGGTATCCAGCTCCTCGTTGGTGCTCTGGAGTTCCTCATTGGTGCTCTGGAGCTCCTCGTTGGCGCTCTTGAGCTCCTCGTTGCTGGTCTCGAGCTCTTCGATGGTCGTCTGGAGGTATTCGCGGGTCGATTGAAGCTCCTGTTCGAGCGCTTCGATGCGAGCGTCTTTTTCTTTGGCGGGCGCCGGTTCGGCCCCGGCGCTCTGACCGCCAGAAGCTTCTTCGCGCGGTCGGGGACGAAAGACGACGAGCATGAGGCCGTCTTCGCCTTCGAATTCGCGGATCGGGCGAATGACGAGATCGGTACCGCTATGCTGCTCGTCGGCGCCGAGCGGTATTTGTTCGGCGCTGATCTGGCGATGTTCGCGGCGGGCGCGCTTGACCAGGCTGGTCAGCTTCTGATGGATGGCAGGGCGGGCCATCTCCAACAGGTTCAGCGTAGGCCGCCCGCCAGGCTGCGCCAGGTACGGGCTCGTGTCGCCATTGAAATACAGCACATGGTAGTTCTGGTCGATCAGCACGCACGGGGCCGAGTATTCGCGCAGAATCAGTCGTTCCGCCAGCCCGGTGATATCCCGCCTGCGATGGTCCGCAGGGCGTTCAGGATCGTTCGCTCGCGGGGACCGTTGTTCGCTCAAGTCGAACCCGGGTGCTCTCGGTTCGTGCTCGGCCTGACCCTGCTTGCGCCGAAACACCTTGTGCCGGGTGTCGATCGGTTCGAACAGGTCCGCGAAGCCGCCGATCGATTCGCTTTCGCCCAGGAACAGGAAGCCTTCGGGTTTGAGAGCGTAGTGGAACAGGGGCAGCACCTTCTGCTGGAGCGTCGTATTCATGTAGATCAGTACGTTTCGGCAACAGATCAGATCCAGACGGGAAAAAGGCGGTTCCTTGATCAGATTGTGTGCCGCAAAGACCAGCATCTCGCGGATGTGGGTCCTGACGCGATAGTGGTTGTCCTCTTCGCTGAAGAACTGAGCGATGCGTTCCTTGGGCAGGTCGCCCGCGATGCTCTTGGGGTAGCGTCCGTAGCGGGCTTGGGCGATGGCGTCCTCGTCGAGATCGGTCCCGAAGACCTGGACGTCGTGCAGCTTGTTGCTCTCGTGCATCTGTTCGTAAAGGAGCATGGCGACGCTGTAGGCCTCCTCGCCGGTGGCGCAGCCCGGGACCCAGATCCGCAGGGGGGCATTCGCCGGGGCGTTCTCGACGAGGGGCTTGAGGGCCTTCTCTTGGAGAGCGTTGAAGGCCTCTCGGTCGCGAAAGAAAGCGGTGACCGTGATCAGCAGTTCCTTGCCGAGGATGCGGGCTTCCTCGGGATTGCTGCGGAGAAACTGAATGTACTGCGGGAGATCCTCGATCTGATGGACCGCCAGGCGTCGCGCAATGCGGCGTTTGATCGTATTGCGCTTGTAATGGGAAAAATCGTGCCCGGTCTCCTGGCGGATGATCAGGAAAATTCTCTGGAGCTGGCTTTCGAGCTTCTTCTGGGCATCCTGCGCCTCCGGATTCTGGATATAGGGATGTTTGAGGTAGCCCAGCAGCTCTTTGGGCATGTCCTCGACGGGCCGGACGTAGTCGACCAGACCGGTATCGATGGCGCTGTGCGGCATCTGGTCGTATCGCGCCTGCTTGGGGTCCTGGGCCATGGCCATGCCGCCGGCCGCCTTGATTTCCCGGATGCCCAGCGTCCCGTCGCTGCCCGTACCCGACAGAACGATGCCGACGGCGCGTCCCGCCTGATCCTCGGCCAAGGAACGGAAGAAATGATCGATCGGCAAAGGCGGCCCCTTGTGTCGCGCCGGCTCGGTGCTGTACAGGGTCCCGTTCATGATCGAAACGTCCTTATCCGGCGGGGCCAGGTAGATCCGGTTGGGCTGGATGTCGGTGCCGTCCTTCAGTTCTTCGACCGTCATCTGCGTGTGTTTGGCCAGCAGGGACGCCATCATGCTGTCCCGGTCATGCGCGCGGTGCTGGACGATGACCAGGGCCAGATCGGGACGTTCGGGAATATGACCGAGCAGTCCCTGGATCGCCTCGAGCCCGCCGGCCGAGGCGCCGATCCCGACCACCGGGCACACGGTGCTTTGCGCTCGGCTCGCGTCGTGCGATGGCTGCTCGGTCCGTTCTTCCTGACCCGCTTCGTCCTTTGGCGGCTCGGAACCACTCTGCGCGTGTTGTTTCTCCTCGTCTTTGGCTTCAGCCATACCGTTGTTCCCTTCCTGTGGTCTGTCCTGATTCCTGTAGGGTGCGTCTTTGTCCCCGCGGTCGACTCGAATGGAAATCAGGCAACCAGCATAACATGCACAGTTTAAGACGTCAGCGGAAAAGTCTCTATGGGAGTTTTGCTTGCCCGGATTAGGGGATGTCCTTAGTCCGTTTGGCGTCCGGGACGCATAGAGTCAACAAGGGCGGAGCCCGACGAATCAACCGAATTGCTGTGAGGTGGCTTCATGTTCATTGTCGATGTGTTGTTTGCGCTGGTGATGGCGGGGATCTTCACGATGATCTTCGCGATCGGACTCCGGCGGACCGGGCCCTGGTCGAGCATCCTGGTGTTCTTTGCCGTCGTGTTCCTGGCGGCCTGGGCGGGCGGGCTGTGGATCAGTCCCGCCGGACCGATTTTTCTGGGCATCTATTGGGTGCCCATCCTGCTGGTGGCCTTTCTGGTCGCGCTGCTGCTGGCCTCGGTTCGTCCTGGGGCGCCCAAGCACGTCCAGACGATCTCCGAAGCCGAGGCCGAAGCGAAGGAGCAACGTGCCGTTGAACGCGCGTTCGATGCGTTCTTCTGGGCGCTGCTGCTCGGATTCATGATCGTCATCGTTCTCGGTTATCTGCTCTAGGAGCATCCAGGGCAAAGGACTGACGCCGGAATTGAACAAGGAGTGGATTGCGTGGATGACGGTCACCACCAACAGGCAAAGCAGGGGCAAATCGTTGCGGTGCGCGGCAGCGTGGTCGACGCACGCTTCGCCACGCAGATTCCCGAAGTGGGCGCCCAACTGCGAACCGGGCGTGACCGGCAGATGGTTCTGGAGGTCGTTACCCACCTGGACCGTCAGACGGTGCGCTGCATCGCCATGACCGCCACCGAAGGCCTGTCCCGGCAGACGCCGGTGTGGAACAC
>CAZTGH010000518.1:0-3620 GCA_964612985.1 uncultured Pirellulales bacterium
ATGGGGCTCGACGGCTCGACCATCGCCGCCGCCGCGCTGGTCTCGCATTTCGTGGGGCTTGCGCGCTACGGGCCGGGGCCCGAGACGCGGGCGATGACCTTCCTTTCGCTCTCGCTCGGGCAGCTCTTCTACACGATGATGTGCCAGCGCTCGGACATCCGCGAGCTGCGGCCGGACAAGCTTCTGGAGAACCGCGCGCTCGACGGGGCGGTGCTCGTCTCCTCGGGGCTCGCGGTGCTGCCCTTCTTCGTGCCGCCGCTCCGGCGGCTTCTCGGCGTCGCGCCCATCGGGCTCTCCGACAGCGCGATCGCGCTCGGCGGCGCCGTGGCGCCCGCGGCGGCGGTGCTCGCCCGGCGCGGCGTCAGGATCGAACTGGACACGGTGGAAGGACGCGCATGCGAGACTTCGTGATGACATCGGACTCGGTGACCTCCGGCCATCCGGACAAGCTCTGCGACCAGATCAGCGACGCGGTGGTGGACGCCTGGCTGGCCCACGGGTTGCGATCGGGCGTGGCGGCGGAATGCGCCATCGCCTCCGGCGTGGTGTTCCTCTCGGTGCGGGCCGGCGCAAAGGCCCCGGTGGACCCGGCCGCGATCGCGCGCCACGTCGTGGCGGAGGCGGGCTACGGCGACACCGCCGAGGGCGAGGGGCTTACCGTCGTCCTCGAGATGCGCGAGGACGAGGCGCTCTCGCCCGACCGCGTGGCAGAAGGCGTCTCCCGCCACATGGTCACCGCCTTCGGCTACGCGGCGGCGGAGGCGCCCGCGGCGATGCCCGCCCCCATCGAGGCCGCCCACAGGATCACTGCCGCGCTCGACGCCGCGCGGCGGGAAGAGCGCCTGCCCTGGCTGCGGCCCGACGCGCAGGCGCAGGTGGCGGTGCGCCATGCCGACCGGCGGGCCGAGAGCATCACCGCGGTGGCGCTGAACGTCGCCCTGGCCGAGGCGCTTTCCCACGACACCGTCTCCGAGGCGCTCGAGGCCGAGATCGTCCGGCCGGCGTTCGAGGCGTTCGGGCTCGCCCGGTCGGAGGACATGCGGATGGAGCTCTTCGTCCATCCCGGCCCCGGCGGCCCCTCGGCCCATTCGGGCCTGACCGGGCGCAAGACCGGCGACGACACCTACGGCGCCTTCATCCGCCACGGCGGGTCGGCGCTGAGCGGCAAGGATCCCTCGCGCGTGGACCGCATCGCCGCCTACGCCGCGCGCCACGCCGCGCGCGCCGTGACGGCCGCGGGGCTCGCGCGGGAATGCGAGGTGCAGCTCTCCTACATTCCCGGCGACTCGGCGCCCTACGACCTGGAGGTGGACAGCTACGGCTCCGGCGCGCTGCCCGACGCCGAGATCTCTCGGCGGCTCGCCGCCGCGATCGACTTCCGCGTGGGCGCGATCCAGGAGCGTTTCGCCCTCTGGGAGCTGCCCGAGCGGCACGGCGGCAGCTTCTACCGCCGCCTCGCCGCGCATGGCCACATGGGGCGCGATGCCCTCGCCCCGCCCTGGGAGGACACGGAGGCGGCGACCGCGGCGCTCTCGCGCGGCTAGAGCATGTCGCTCGGAAGTGGAGTCCGGTTCCGAGCTTTTGGACATGCGATGACAAGGAGTCAGAGCGCGGCGCGTGAATGCGAATGAACGCGATGCGCTCTAGCCGCGCCTGCCCCGGTCGATGAGCGAGAAGGCCGTCATGGCGAGCGTGGTGGCCGGTCCCGCGACGCGCCCGCGCGCGAGCTGGACGACGGCGGCCCCGGCGAGCGCGAGGGCCAGCGCGCTGCGGAGGTCGAGCGCACCCTCGGTGCGCCGGGCGAGCTCCATGTCCGTCCGCGCGAGGCCGAGCTGCATCACCTGCCCCACCGGCACCGGCTTCGGCGGATCGGCGATCTTCACGAGGCCCGACTCCGACAGCGCCTCCAGCACCTCCCCGGCGGGGACGAGCGTCTCGAGGATCACGCTGCCGGTGCGCGGGCGCACCAGCGCCCGCTCCACCCCGGTGACGCCGGCGAGGCTGTCGGCGAAGGCTCTGAGCGCCTCGCCCTCGGGCACCCTGGACTGGAAGCGCAGGCGCAGGCGGTAGCCGGACCGGTGCGCGAGGTGGAGCCGGGGCGGCCGCGTCCCGCTTTCAGTCGGCGTCATCGGCGCCGCCGGGGCCGGCCGCCTCGTGCGCGGCGGCGTGGCGCTCGGCCTCCATCTCCTCGCGGATCTCCGCGGCGATGTCCTCGAGATGCTCGAAGGCTTCGGCGCCGGCCTTGCGGAACTCGTCATAGGCCACGGTGCCGGTGCGCATCGCGGCGCGCGCCAGCGGCCGCCCGGCGCGGCCGATCGCCGGGGCCACGCCGGGGATCAGCATGACGGCCCCGACCGCGACCGCGGCGCCCAGAAAGAAAGACTTGCTCATGTCAGAAGCCACTCCGTGCTCGCACGGGCCGGACGCTACACTCTGACGGGCCGCGAAAAAAGGCTGCCGGCGCAGGGAGCACGGAAAAAACCGCGCCCCGCGTCAGGCCGGCCCGCCCCGCGCGAGGATCGCCTCGAGGGAATCGTGCTCGGCCACGAGATGCCCCGGCGCCACCTCCTCGAGCCGCGGCCGGTAGTCCGGCTCGCCCGCCCGCGAGGGCAGGAAGCGCAGCTGCGCGCCGGGCTTCAGGGGCGAGGGCAGCTCGCCCGGGAGCCGGAGGCGCGCCCTGGCGCGCTCGGCGGCCGGGTCGGGGATCGGCACCGCCGAGATGAGCGCGCGGGTGTAGGGATGGCGCGGGCGCTCGCAGATCGTGGCCGCGTCGGCCAGTTCCACGGCCCGTCCGAGATAGAGCACGAGCACCCGGTGGGCGACCTCGCGGATCACGCCGAGATCGTGGCTGATGAAGATCATCGAAAGGCCGAACTCCGCCTGGAGGTCCCTGAGAAGCGTCAGCACCTGCGCCTGGATCGACACGTCGAGCGCGCTCACCGCCTCGTCGCAGACCACGAGGCGCGGGCGGTTGATCATCGCGCGCGCGATGCCCACGCGCTGGTTCTGCCCGCCGGACAGCTCGTGCGGGTAGCGGTTGATCATCGCCGGGTCGAGGCCCACGCGCGCCATCATCTCCGCCACGCGCGCGCGGCGCTCGGAGCGCGTGAGGCCGGGCTGGAAGCTCCGGAGCGGCTCTGCGATCGAGTCCGCGATGGTCATCCGCGGATCGAGGCTCGCCAACGGGTCCTGGAAGACGATCTGGAGATCCCTGCGCGCGGCCCTCATCTCGCGGCGGCCGAGCCCCGTGAGGTCGCGGCCGAGCCAGCTCACCGTGCCAGAACTCGGCGGGACGAGCTGCATGAGCGCGCGGCCGAGCGTGGACTTGCCGCAGCCCGACTCGCCCACGACGCCGAGCGTCTCGCCCGCGTGGAGATCGAGGCTGACGCCGTCCACGGCCCTGAGCGGCACGGTCCTGCCCCCGAACAGCCCGCGACCCGTGCGGACCGGGAAGTGCACGCGGATGTCGCGGGCGGAGAGCAGCGGCGCGCCCCCCGCCGCGCGGGCCGGGGCCGGCCTGCCCTGCGTGTCGAGCCGCGGCATCGCGTCGAGCAGCATCCGCGTGTAGGCGTGGCGCGGGCGGTAGAAGATCTCCTCTACCGGGCCTCGCTCGACATATT
>CAZTGH010000519.1:0-3619 GCA_964612985.1 uncultured Pirellulales bacterium
AGCTCTCCATTCCGCTACGCTCCAGTCGCAATGACAAAGCGGATGCGGCCGACACAAGTGCCACCGTATTCCGACCGCACCCGCTTCGGGATCGGACGGATTTCTGGGAATTTCCGTGGAATTGGCGCACATTTCGGGCGGGACGGTACACTATACGGGTGAACGCTGAGCTCAGCGCACCGGTGCAATGATGGATTTGACATGAGAATCGAATCGCAGGAACGATCGGATACGGTTTTGGTCGAAGCGGCCCAGGGCGGTTGCCTGGACAGCTTCGGGGCTCTCTACCAGCGCTATCACAATCCCCTCGTGGCGTTGGCGTACGCTCAACTGGGCGACCGTCATGCGGCTGAAGACGCGGCCCAGGAGGTGTTCGCCATCGCCTGTCGCGACCTGCCTTCGCTGCGGGATCGGGACAAGTTCGGCCCCTGGCTGGGCGGGATCTGTCGCAACGTGACGCGGCAGATGCGTCGGCAGCGGAAGTTGCGACCCGCCCTGCTGTCGGATGAACCGGTCGACGAACGGCAGCCTGAGGACAGCGAGCGATGGGAGCGGGTACGTCGGGCGGTGTGGAAGCTGCCCGAGAGCGAGAGAGAGCTGATCGTGATGCGGTATTTCAACGGGTTCAGCCAGGCGAAGATTTCGACGGTCCTGAACCTGAGCCCGTCGGCGGTCAACGGCCGGCTCGTACGAGCGAAGCGCAAAGTGGCAGAATGGTTACAACGTGATGGTTTCGGGAGTCAGGCATGACACGCGCAGGCGACGACAACTGGTTGGACGAGGCACTGGACAAGGCCATCCATTCGGACGAGACGCAGCCTGATTTCGAGGCGTGGAAGGCCCGACATCCCGAAGCGGTACAAGAGCTGACCTCGCGGACGGTGCAGCAGCAGCGTTCGCAACGGATAAGGAGAATCAACATGAACACGCTGTTTGTGAAACTCGCGGCTGCGGCCGTGATCGTCATCGGAGGCATCGTCGGCGTCATGCAGTTGAATCAACCCGAGAATCCCGGACCTCTGCCTGGCATCGAGGCGGCACAGGCCGTGACGCTGAGCGGTCCCCTGACGCACACCTTCGCCGATGGATCGGTCGTCAAGCTGACCGATGGGGCGCAGATCCGCACCTATGGGCAGGCGGGCCAACGCGGCTTCGAGCACCTTGCCGGTGAGATCGACGTGACCGTCGCCAAGGGCCAGGGTGAATTCATCGTCACCAGCCCCTACGGCGACGTCAAGGCGCTGGGCACGCAGTTCACGATGGAACTGGTGGACGATATCGCCGACACCGGTCAGAAGGTCGAGCTGCTGGCGGTCGAGGTCGCCGAGGGCACCGTCGAGGTCAGCAACGCCAAGGGCAAGACGCTGCTGGAGGCGACGCAGGAGACGATCGTAGAGAAGGACGCAGCCCCCTACGATTTCAACCAGGACGATGCCCTGCCCGCCCGGCTCAAAGAACGCATCGGAGCGATGGTGAGCGCCTTCGAGACGGGCGATGCTGCCGCCTGGGCTGCCAACTACAACTTCGACTACCTCTTCCAGCTCGCCAAGGGCCAGGTCGACTACGATCCGCTCCGCTTCGGAGGCAGCGCCGAAGACGCCCAGCGGCTCGGGCAGATGACCGCCAGCATCGGCAGCCCCGAAGAGATGGCCCAGGCCTTCCTCGGCAGCGTCAACCTCAAGGAACCGACGACGGTCTACGTGCGGTCGGTGGCGCTCAGCGACGACGGCACCCATGCCAAGGCCGAATGCATCACCCGCAAGACCGAACGGAGCATGACGATCACCACGCCCCAGTGGCACTACTTCGACAACGACTGGTGGCAGATCGACGACTGATCTTCCAGTTCTCCAGCCATACCCAAGCCGGGTCTCGACCTTCGAGGAGACCCGGCTTCTTTTTTTGGTTCATCACGGAACTTCGGGGATCGGGGGGACCCGAGAGGTGAAGACCGGGGGCGCTGCCCCCAACGCAGGTGCGAAGGAGCAAAGCCGAGAGAGCATCTTTTCACGCCGCGCCGAGTCGCCTTCCCCCCGGATCCCGCGATGAACCTTTTCTTTCTCCCGATTCCGAGGTGAACCGGAGGGGGGTGCACGCAGTAGGAAATGGGCAGGGCCGGTGTGGTGTGGTGTGGTATCGGTAAAAGGGTCTGGTTCGGGAGATACGGATATGCAGGGTCAACAAGCGATGTGGATGGTTGCGTCGGTGGCGTCTTCGTTGTTGCTGTCGTCGTGCTCTCCGAACGTCGAACAGGCGAGGTATACGGTGCTGCGGGAGCAGGACCCGTTCGAGATCCGTCGGTACGCCCCGCAGATCGTCGCGGAGACGACGGTAGACGCCGAGTTCGACAAGGCGGGCAACGTCGCCTTCGACCGCCTCTATGGCTACATCTCGGGCAAGAACCGCAAGGACACCTCCATCGCGATGACCGCTCCCGTCGAGCAGAAGGCCGCTGCCGGGGAGATCGCCATGACGGCGCCGGTCACGCAGACCGCCTCGGACCAGGCGTACACCGTCCGCTTCGTGATGCCCGACGAGTACACGCTGGAAACGCTGCCCGAGCCCGCCGATCCGGACGTCCGCCTGAGGCAGATCCCCGAGCGGAAGATGGCGGCGATCCGCTACTCGGGCACGTGGAGCCGGAAACGCTACGAGCAGAAGAAAGCGGAACTCAAGGACTTCATCGACGAGCAAGACCTGGAGATCACGGGCGACGCGATCTTCGCGCGCTACGATCCGCCCTTCCAGCTGTGGTTTCTCCGTCGCAACGAGGTGCTGATCCCGGTGGAGTGACCGCCCCGGCGTCCAGGGAACCGCCCGCCAGCCCAAAGGGACCTGTCATGCCCGAGCGAATCGACGTCATCGACATCGAGACCCGAGACGGCATCCGCCGGCTAAAGGTGCCGCTGGACCTCAAGGACCGCGCGCTGGAAGCCGCCTCCGACGGGATCACGATCAGCGACCTGTCGTGTCCCGACAATCCGCTGATCTACGTGAACTCGGGATTCGAGCAGCTCACCGGGTACACGCGGCAGTCCGTGCTGGGCAGGAACTGCCGCTTCCTCCAGGGACCCGAGACGGATCGGGACGCCGCCGAGACGATTCGCGAGGCGATCGGCGAGCAGCGCGAGTGCACGGTGGAGATCCTCAACTACCGCCGGGATGGTTCGACCTTCTGGAACCGCCTGTCGATCACGCCGGTGCGCGACGCAGAGGGTCGGGTCACGCACTTCATCGGCGTTCAGTCCGACATCACCGACCGGCGCAACGCCGAGGACAAGCTCCGTGCCGCCAACGTCAAGATGAAGAACGACCTGGCCGCCGCCGCCCGGGTGCAGCAGGCGATGCTGCCCGACGCGCTGCCCCAGGCGGAGGGTTTTCGCTTCGCCTGGCGGTACCGTCCCTGCGAGGAGCTGGCGGGCGACACGCTGAACTGCTTCCGCCTCGACGAGGCGCACATCGGCGTCTATCTGATCGACGTCAGCGGTCACGGCGTCGCCGCCTCGCTGCTGTCGGCGACGCTCAGTCGCATGCTGCTGCCGATCCGCGGGCAGTCGATCCTCTACGACAGCTCGGCCGAGGGCCCCGACGGGTCGCAGATCGCCTCGCCGGTGCGCTT
>CAZTGH010000520.1:0-3619 GCA_964612985.1 uncultured Pirellulales bacterium
CAGACCTCCGAGCTCTGGATGCGGCTGGCGCTGCACGAGCTGGGCGCGGCGCGCGCGGCGCTGGCGGAAGGGCGCATCCGGCCGGCCTTCAAGATGCTCGCCCGCGTCTCGCGGATCTTCGAGCAGCTCAACGCCGCCTGGGACGTGCTGCGCACGATGACCCCCTCGGACTACACCGCCTTCCGCGAGGCGCTCGGGCAGAGCTCGGGCTTCCAGTCCTGGCAGTACCGGCTGATCGAGTTCACCCTCGGCAACCGCAACCCCGCCATGATCCGGCCCCACGCCCACCGGCCGGAGATCGCGGCGCGACTAGAGGCGGAGATCGCGCGGCCCTCGCTCTACGACGTGGCGCTCGCGCGGCTCCACGACGGGGTGGCGCCCCTGCCCGCCCATGTCCGCGAGCGCGACCTCTCGCGCCCGCACGCGCCCGACCCGGCCGTGGCCGAGGCCTGGACGCGGGTCTACCGCGATCCGGACGCGCACTGGGAACTCTACGAGCTGGCCGAGAAGCTCGTGGACCTCGAGGACTATTTCCGCCGCTGGCGCTTCAACCACGTCACCACGGTGGAGCGGGTGATCGGCTTCAAGCGCGGCACCGGCGGGACGGGGGGCGTGAGCTACCTCAAGCGGATGCTGGAGGTGGAGCTCTTCCCCGAGCTCTGGCACCTGCGCACCGGGCTTTGACGCCCGGCGCGCGCGGCACCGGGCGCGGCGGCCCGCCTCAGCGCGCGTCGAGCGAGAGCCGCCCCGGCCCGAAGGCCACGATCATCACCATGCCGCCCGCGAGCGCCACGTTCTTCAGGAAATGGTTGATGTCGTTCTGCGCGGCGAGCCCCTCGGCGGCGAGGCCGGGCATGAGATGGAAGATCACCCCCGAGACGATCGAGAAGGCCCCGAGAAGCACCGCCGCGAGGCGCGCGCGGTAGCCGGCAGCGAGGGCGAGGCCGCCCAGGATCTCGAGCGCGATCACGGCGGGCAGCAGCGCGCCCGGCACGCCGAACGCCTCCATGTAGCCCTGGACGCCAGCATAGGCGCCGAGCTTGTTCACGCCGGCGATCACGAAGATCGCGGCCAGCATGAGCCGGCCCGCGGGCGCGGCCCAGCTCACGGCGCCCGCGCCGCGGAGGTGGGTATGGTCGGTCGTCGTGGTCATGGTGGTCTCCCTTCTGGAACCGGGCGGGCGCCGTCCGCCGCCCCGACGCCCGGCAATGTGCCGCGGCGGCGCGCGAAAACCATTCCCGCCCGCTTCATAAACTCTGTGCGGCCGTGCACAGAAGTCAGGTAACGGGACGTCGCGCGGGCATGGCCCTTGCCAATCCGCGCGGTCTCCATACCCTCCGACATGAGCAGTCCGAGACAGGAGCGCGCCATGGCCTTTTCCCTGACCGTCAACGGCGAGCGCCGGGAGGTCGACCTGCCGGGCGACGTGCCGCTTCTCTGGGTGCTGCGCGACGCGCTCGGCCTCACCGGCACGAAGTTCGGCTGCGGCGTGGCCGCCTGCGGATCCTGCACCGTCCATGTGGACGGGCAGGCGGTGCGCTCCTGCCAGGTGGCGCTGGCCGATGTCTGGGGCGAGGTGACGACGATCGAGGGGCTCGGCACGCCCGAGGCGATGCACGCCGTGCAGGCCGCCTGGGTCGAGCACCAGGTCGCGCAATGCGGCTACTGCCAGTCGGGCCAGATCATGCAGGCCGCGGCGCTTCTGGCCGAGACGCCCGCGCCCTCGGACGACGACATCGACGCCGCCATGCAGGGCAACCTCTGCCGCTGCGGCACCTATCCCCGCATCCGCGCTGCGATCCACGCCGCGGCGGCCCGCCTGTCGGAGGGCTGAGCCATGAGCCTCGGAAAGATCGCCCGCCGCAGCTTCCTCATCGGCTCCGCCGCCATCGCGGGCGGGGTCGCCTTCGGCGTCTGGTACGCGCGCAAGCCCGTGGACAACCCGCTCGACCCCGAGGGCGAGGCGCTCGCGCTCAATCCCTACGTGATCGTGGACCGGGCCGGCGTCTCGATCGTGGTGCCGCGCGCGGAGATGGGCCAGGGGGTGCGCACCACCCTCGCCGCGCTGGTGGCCGAGGAGCTCGACGTGGAGATGGACGCGATCCGCACCCTCCACGGGCCGGCCTCCCCGGCCTACTACAACGGCGCCCTCGCCGGGCTCGGCCTGCCCTTCAAGGACTACGCCATGTCCGATCTCCAGCACGCAATCCGCGAGCAGATGGGCGTGATGGGCAAGGCGCTCGGGCTGCAGGTGACGGGCGGCTCCACCTCCACGGTTGACGCCTTCGAGAAGATGCGCCGCGCGGGCGCCGCCGCCCGCGAGACGCTGAAGGCCGCCGCCGCCGAACGGCTGGGCGTCCCCGCCGACGCGCTCTCGACCGAGTCGGGCGCGGTGATCGCGCCCGACGGCGCGCGGCTCCCCTATCCCGAGCTCGCCGAGGCCGCCGCCCGGATAGACCCGCCGCGCGCGCCGGCGCTCCGGCCCGCGTCGGAATGGCGGATCCTCGGCACATCGCAGCCCCGCGTGGACATGGTGGAGAAGGCCACCGGCACCGCCCGCTTCGGCATCGACGTGCGGCTTCCGGGGATGAAATTCGCCACCGTGCGGATGAACCCGCGCCTCGGCGCGCCGATGCGGTCCTTCGACGCCTCCGCGGCCGAGGAGATGCCGGGGGTGGAGCGGGTCATCGACCTCGGCACCGGCATCGCCGTCGTCGCCTCGAACACCTGGCTCGCCTTCCGGGCCGCCGAGGCGGTGGAGATCGACTGGGCCGAGGCGCCCTACCCCGACACGACAGAGGCGCTTTTCGCCGAGATCGCGCGGGCCTTCGACGCCGCGCCGAACTCGGCGCTGCGCGACGAGGGCGACGCCGACACCGTGCCCGAGGGCGCGACGGAGATCGCCGCCGAGTATCGCGTGCCCTACCTCGCCCACGCGACGATGGAGCCGGTGAACGCCACGGCGCTTCTCGACGGCGACCGGCTCGAGGTCTGGGGCGGGTTCCAGTCGCCCACCCTCGTGCGCGACCACTGCGCCGACGCGGCCGGGATCTCTCCGGAAGCCGTGCGCGTGCACACGACCTATCTGGGCGGCGGGTTCGGCCGCCGCGGCGAGGTGGATTTCGCCGTGCTCGCGGCCCTCGTGGCCCGGGAGATGCCGGGCACGCCCGTGCAGGTCGCCTGGTCGCGCGAGGAGGACATGGGCCACGACTTCTACCGCCCGGGCGCGCTCGCCCGCTTCCGCGGCGCGGTGCGGGACGGGCGCGCGGTGCTCCTCGACGGGGCGATCGCCGCGCAGTCGGTCACGCGCGAGAGCGCCCGGCGCCTCGCCGGCTTCGCGCCGCCCGGCGCGGACAAGGGCCACGTGGAAGGCGCCTACGACCAGCCCTACGCGATCCCGAACTACCGCATCCGGGGGCATCTCGCCGAGATGAAGCTGCCGATCGGCTTCTGGCGCGCGGTCGGGGCCTCCTTCAACGGATTCTTCCACGACAGCTTCATCGACGAGCTCGCCCACGCTGCGGGCGCCGATCCGCTGGAGTTCCGCCTCGCGCACATGCGCGAGGTCCACGCGCCCTCGGCGGGCGTGCTCGAGGCGGTGCGCGAGATGTCGGGCTGG
>CAZTGH010000521.1:0-3616 GCA_964612985.1 uncultured Pirellulales bacterium
TGTGACCATATGGCCGATTCCTGTCCATAGGCTGGCGGGCATTCTACGGGCAGACCTTCGCCGATGTCAATTGATGGGGTCCCGGCAGGCTGTTTCGAGGTCCTTGGCCCAGGATTTCGTGAATATTCGCCGATGCCGGGCGTCTGTGGCTGTAGAACGGGTTGCGTGCGCCGGTGCGGACTTGTCCGCGATGCGGCCCGAGCGTATAATTGCCACGTGCTGGGTATGAGGTATGGTGCGAAAGCAGCGATTGCGTGCGAATACAGGGAATGTCATGATGCCTATCTTCTTCAAGGTTCGCAGTTTCTCTCTCGCGGTCTTCCTGTTCGGTGCGATGGCAGTCGGTGCGGCTGCGCAGCCCGGCGGTGCGAGAGATCGCTGGGCGGAAGAGGGCGTGTTTTTTCGCGAGCACTGGGCCGAATACGATGCGACGATCAGCAATTCGAGCGGCCGGATGCTGCGGGTCAACGATGCGGAACTGAGCCTGCATCCTGTCTATGGCAAGAGGCCCGAGGCCCGCGCCAATGGCTTTACCCTGGTCGAGGTTCCCGAAGACCTGTTCGGCTTGCAGGGGGCCGATCTATACCTCGAGCTCTGGGGCGGTCACCCGAAAACGGCCAACAAACGCTTCCTGCTCAATGGCAAGCAGGAATACACCATCCCCGATCAAGGCTGTGAGGCGGGGCATTGCGTCTACACCTATCCGATCGTGCCCCTGGAGATGTCGCAGTTGGTGACCGGCAACAACGCGGTCCAGTTTGCCTGCGACCGGGGTCAGACTTTCTGGGGCCACTTCATCGTCGATGAGACTGCGATTCGCTGTTATCTGAAGCGAGATCATCCCGATCTGGTCGAGCGAGGCCTTCAGGAGTTCTCGGCGCAGGTTTCGCTGGGCTCGGACGCGAAGATCCTCGGCGAGGAGGTGTCGATCGGGTTGAGCTACCCTAGAGCACAGGAAGGACAGATCGAGTCGGTCGAGTACTTCGGGCGGTATCATGGGTTCGATGACAATGGCGACGGCGCATCGAACGACTGGCATGGCTATACGCACAATCGGCAATACGTCCATCACATTGGCGAAGCTATCTCGGCTCCTTTCGGGATGACCTGGGATACGCGGATGATTCCCGACCAGGAAGAGCCGATGGCGCTGCGGGCGCTGGTGCATCTGAAGGAAGGGTTGGAGTACTGGACGCCCATCCTGGATGGGCTTGCCCTTGCCGAGGGGCGCCATCGCGTGCAGATGTACACATGCAGCGATATGCCCATCCCGTTCTGGTCGCGGGCATCACAGGTGCGGGAGGCAACGATCCAACTTCCGCAAGAGCTGTCGGATGTCGAATCGGCCAGGTTGATGGTGAAGGTCTGGGACGGAGGCGAAGGCTCGGTAAAGGAGCCGTTCAGGATCAACGGTCATGCCTATTCGATTACTTCGGGCCGCGCGATTCACGACGTGGTCCACACGGACATCGAAGTTGATCGGGCCCACTTGAAGCCAGGGGCCAATCGAGTGACGCTGCTCAGCGACACCGAGCATCATGGAATCGAAGTCCTGCTGCCCGGCCCATGCCTTGTAGTCCGCTATGGTCGAGCGGGACGTTGACGGAAGGTTTTGCGGGATAACCAGAGTTTCTTGAAGGGAGAATGCGATGGACAGGTTGCGTAAGGTCTCATGGGCAGGTGTGGTGGTGCTGCTGTTGGCAGGGGGCTTCGTTCAGGCGGCGACTCGCTCGGCAGCGGAGGAACTGACGAAGGTCCTACCCGACGATGTTGTGTACTTCATTGCCACCAGCGGTGGGGACGCGTTGAAGGATGAGTGTGCCAAGACGATTCTGGGTCGGATCTGCCACGATCCCGGCGTGCAGAGCTTCGTTGAGCAGATCAAGAGCGAAGTGATGGCCAAGGCCAGGGAGCAGGATGGTGGCGAGCAGATTCCGCAGATCGTCAATATGGTGCTCCAGTACGGCCGGTTGATCCTGAGCCGGCCGATCATTGTCGGCGTCGCGCAGGCCGAGACGGCGGAAGGCCCGCCGGCATGCCTGTTCGGCATTCTCAATGCGGGCGATCGCAAGTCGGAGCTGCAAGCGGTGATATCGCAGGTGGAAGCCATGGTCGGCGCCGACGAGATCGGCGAGATCCAGGTCGGTTCGCTGACCCTGCGCGGGCTCGAGGACAACGAAGAGTTCCCCCTCTACTGGGGTTGGGTGGGTGACTACTTGGTCGTCTGCGCGAACGATTCGCAGGGCGTTGCGGTGAAGTATCTGATGAATCCGCGTGCCGAGCCTACCGATCATCTCCAGAAGCTCGCGGGCCATGGCGATGTGCTGGCGGTTTATGAAGACTTCCAGAAGATCTGGCAGACGGTGGAAAGCTTCGCCTTTCGCACGGGAAACCGAGGCGAACTGATCCCGATCCGGCGGGCGCTGGATGAACTGGGTGTCAGCAAGCTCGGCACGATTGTCGCGAGGGTGGGGTTCTCGGGTTCCAACCTCGTGTCGAGTTCATTTGCGGAGATTCCAGAGCCCAGGACGGGCTTGTTTGCGGCGATCCAGCCGGCGGATCTGTCCATGTTGAGAATGGTGGACGCCCAGGCGGTCAATGCCACCGCGATGAATTTCGACCTGGGGCAGATTTACGACACGATTATGAAGACGCTCCAGACGGTTTCGCCCGACGAGGGCTATCCGGAGGTTCAGGAAGGGCTGGCGGAGTTCGAGTCGGAGGCGGGCTTCCGCATTCGCGAGGGGCTGCTGCGGAGCCTGGCCGGTCCGGCGGTGTTCTATTCCCTGCCGGCGGGGAAGATGGTCGAAGCGCCGATGGGCGGTGCGGTCGTGATGCTCAAGCTGCGCGACGCGGCGCTGTTTGAGACGACGATGAAGGCGGCCGGTGAGTTCATCAGCAAACAGGCAGAAGGGATGCTCCAGGTTGGCTCGCAGACTGATGAGGAAGGTCGCACGATTCACGTCTGGACCAGTCCGGCCCTGGCCTTTGCGCAGGTGATGCCGACGTGGGCGGTGGTCGAAGACCAGGTGGTGATCGGCTCCAACATGGCCCTTTGTACGATGGGGATCAAGCGAGTGGCTTCCAGAGGCGAGGAGACGCCATCCCTGGTCGACACCGAGGGGTATAAGAAGGCGACGGCGGATTTGCCTGAGAATCTCTTGAGTCTGACCTACATCGACTCGCAGGCCCAATTCGCCCAGATGTTGATGCAGGTCCAGCAGCTCTGGCCCATGGCGACGATGGCGGCGATGCATGCCGGCGTCAAACTGCCGGTGATGCTGCCGAACATCAGTTCGATCGTGCAGGACATGGAGCCCGCGTGTGAATACAGCTACACTCGACCCGATGGGTTCTACTCGCACTATCGGGGTACGGGTCTCGAAGTGAGCCTTCGGGGCGTGGCCGGCGGCGCGCTGGCGGCGGGCGTGCTCATGCCCGCTCTGGCCCGCTCACGCCAGACCGCCTTTCGGATGACATCTGCAACGAATTTGGCGGCCATTGGCAAGGCCTCTTTGATCTACGCGAATGACCACGACGATGAGCTTCCGCCGGATCTCGAAACGCTGGTCACCGAAGCGGAACTGTCGCGTCAGAGTCTGGAGTCAAAGCGGAA
>CAZTGH010000522.1:0-3608 GCA_964612985.1 uncultured Pirellulales bacterium
CTCCCCCAAGATTTTTCGGAAAATCTTCTTTTTCTTTATTGACATCTACTACGCAGCATAGTACGATGCGCAACAGTAGACGAGATACGGAAGGTTCAGCCAGGAGATCACTGCCATGAGCAGGCACGCACTCGACGATCTGGGCCAATTGCAGCGCGATGTCATGGAGATCGTCTGGGAGCGAGGCGAAGCCACCGTCCACCAGGTACGCGCCGCCCTCGACCGCAAGAGGCAGCTCGCCTATACCACCATCCTGACCACGCTCCAGAAACTCGAACGCGCCGGCTGGCTCGACCACCGCCCCGAGGGCAAGAGCTACGTCTACTTCCCCACCTACACCCGCCAACAGGCCGGCGCCGGTTCCGTCAAACGCTTCGTCAAACGCGTCTTCGATGGCAACGCCGTCGCCATGTTCCAGCACCTGATCCAGGAAGGCGACCTCAGCGAGAGCGACCTGAACGAGTTGCGTAAGATGATCGAGGAAAAGCGAAAGGAGAAGCGGAAATGATCGGTTCTTTCCTCTCCGAGATTCCGCTCTGGGCCCTCCTGTTGCTCCAGAGCACCGCGTGCATCGCCGCTGGTCTGGCCGCCAGCTACCTGTTGCGTCGCTGCCCCGCCCGAGCGCATCACGCTCTCATGATCGCGCTGGTCGCATCCGTACTCACGCCCGCGGCGTACCTCCTCGCCCGCCATTTCGACCTGGGCCTTCTGCCTTACCAGCCACCTGCGCTCCAGCAGTCGGAAGGATCGATGCCTGTCTTCGTTGAGACCACGTTCCTCGACGAATCGACCCCGCACCGCTTCGACTTCCAGCCTGTGACGACCGCCCTCGTCCCACCCACGACAATACCCGCTGCCGTCGCAGATCCAGAGGCAGCCCCCATAGCCTGGACAACGATCGGCCTCGCCTGCTGGGCCGCCTGTTCCACCGCCCTGTTCGCTCGCCTGCTGCTTCAATTCGTACTGGGTTTGCGGCTCCTGCACACGAGCGAACCCGTCCACGACGCCGCCATGCGCAGCGCCCTCCGCACCGCCCAGGCACGTCTGGAAGTGCGCCAGCCCCTCGCCATCGCCAGACATGCCAAAGTGCATAGTCCCGTCATCTGGTGCTGGAGCCGCCCGCCCATCCTCCTCGTCCACCAACCTGGCCGCATACCAGCCAATCACACCGACTGGACCGGTATCTTCTGCCACGAGCTGGCCCATCTCCAGCGCCGCGATCACCACAGCGGACTCTTCGCCGAGCTTCTCACCGTCGCCATCCCCTGGCACCCGTTCATCTGGTGGGCGCGAACCCGCCTGGCCCGACTCAGCGAACACGCCTGTGACGACTGGGTGCTGGCCGCCGGACAACCCGCCGCCGATTACGCCGAATCCCTACTGCATCTTTCACCGCAGAGACGCGTGGCGTTTCTGCCCACCGTTGTAGGCAAGGAGAGAACCATGAAAGCGAGAATCTACCGAATCGTGAAAGACCAACAGGGCAA
Organism: uncultured Pirellulales bacterium; assembly: GCA_964612985.1. GTDB lineage: Bacteria > Planctomycetota > Phycisphaerae > Sedimentisphaerales > Anaerobacaceae > Anaerobaca. The sequence goes on from CAZTGH010000522.1 coordinate 1,488, forward strand.
CCCGAGAATCAGCCGGCGCTGGACGCTGGCCCTGACGCTCCTGACCATGCTGGCCACAACCGCCGTTGCCCTGGCCCAGCGCGAGCCCGCCCCGCCCGAGCCGGCCGATCCCATGGTCCAGGGCGAACGAAACGAACTGCGCGAGCCCGCTCTCACGGGCCGACGCAACGTCCTGCAACGCCTGCTCGACCAGCTCATCGCCCAAGCCGAAGAAACCGAACGCGCCCTGCAGCAGCGAGGTGACGAGCCGGACGAAGAGACCGAGGTCCTGCGCGCCGAGCTGCGCACCCTGCACGACCAGATCGGCGCCATCGAACGACAGATCCAGACGCTGAACCGCGGAGGCCGACCCGTTCCGCCCCAGCGCCCCCTCCTGGAGCAGCAAAGGCAAAGGCCAGGAGCCGCCGACCTGCTCGAAGACCTCCGCCGCCGACAGGAGCGAATCGAACGCCGTCTGACCGAGATCGACGATCCCGACCGCCAAGAAGCCCGCGAACTCCGCGAGCAGTTGCAGAGATTGGACGTGCAGATCCGACAAGCCGAAGCGCGTGCCAGAGCCCGGGCGACAAGATCCGACTTCGAGATGCGGCAAGCCGAATCACGCGACAGAGCCGAGAGAGCACGGCGAGAAGCGATCAGCCGCACACCACAGCGCGAACGGCTTACCCTTGAACCCGACGACCGCGTACGCGACCTCCGGAATCGCCTGCTGGAACTCGATAGACAGATCGCTGAAATGGCCCGATCGTTGGCGCAGTCCGACGATCCGGATAGCGAAGAGAGCCGTAACCGCCGCGCGACCCTGGAACAGTCCGAGCGAGAGAGGGCCGACGTTCGAGAGGAACTCGAGCGCCTCGATCCCGAGATGCACGCCTGGGAGCTGGAGCGTGGGCTTAGCATGGACGAGGAGTTCGTCAGCGAAATCGCCCGACAAATCGCGGGCATGGAGCGCGGACTTCTTGACCTCGAGCAGCGGGGTCGAGGTGACACCGCTGAAGCCACCGAGCTTCGCCGGAACCTGGCTCGTCTGCATGCCCACGCGAGAGCTCTCGAAGCACGGATCGACGCACGCAGACGCGACCTCAGTCACCTGCGCAGCGAGCGAGATCCGGATGAACGCCGCAGCGAAGGACGCGCTAGTTCTCCATACCAATCTGGCCCCTATGGAACCGCCTACGGCCGCGGCACGACGCGCGCTCGCGTCTCCAGCCCGCAGGCCTCCCCCGACGTCCAGCGACAGGTCGAGGAACTGCGAGGCCAGGTCAACGGCCTAAACCAACAGATCCAGCAGATGAGAGAGATGATCCAGCAACTCCTCGAACACCGCGACCAGCCCGACCCCGAGCCCCAGCCCATGAAGCAATACTGACCCCTCCCATCCACTTAATGCGAAGAGGCCCTCCAGCCCCCGCGACCCACCCGGTCCCGGGGGCTTTCTCCTTCCCTCCTCACCATGACAATCCAATGGCACCCCCGTTCCGACACTCCTTTGTCATCCTGAGTTGACCAGCGGCGCCGCGATGGTGGGACAGAACATCAATGCATCGCGTGCATTGCTCATGACGGTCATCGGTATCATCGCCGGACTTCTGCAAAAATACACAGTAGGCCTGCTTTGGGAAGGAAGCGCCTCGTCTTTGGCTCTTCCTTCTCAAACGCCCGTTACGTCGCGTCGTGCCTGGCGCTGCTTCTCGCCGTCGCATTGCCCCGGTGACGCTGGCACTGACTGAGGTATCCAGGCCCGTCATCCTGCTGCCCGCCAGCGCGCTTTCCGGCCTCACCACCGAACAACTCCAAGCCATCCTCGCCCACGAGTTGGCCCACGTCCGCCGCTGCGACTACCTCGTCAACATCGCCCAGACCCTCATCGAGATCCTGGGCTTCTATCACCCTGCCGTCTGGTGGATCTCGGACCGCATCCGCGACGAGCGCGAGAACTGCTGCGACGACGTCGCCGTCGCTGTCTGTGGCGATTCCCGCCGCTACGCCCGCGCCCTGACCTGCCTCGAAGAGCTGCGCCACCGCGCCCCCGAACTGGCCCTCGCCGCCAGCGGAGGCAGCCTCCTCGGCCGCATCGCCCGCCTGCTGGGCCACCCACCCGTCGACCACCGTCGCTTCGCC
>CAZTGH010000523.1:0-3607 GCA_964612985.1 uncultured Pirellulales bacterium
CCGCCGGCCAATATACATCGGGCCAGAGACCATAACGCCAGCGCCAGTCCGACGGTCCGCCCAGAAGCAGGTACTGCGTCCGATCGAGAAAGCGATACCGCTGCTCGTCCAGATAGACGTACCACCACCGGTCGATCGCCTCGCCCGCCGAGTCGATTCCGCCGGACGCCGAATGCGCATAGCCGCCGCCGATCCTTCCACCCCAGCAAGCCCGCGCCGTTTCGTCCACTCCGACGAACACCGCTGCACTGGACCACCCCAGCCAGGCCGCGCGCCAGTGATACACGAAGTCATCCGAAGCGCAGCCCATCCGCTCACAGGGCGCAGCCCTCTCCGCCCGCTCGACCTCGCCGAAAGCCACCGCGCACAACTCCGCGCGAACGCTGCCCGCTGGCGAAGCCACAACCAGAAAAACGACCGCCATCCTCCACATCGGCATCCTCCCTGACACCCCAACCACCATCCTGTCCTTCGCCCTCTCCCTGCCCAGACTCTACCCACCTCGCACAATCCAAATCAAGCAAATTCGCGGGAGCCGGATAAGGTACGTGCGTCTGGCAAATGGAGGCGGGGTCAGACTGTGCCTTCTCATCGCCGCTCTGAGGCTTGCTCTGGGCTCCGTCTGTCATCTCGACCGGTCTATCCTTTCTGTCATCCCGAGCGGAGCGGAGCGAAGTCGAGGGATCTGGCCCCGAACAAGTCAGCACGCAGCCTTGGATCTGCCCCTTGGAGGCGTCAACGAACCATTGCGCCTGAAACCGCGGCGAAACGCCGCTGACGCCTCTTTCCTGCCAGATTCCTCCATTCCGCTTCGCTCCCGTCCAAATGACAACGCGCATGCAGCCGACCCAAGTGCCACCGTATTCCGACCGCACCCGACAAGGTCGCATATGCCCCTCCGCCGTACGTTTCGTAGGGGCGAGGCATGCCTCGCCGTCACCTTCGGAAATCTCTCACGAGGCTGGGAAACGATCCACAGCGTCAATTCGACGAGGTTGCCACGCTGGCACCTGTGCAGTTGTCGTGCGGGGACGGACGCCCTGCGTCAGCCGGCGGCGAGGCGGCGTTTGCACTCGTCGAGCATCTCGGCGGTGCGCGTCGCGCCGCAGCGGGTCACGCCGATCGCGCGAACCTCCAGCAGCCTGTCGAGATCGCGAACGCCTCCTGCCGCCTTGACCTGCACCTGCTCGGGGCAATGCGCCCGCATGAGCTTCAGGTCCTCGATCGTCGCACCACCGGTCCCATACCCCGTGGAGGTCTTGACCCAGTCGGCCTCCAGCGACGAACAGATCTCACAGAGCCTGATCTTCTGCTCGTCATTCAGATAGCAGTTCTCGAAGATCACCTTGACCTTCTGCCCCTGCGCGTGCGTCAACTCGATGACCGCCGCCAGGTCGCTGCGGACGTAGTCCCAGTCGCCGCTGAGGACCTTGCTGATATTGACGACCATGTCCAGCTCCTGACCTCCATCGGCCAGCGCCCGCTCCGCCTCCGCCACCTTGATCGCGGTCGTGTGCCCTCCATGCGGAAAGCCGATCGTCGTGCTGGCCATCACCGTGCTACCCGCCAGGATCTCGGCGCATCGCTGGAGATAGTAGGGCAGAATGCACACGCTGGCAACGTCGTACTCGAGCGCCAGTCGGCACCCCTTCTCCAGGTCGCGGTCCGTCAACGTCGGGTTCAGCAGCGAATGGTCGATCATCTTCGCAATATCGGTATACGTGTAATCCATGGCAACTCCTGACTGCTATCGTTTCGATGCTCGCAGAACGAGCGGGGACGCACGACCTGCCGTCGTCCTCAGGGCATGAACTGCCGAAGGAACCGCGCGCTCTGCCGCAGCGCCGCCTTCCGCATCTCCAGCGATCCCTCGTACGCTCGATCCTCCACCTCGACGCAGACGGGCCCCTCGTACCCGGTCTCGCCCAGCACCGAACAGAACCGTCCCCAGTCCACCTCGCCCAACCCCGGCAGCTTGGGACTGTGGTATTGCAGGGGCGTCGCGAGAATGCCGACGTCGTCGAGCCGATCGCGATCGAGCCTCACGTCCTTGGCGTGCGCGTGGAAAATGCGGTCCTTGAACTCCCACAGGGGCTTGATGTAGTCCATCTGCTGCCAGACCATGTGCGATGGATCGTAGTTGAGCCCGAAGTATTCCGACGGGATCTCCTCGAACATCCGTCGCCAGATCTGAGGGCTGTGCGCCAGGTTCTTGCCGCCGGGCCATTCGTCATTCGTAAACAGCATCGGGCAGTTCTCTATGCAGATCCGCACCCCGTGCTCTTCCGCAAAGGTCACCAGCGGAACCCACACCTTCCTGAAGCGACCCCAGTTCTGCTCGACCGACTTCGTCCAGTCCCGCCCGATGAACGTCGTCACCCGCCCGACGCCCAGCAGCGCCGACGCCGCGATCACCTTCTTGAAATGCGCCGTCACCGCCTTCGCCTCGTCCGCGTTGGGCGTCAGGTAGTTCGGATAATACCCCAGCGCGCTGATGCTCACCCCCGCGTCCTTCATCATCGAACGCACCTTCTCGGCATCGGCAGGCTTGAACCCTGTCACGTCGACGTGCGTCACACCCGCATACCGGCGTTCCGCCTTGCCCTTGGGCCAGCACATCAGCTCGACGCACGAATAGCCCGCCTCCGAAGCAAACGCCGCCACCTCTTCCAGCGACAGATCGGGCAATATGGCACTGACGAATCCCAGCTTCATGAACGCTCTCCTTTCAGTTCGACCCAGCCCTGCTGCCGATGGCTTTGCAGAATGGCCTCGCACAGTACGATCTCACGATGCCCATCGGCAAACGTCGGAAACGTCGGCGGCGCCGAGAAGTCGCCCGCCTCGATATACTCGTAGAACGAACGGAAGCACTGCTTGAAGGTGTCGGGAAACCCTTCGCAGTGCCCACCCGGATAGTTGGCGAAGTGCCGCGCCCGCTCGCCCAACAGCGCCGGATCGCGAATCAGGCTCTCGTTGGGCCGCTCTCGATGGCCCATCCACAGTTCATTGGGCTGCTCGCTGCACCACGCCAGCGCGCCCTTCGAGCCTGCGATCTCGTACCGCAGACAATTCTTCCTTCCCGCGGTCACCTGCGAGACCTCCATGCACCCCCGCGCCCCGCCCGCGAAGCGGATCAGCACCGCTCCGTAATCCTCCGTGGTAATCTCCACCGGCTCGGTCGGCGCTGGTCCGCCCTGCTCCTTGCCCTTGAACGTCTCGACCTCGCCCAGCGGACGCTGGCGAATTGGATGGACCGTCGACAGATCCGCACAGACCGCCTCGACCTCCAGGCCGCTGATCGCATGGACCAGGTCGAGCCAGTGCGTACCGATGTCGGCGATCGCCCGCAGTTCACCTCCCTCCTCCGCCAGCACCCGCCAGTTGTAGTCGGTCGGATAGAGCAGCCAGTCCTGGACATACCTGCCGCAGACGGAATAGACCTCGCCCAGGTCGCCTTGTCGGATCAGGTCGGCCGCCTCCAGGCACAGCGGATAGTAGCGGATGTTGTAGTTGACGCCCGCGGCCAGGCCGCTCCTGGTCGCCAGCTCCACCAGTTCGCGCGACTCGCCCGAGTTCATCGCCAGGGGCTTCTCGCACAGCACGT